>NZ_JAFNPD010000015.1:0-40805 GCF_026535825.1 Lactobacillus sp. B4026
ATTGAAGATTTCAATTTTATCTTGTTTGGATAATTTAGCCATAATAAAAACCTCGAAGTTGTCCTAACTTCGGGGTTCATATCAAAAGCGGCTTTTTTGTTTATTTAATTTTTAGCAGCTTTTGGAAGGTAAATGGTCTAATTTAAACTAGTATGATAAAGTTAAACTTATAAAGATGGTCAAGCATATCTTTACGATTTGCATAAGTTAAATTGTTAAATAAGACCAGTGGGTTTGCAATAGTAATTAGGGGTTGAAAATGCTTCGAAAAATAAAAATCTTGCTTTATACGATAATAACAATCGTTACAGCTATTTTCTTTGCTGGATTCATGCGTGAATACGATAATAATTCCATTCCAAATAATTCTACTATTATAAACATTTATGCTTCAAAGCCGATTAATAAAAGAATTAAAGACACTAAAAAATGGAATAAGAAGCACAATAAAAAAGCTTTTTTTGCTATCTTGAAGAAATTTACTCGTAATGAAAATGTTTCTTTGGTTAAAATGCGAATTGATAATTTTAACGGCCATCGCACAAAAATAGTTTATGATTTTGACGGTAATAGTAATGACTTTTCACTCTATCAAAATGAATCCATTAAAAAGCTAACTGATAAAGAACTTATGCTAGAAGATATGTATGGTTTATACTCGACTAATGCTAAAGGGAAATCATTAAAGCACTTGGTATCATGGCTAAGGAAAAACCAATTTTTGATACAAGTTGAAGATACCTCATTGACTCCAAAAACCTTGTTGATGATATTTTTAGAAAATGTTTCGCAATTTGATTTGATCGTTGGAATGGGAATAATTGGAGTACTATTTATTGTCATGGTACTAGAAAAGCTTTACCGTTTTAAAGCATACGCCGTGATGAAAATTAATGGTCTAAGCAATTGGCAAATGTTTAAGCATGATCTGAAAAATGAATCTGCACTGTTGGAAGCTTCCTTTGGCATAATCATCCTGATGACGATTATTTGGAGTCTTAAGACTTTTACAGCAAGTGGCTGGCGGTTCTTTTTGCCATATCTATCAGTTCTTTTATTAATATTATTTGCTAGCTTTTTCCTGTTAAATAGCATTTCTTACGTGGTTTTGGCTTTAATGAATCCGTATTTGGCAATTAAAGGAGAAGAGAGTGCTCACTCATTTCTCCTAATTGGGTATGTATTAAAAATAGCTATTTTAGCCTTAATGATAGTTAACGTGGCAACTTTACTCAATCATCATGAACTCTATGACAGAGATCAAAATATTGTTAAGAAATGGCACAGACAAAAAAATAGTTATTTACTAGGGTTGGGCTGGAATGTTAATGATCATAATGAGGATCAAAAAGTAGCTAAAAAAGCCCATCAGTTGGTTGTACAGGCATCAGACGTGATTGTCGCGCAAAATTCACAACAGTTTCAACCAGGAATACGTACAACTAACCCCCAAGATAGTGGAAATGTGATTATTGCCAATCATAATTTTGTTAAAAATAGTGAACTTAAACCTAAACTGTCCAAGATAGATAAGCATCAAATTATGCTTCTGGTACCAAAGAACCGCTTAGATCAAGCAAGAACGGCAAAAAAACAACTGCGCTCTTTTATTAATACTCAAAACACTCTTCCCAATTACTATTCAAAAGTTCTCCATCCACAGATTCAGGTAATACCAATTGAGAGCGGCCAGAAAATTTTTAATTATACGGTTGTATATGATATTTTATCGTCAATCTCAACAGATCCCTTGATTGCCGTTACAAATGATAAGCAGCTTTCCGATGATTTTTATCTGGCGACTATTAGCCAAGGAACAATTCAGTTTCTTCACCTTAAGGAACTGAAAAAATTAGTTAAGCAGCTAGGATTGAATCCATATGTTGTCAGTATAACTAGTCGACAGACACTATTATGGGACTATAATATTAGAGCTAATAAACAAATACTCATGTTGACCATTACAACTGTTTTGACGCTTCTGCAACTTATTTTTATCATCTTGT
The DNA here is from genome assembly GCF_026535825.1 of Lactobacillus sp. B4026. Lineage (NCBI taxonomy): Bacteria > Bacillati > Bacillota > Bacilli > Lactobacillales > Lactobacillaceae > Lactobacillus > Lactobacillus sp. B4026. The sequence continues at coordinate 2,007 of NZ_JAFNPD010000015.1, forward strand.
TTGTTAGTTCAACATTCTTGCAGAATAATCGTCGTAAAATTGCAGTATACCAAGTATTTGGCAAATCAAATGCCAAACTTGTTGGAACATTTTTAACGGGTAATTTAATACTTGATATATTGATTATTACGGTTACTTTAGCTGGCTTAAATCGCTTAAATCTACTGTCATATGGTCTAGGCTATCTTTTGCTTGAAGCAATTATTATTTGGCTGACATATTACCAAGCGCAACGTGACCTATTAACTTCGCTTAACCATGGAAACTAGGAGTCTAAATGATTAAAGTAGAACATCTTACTAAGAAATTTAACGATAAAATTATTTTTAACGATATAAATTGCAATCTTGAGTCTGGTAAAAGTTATGCCATTGTTGGTAAAAGTGGAGCCGGTAAGACAACGTTGTTAAATCTTTTGAGTGGCTTAGAAAGGCCTACTGCGGGAGAGGTGAAGGTCGCTGATATCAAGGTTAATTCTAAAAGTCGCAAAAAACTGTACCGTAATTATTTCGGCTTTATTTTTCAGAATTTTGGTTTAATTGATACCGAAACGGTTAGACAAAATCTGGGCTTAAGTTTTGCTAATCAAAAGCTATCTAAATCTGCAAAAGAGACTAAAATGAAGAATGCTCTTTCTCATGTTGGGTTAAATAAGCTACAGTTGAAGCAAAAAGTTTACACACTTAGTGGTGGAGAACAACAACGAGTAGCCTTGGCTCGAATAATTTTAAAATCACCTAAAGTAATCTTTGCTGATGAGCCAACGGGCTCCCTCGACGCAGAAAACGGCCAAGTGGTTTTAAAAACATTGTTAACCGGATTTGATCCTGCGGCAACAATCATAATTGCTACGCATGATCAAAATGTTTGGCAAAAATGTGATCATGTAATTGAAATAAATAATTCTGGTATAATAATTAGAGATAAGATTTGATTTAAGTCTAATATCCGATTTGCGCTTTTTATATTGACTTAATAAGTAGTAAAGCGTATAATCACTTTAGTTGAGAACAAGAAGAAGCTTTCCCGCTTCTCGCCTAAGTTAAGTTGACCTCTGGGCTAATCGATATTTTCTGTTGATTAAAGGCGGGTAACTTCTTACCCGTCTTTTTCTTGTCCTCAAATTAACATGGAGGTGAAGAATTATACCAAAGAATTTGATATTAAACGACCAAATACGCGCTCGCGAGGTTCGTTTAATTAATGAAGATGGTGAACAAGTTGGTGTTGTAACAAAGGCTGAAGCTTTGCGCCAAGCTAATGTTGCAAGTTTAGATTTAGTTCTAATTTCGCCTAATGCCAAGCCACCAGTTGCCCGCATTATGGATTACGGTAAGTACCGGTTTGAACAACAAAAGAAGGTTAAGGAATCTCGTAAGAAGTCCAAAACCGTCAGTGTAAAGGAAATCCGTTTAAGTCCAACAATTGAAGGCAATGATTTCAACACTAAATTAAAACACGCTCGGAAGTTTCTTACTAAAGAGGAAGCTAAAGTTCGTGTTTCAATCAGGTTCAGGGGTCGAGCAATTACTCATAAGGAATTAGGTCGCGAAGTATTAGAAAAGATGGCCGAAGCCACTTCAGATATTGCTACAGTGATTAGCAAACCGAAGATGGAAGGTCGGTCAATGTTTTTAATGCTTGCTCCCAAGAGTGATAAAAAATAATTAAAGTTAATTTGGAGGAATTAGAAAATGCCTAAAATGAAAACCCACCGCGCTTCTGCTAAGCGTTTCAAAAGAACTGCTTCTGGTCAATTAAAGCGTCATCACGCTTTTACTGGTCACCGTTTCCATGGCAAGACTAAGAAACAACGTCGTCATTTGAGAAAGGCTGCATTAGTTTCACGCAGCGACTTGAAGCGCATCAAACAGATGCTCTCTCAAATGCGTTAATCATTAAATAAAAACGATATTTAGGAGGAATTTTAGATGCCAAGAGTTAAGGGTGGAACAGTTACACGTAAACGTCGTAAGAAGGTTATGAAGCTTGCCAAGGGTTACCGTGGCGCAAAGCACATGCAATTTAAAGCTGCAAGTACACAATTATTTGTTTCTTACAGATATGCATTCCGTGACCGTAGAAGACGCAAGAGCGACTTTAGAAAATTATGGATTGCTAGAATCAATGCGGCAGCAAGACAAAATGATCTTTCATATTCTAAGTTAATGCACGGCTTGAAAGTAGCTGGTGTTGACATTAACCGTAAAATGTTAGCTGATATTGCTTATAACGATTCAAAGACCTTTGCACAATTAGCTGAAACTGCTAAAAAGGCTTTAAATTAATTTAAAAATGGCGCATTAGCGCCATTTTTTTATGTCAAAATTTATCACTTCGTGCTATTTTTTTGATATATTAGATTAGGGAAATGTTAAATGAAGGGGAAGTTGAATGTTATTCAGGCCACGTTATACAATTGACACAATCTATCATTTAGATACTGACGTGCTTAAACAGATGGGAATTAAAGCTGTCTTCTCAGATTTAGATAACACGCTTCTTGCATGGAATGAATTCGAAACAGCCAAGAAGATGGATGAACTTAATCGCCGCCTGGCTGTTGCTGATATTAAATTGGTGATAATTTCTAATAATAATGCTGAGCGAATTGGCAAAGTGCTAGATCCTTATCACATTGCTTATGTCGCAAAAGCTAAAAAGCCGTTACCCTTTGCTATAACTAAAAAGCGGGAGAATATGAATCTTTCACAAAAGCAGGTAATGATGGTTGGCGATCAATTAATTACTGACATTCAAGCTGGAAATTTAGCTGGAGTAAAATCAGTTTTGGTTAAGCCATTAATTCAAACAGATAAATGGAATACCAGAATAAATCGTTTTTTTGAGAAAATTATCTTTTTCTTTTTAGCTATTTCACATCCAGTTACATTCAAGGAGACATTAAAAAATGGATGATAATATTATTTGTATCGGTTGTGGAGCTGTTTTACAATCCGATAACCCCGAAGAAGCGGGCTACTTGCCTGCATCGCGTTTAAAAAAGGCAATCGAAAGTGAAGATGAGGGTAACGACATCTATTGTCAGCGTTGTTTTCGTTTACGGCATTATAATGAAATAATGCCAGTGGATGCTGATAACGATGACTTTTTGGCCTTACTCAATTCACTAGCTTCTAAAAAAGCATTGATTGTCAATGTGGTCGACCTTTTTGATTTTACTAATTCACTTTTATCTTCATTAAAGAGATTTGTGGGTGATAATGAATTCATCTTGGTTGGAAATAAATTTGATTTATTTCCCCTAAATTCAAAACAAAGTAAAATTAAGGATTGGATGCGTCAAGAAGCTAATCGAGTTGGACTATTTCCCAAAAAGATTTTCTTAGTTAGTGCTAAAAACAAAAAGAACCTAACTGAGTTAATTTCATATCTAAATAAGGGTTCACGAGATAAAGATGTCTATTTTGTCGGAATGACAAATGTTGGTAAGTCGACTTTATTAAACGCGATTATTGATGAAATGGGAGACGTGAAGAATCTGATTACAACTTCCCGTTTTCCTGGTACTACTTTAGACAAAATTGAAATTCCGTTGGAAAATGGTCATTTTTTGGTTGATACACCGGGAATAATGACGGAAAATCAACTGGCTACGCGGTTAAATGCTAAAGAATTGGCAGTAATATCACCGCAAAAGCCTCTTAAACCGGCTACTTACCAATTAAAACCTGGTAATACGCTGTTTTTAGCGGGTTTGGGCCGAATTGACTTTTTAAAGGGGAACCCTGCTAGCTTTACTGTTTATGCTTCACGTGGTTTATATATTCACCGGACAAAAACAGAAAACGCTACAGAATTTTACCAAAGGCATGTAGGAGAATTGCTTAATCCGCCAGAAGAAGCCAGCGAATTACCAGAACTTAAGGGTCAGGAATTGCATACTTCTTATAAGAGTGATTTACTTTTTGGTGGAATTGGTTTTGTGACGGTTCCGGCAGATTGTTTAGTTAAAATCTATACTCCTGGTAAAATTGGCTTAGGGATTAGACGTGCGTTAATTTAGAGGAAAATATGATTGCAATTGCAAAAAGTTTTGAAAAAACTCCGGCGGTTGAGCTAAAAGAAGAAAAAATTGAGCCTAAAAAAGGTAAACAGATCGGTATCTTAGGCGGAACTTTTAATCCGGTACATACAGCACATTTAATTGTGGGTGAACAAGTTTTGAGTAAACTACATCTTGATGAAATTTGGTTTATTCCAACTAATATTCCCCCACTAAAAGATGCTCCGGTCGTTTCAGCGCAAGATCGGGCAAACATGCTTGAATTAGCCACGCAGGATAATCCGCATTTTCAAGTAAAAATGTTTGAATTAACCCGCGGGGGGGTTTCTTATACCGTTGATACGTTGCGTTATTTGCATGAATTACACCCTGAAAATCAATATTTCTTGATTATGGGAAGTGACCAAGTTAATAACTTCCAGCAATGGAAAGAACCAACCAAAATTGCGCAATTAGCTACCTTAGTTGGTGTAAAGCGTGCTGGCTACCCACAATCAGCTGAATTACCGATGATTTGGGTTGATGTACCCGGATTGGACGTGAGTTCAACTTCAATTAGGCAAACTATTGCAATGGGTGGCTCAATTAGGTATCTTGTACCTGATTCAGTTAGAAATTATATTCAAAAAAAGGGTTTATACCATGAATGAGTTGTTTTTTAAAAAAACGTTTTCGCCGCTAAGTAGCGATGAGATTGTTAACCGGGAAAAAAATAATATGGATCAGCACCGTTTTGATCATTGCATTGGTGTTAGTCAAACTGCACGAAAACTTGCTAACTTAAATGGCTATGACGAAGATAAAGCAGCTTTAGCTGGCTTTATTCATGACTATGCTAAGCAGGTTTCACCTGCAGATTTTCAAACTGCCATTAAAACACAAGGGTTTGATCTCGATTTACTCAACTGGGGCCCCGCAATTTGGCATGGCATCGTAGGAACATATTTTATTAAACGTGATTTAAAAATTACGGATGAAGAGATATTGACTGCTGTGAGGCGGCATACAACCGCTGATACGCAAATGACCACGCTCGATAAAATAGTTTACATGGCTGATTATATTGAACCGGGAAGAACTTTTGCAGGAGTGCAAGAAGCAAGAGATGTAACCTATGCCAATCTTGATGAAGGCGTAGGCTATCAGTTAGCACATACCCTCGAATTTTTAATTAGTAAACGAAGTAAAATCTATCCACTTACATTAGATTCCTATAATGTGTGGAGTATCAAAAAATAGTAAGGAGAAAAATTGACTAGTAAAGAAATCTTAGCTTTTGCGTTAAAAGCAATCAGCGATCGCCATGGTGAGGATACTGCAGCTTATGATATGCAAGGCTACAGCATTTTAGCTGATTATTATGTTGTTACCAGTGCAGGCTCAAATCGCCAATTACATGCGATTGCCAATGCAATTATTGACGAAGCACATAAAGCTGACTTTTATGATTATCGTGTTGAGGGATCTAGCGAGTCTAACTGGCTTTTGCTTGATCTTGGCGATGTTGTTGTTAATGTCTTTACCGAAGAGGCGCGTGACTTTTACAATGTTGAAAAGTTATGGACTAGTGGTAAAAAATTAGAGTTAGAGGAAGATTAGCAAAGCATGAGTGTAGTCGGGATCATTGCTGAATATAATCCCTTTCATAGTGGACATGAGTTTTTAATGAACCAAGCTCGTTATATTGCGGGAGACAAAGATCCAATAGTGGTGATAATGTCTGGTAATTATGTTCAAAGAGGCGAAATGGCGATCATGGATAAATGGTCGCGAGCAAAAGCTGCACTTGAAAGTGGTGCTGATCTAGTCTTTGAACTACCTTTTTCGACGGCGGTGCAGCCTGCTGACCTATTTTCTTTAGGTAGTATTGATCAATTGGCTAAGTTAGGTGTGACTGACTTAGTCTTTGGTGTAGAAGATGCAACGCAAAATTTTGCTTATTTAGGCAGTAAGATTGCTGAAATACCACAAAGTCACATGGACTTTAACGATTATAGTCAGACCTATTCGACGCAATATAATCAAATGGTTGCCCGTGAAGTCGGCCATGAAGTTAACGAGCCCAATGCTATCTTGGCTTTGGCTTATGCCGTAGCTAATCATAATTTGGGTACGCCACTGTCTCTGCACCCAATTAACCGAATTGGTGCTGGTCATGATGATGACTTGCAAAGTAATGGTGTAGTTCAAAGCGCAAGCGCAATTCGCAATATCATCTTGCATAGTCAGGTAAATGCTGAATTAGAGCAGTGGATGCCTAAGAAAGAAGTTCAAAACTTATACCAGCAAAAGGCATATCCGAATTGGAATATTTTGTTTCCGTTTCTAAAATATCGGCTTGAGTCTTCGTCGGTTGAGCAGCTACATGATATTTATCAAATGAGTGAAGGGCTTGAATATAAGCTTAAGCAGGAAATTCATTTAGCACGTGACTTTACGGAATTTTTACGACGGATAAAGTCCAAGCGCTATACCTATTCGCGATTGCGCCGTCTTGCACTTTATACACTGCTAAACGTTACACAGGATGATATTATCGCCAGTTTCAATGATGAAGCATTATTTTTGTTAGGATATAGCAAATTAGGGCGAAATTACTTAAAGCAGATTAGAAAAGCTACAGCTGCTAATATCATTTCTAAGGTTGATCAAAAAAATAGCCGTCGGGGCTCAATGCACTTACAGTTACGGGTTGATCGCTTATTTGAACAAATAATGCAGGTTGATCAGAACTTTGGTCGACGTCCGTTGGAGGTTTAAGATGCTTACGATTAACTTTTCACAGATTAAGAATAATAGGGAACCAATCACTTCACTTAAGCAGGAAGTCCAAGTGCGTCCTGAATTTTTAGAGCGCAGTAAAGATTTGGTATACGAAGTAAAAAATGTGCTTGTTACTGGCCAATTATTTTATAATTCGCCATATGTAACAGGAGATTTTCAGGTTAAAACGAAGCTCGTCGTTCCTTCGAGCCGCAGTTTAGCACCGGTTGATTTCGAGCAAGATTTTCATTTTACGGAAAATTACACCGAAGATGAAGTATCTAAGGAAAAGCTAGACGAGAGTGAGATTCCAATTGTTAAAGTGGACGATGATAAAATCGATTTACAGACTGCAATTGAGGACAATATTTTGCTTAATATTCCAATTACCATTTTGACTCCGGAGGAAGAAAAAGAAAATGTTTATCCCGAAGGCGATGGTTGGTCTGTTATCTCAGAAGAAGCGTTTGATAAGAGCAAAAAAGATCGCGTAAACCCAGCTTTTGCAAAGCTAAAGACATTATTTGATGAAAATAATAACGGTGAAAATAAAGATAAATAATAGTATAAAATAGTGCAAAAATCAGTGATATTCATATCCTGATTTATTAATCTTGTTTTAAGAGCTTTTTTAAAGTATGCTTAACTTATTAAAAGAAATTTAACTTGATTAAGCATTTAATAGTGAATATAGAGGATGAGAAGAATGGCAAGAATTTTAATTGTTGAGGACGAAAAAAACTTAGCTCGTTTTGTTGAGTTGGAGTTAAAACACGAAAAGTATGACACAGTTGTTGAGAGCAACGGACGTAAAGCTTTAGACCTTGCACTTAACGAAGACTTTGATGCAATTTTGCTTGACCTGATGCTGCCTGACTTAAACGGTTTGGAAATTGCTCGTCGTGTACGTCAAGTTAAGAGTACGCCAATTATAATGATGACGGCGCGTGATTCTGTTATTGATCGTGTTTCTGGACTTGATCATGGTGCTGATGATTACATTGTTAAGCCATTTGCGATTGAAGAATTATTAGCACGGCTTCGTGCTGTTTTACGCCGAGTTAAGATCGAAAAAGAAGCTTCCGATGACACAATCGAAAAGAAGGTCATCAAGTTTAAGGACTTAACAATTGAAACTGCAAACCGGATCGTTCGTCGCGGTGACGGTAAGGCTGTTGACTTGACTAAACGTGAATACAACTTGTTAATGACGTTAATTAAGAACAAGAACAATGTTGTAAGTCGCGACCAATTATTATCCAAGATTTGGGGACCAGGTTCTAATATTGAAACCAATGTTGTTGAAGTTTATGTTAGATACCTTCGGAATAAAATCGACATCCCTGGTCAACAATCATATATCAAGACCGTTCGGGGTACCGGATATATGGTAAGAGATGAAGATGATGAAAAGAAGTAAGAAACAGGAAAAATTAGGGACCAAGCACTCATCTATTATTGTACGTTGGGTCAGTATTGTCGCTTTGACAATTATGGTCTCTTTTATTATCTTTTCGGTCATTATTTATTCGATTGTTGGTCAGCAATCAATGGTGCAGCAAAAAGAAACTTCGCGTGAAATGGTGGTGAAGCTTAATGACAGTTTAAACCAAATTCATGGCGAATTGCAGATATCTAATGTTGTTCCTGCGCTTACACCATCGGCACGAAAAATTTTGCAAGGTAATCCGCCAATTAATCCTGATGAGCATCCCAATAACGCCTTCAATGATGACTTGTTATCTTCACTAACAAATAAAGATTTAAACGTAGTCGTTTATAACCTTGAAAAAGAAGATGTATTTGATAACGGCGGTGTAATTCCTAAATTTAAACAATTTAAGGGTAATTTTCACTCAGAAACCGTCTATAAGGGCCGGCGAAAAGAATTGTTAACTTACCAGAAGGTTCGTGATGCGCATAAGGGTAAGGTAACTGGTTATATTGTCGTTGCCAATAAAATGTCTTACTATAACGGCTTGATGAAGGACCTTCTCAAATGGATGATTCGTATATCTGCAGTTGCAATTATCTTTTTCACGTTAATCGCATTCATCATTGTTCGCGGGATCGTGAAGCCAATTAAGGAAATGTCGCGGGTTGCTCTGGAAGTTAATGCGGATCCAAACAGTACTGCCCGAATTAGCGACTTTCACCGGCACGATGAACTGCAGGAATTAGCGGTTTCGCTTAATCAAATGCTTGATCGCATGCAGCGCTATATTGACCAGCAAAAAGAATTTGTTGGGGATGTTTCGCATGAGTTGCGAACTCCAGTGGCGGTAATTGAAGGGCATTTGAATATGCTTGAGCGCTGGGGTAAAGATGATCCGGAAATTCTTGAGGAGTCAATTAAAGCTTCTCTTCAGGAAGCCAAAAGAATGCAGCATTTAATTCAGGAAATGCTAGATTTAACTAGAGCTGAACAGATTAATGTTCAATACCCGAATGCTGTTACCAATGTCGCTGATGTTTTGAAACGTGTTGCTGGCGACATGTCAATGGTTCATAAAGACTTTGTCATCAGACTTGATATGGATGATATGCCGCAAGATACGCAAATTCAAATTTATCAGGGACACTTGGAACAATTACTTGTTATCTTGGTTGATAATGGCATCAAGTATTCAACTGATCGCAAAGAAATCAACATTTCTGCTGGATTAGCGCAAAACGAGGTTCATATTATTGTTCAGGACTTTGGTGAAGGCATTTCTAAAGAAGATCAAAGCAAGATCTTTAACCGGTTCTACCGTGTTGACAAGGCACGGACGCGCGAAAAGGGCGGTAACGGTTTAGGCTTATCGATTGCTCAAAAATTAGTTCATAGTTATCACGGCAAAATTGGCGTTGATTCAGTTGAAGGACAAGGAAGCCAATTTATAATTGCATTCCCTTCTCTGACTAAGAAGCAAGCCCATAAGTTGCGTGAACGTGATCAAGCTGAGAAAGCTAAAAAGGGTAAATAGAAACTAGGACAGTTTAATAAATTTAATTGAGGACTAATAGCCGATATTTAATCGGGATTAGTCCTCTTAGTTTTGCTTCAATTTTTTTCTTGCTTAGATATTTTACCCATATAAAAACCTCGAAGTTGTTTCTAACTCCGAGGCTTTTATCGTTTTACCGCAAGCTATCTTTTACCTGCAAGCTACTTAATGTTTATGATGCTGTTTTCCTTTATTCCGGTTACGCAGATTTTGATGTAATTCTTGCGTCTGTTTATTAACCTTAGGTGCCGCAGAAGATTGATTGAGCAACTCATCAATTTTTTCTTGAGTAACGACGGCCTTAATCGGCTCGTGCTTTAATTCCTCATCAACTTCTTTTTTAACTTTTGGCATAATGATAAAGGTAACAATTAATTGTTGAATAACTGAAAAGATATTACCGGCTGCCCAATATAATGCAACTGAACCTGATACAGACAGTGAAATAAATAGTGTCATGAGCGGATTCATCAGCATCATTGATTGCATTTGTTTCTTCTGTTCTTTCGGAATGCCAATTAAAGAAATATATCCTTGTAAAAAGGCAAAAATTGTCGCAATGATTGTTACCGAAATAGATCTTTCACTAAGTGAAATGCCAAAGAAAAATGAATGGGCAAGTGGCTTGGAATACATTACCGCTTGGTAAATCCCAATCATAATTGGAAACTGAATAATCAGTGGCAGACAGCCCATTCCGCCTGTTAACGAAAGATTATTCTGCGAATACAATTCGCGTTGCCAAGTGCCAAGAGTCAATTGCTGGTCTTGAGTTAAGTCCTTGCGCTTCATTGTCTCCTGAATTAGCTTCATTTGCGGCTGAACGCGAGCCATTTTTTCCTGTTGTGTCGTCGACTTCTTCTGCTGGTTAAGCATTAGAGGAAGAAGAACCATTCTAACAACAAAGGTCATTAAGATAATGGCCCAACCAGCTCCGTTAGCACCACCGATAACGTGGGAAAAATAGAGCATGACATTTTGTAATGGTTTTCCAATAAAATTATAGATTGTGCCATAGAAAAAGTCTGTAGGAGGTTTAGTAACTCCTTTGCCATTTTGCGCACAAGCGGTAACAATTAACATGACTGCAAAACAAAGTGCAGCCAATCCAATATATTTGCGAAATTTCTTCATTCAATTCACCATAATGTTTATTCTTAAAGTCAATACTTAATATGATACATGAAAACCATGCATTTTGGCTACATTTGCCAGCTTTTCTTTTTTAATCGTTGAGATTTGGGCATAAGGAGATACATTTTGGGGCAGCTCCTTAATAAATTGGTTGACGTGGTCAAGACTTGTCTGTAAAGTGATTGTTACGGTTTGATCGCTATTATTGCAAACATTACCCGTAAGCCCCATTTTGTTGGCAAGGTTTAGAACACTCCACCTGAAACCAACGCCTTGAACTACACCTGAAGCGGTTAGTTTCCATGTTTCAAATGAATCTTGCGCTGATTGTGACTGTTTTTCGTGTCGATTATTGAAAAATGCCATGATGGTTCCTTTCTAATAAAAATTAAACTCAGTCTAAGTCGATTTTACCATTTTATTTGATAGATATTACATTATAATAAAGTTTGAAAGAAGATGCTTACTAAATGGAACAACTTAGTTCAGTTAATAATAAACTGATTAAAGATTTAGCTAAATTAAAACAAAAGAAATACCGTGAAGATACTGGCTTATATTTAATTGAGGGCTTTCACTTAATTGAAGAAGCGTTTAAAGCTAATTTAAATTTTGTCGATTTGCTGGGAACCGAGCAAGCGTTAAATCAAGTAGCAGAAGACTATCAGGTTGACCTAGATGGTAAAAATATTTATTTGATTAATTCAGCTATTGCTCACCATTTATCTAGTACCAAAAATTCACAAAACATCTTTATGGTCTTAAAGATAGCACAACCCAAGCAATACCCTTTTAATTTTGGTAAATGGGTTTTGCTAGATAATGTATCAGATCCTGGCAACGCCGGTACAATAATTAGAACTGCGGATGCGGCTGGTTTTGATGGCGTAGTTTTATCGCCCAATAGTGTTGATATTTATAATCCCAAGACGCAGCGTGCAATGCAGGGAAGCCAGTTCCATATCAATATCATCAATGCTGACTTAGTTGAAGTAATCAATGCGCTAAATGACAATGCTATACCGGTTTATAGCAGTATGCTAGATAAAACTGCCAAGCAGCTACAAGAGTTTGCCCAAGTAGCGCAGCTTGGTTTGGTTATTGGCAATGAAGCACATGGGGTTAGTGACGAGATTGCGGCAATTTGTGATGAAAAATTATATATCCCGATTAAAGGCCAAGCAGAATCCTTGAATGCCGCCGTAGCGGCTGGTATTATTATTTACCACTTTGCATAATGGATTGTCCTTGTTTTTAGTAAGTGTTTTTTTTATAATAAATTGATATCATTGCTTTGCTGTGGGAGGAATGGATTATGGCTAAAGACGATAAAACTAAGGGTTGTTCTGACTGTTTAGGGACAGATTATGAGCACTGTCAGCATTTTATAAATGCATTTAAAATCATTGGTAAAAAGTGGAATGGGCTAATTATTAGTTCCCTTTGTGCTGGTGATTATATGCGTTTTAAGGATTTGGCTCAGTGCGTTAAGGCATGCTCTGACCGTGTCTTAGTTGAGCGTCTGAAAGAACTAGAGCAAGCAAAAATTGTCAAACGTTCAGTTGACAGTAAAACCAAAATCATTTCATATGGTCTAACTAAAAAAGGCGAAGATCTCAAGCCAGTCTTTGATCAAATTCATAATTGGGCAGATAAATGGGTTTAATGAGAATTTGATATTTACTTGCAAGTTTGAGTGAAATGAATTATTCTTATAGTTAATTACAGAAAGTAAGACTAGTAGCAGCGATCATTTAATCAGAGAGACTTTTTTATTAAGCTGAAAGAAAAGTTTAAACGGATCTGTGAATTTCATCTTACTAGTAGGATCTAATCAATTCCGGTATTCGCCGTTATCGAAAACTTAAGTGTGGGTTATTAGTGCCCAAACTAGGGTGGTACCGCGAAGCTTCGTCCCTTTTAGGGGACGGAGCTTTTTTATTTGAAAGGAAATAGTTATTTATGGATTTATTTGAAAGGCTGAAGGAGCTGCGTGAGCAGGGCTTAAGCGAAATTTCTCAAGCTAAGACTGAAGAAAAGCTGAATGATGTTCGGGTTAAACTTGTCGGACGCAAAAGTGAATTAACTGAAATTTTGCATTCAATGAAAGAGGTTGAACCTGAAAAAAGACGAGAAGTTGGGCAAAACGTCAACAAAGTCCGGGATTTATTTAACCAAAAACTAGATGATGCCAAAAATGAAATCGTTGAAAAGTTGGTTGAAGAGCAGCTCACAAAGGAACAAATTGATGTTACTTTGCCAGGTCGGGTAACTCATTTGGGCGTAAAGCATCCAATTAATATCATTCTTGATGATTTGGAAAATTATTTTATTGGAATGGGCTATCAAGTTGTTCAAGGTCCTGAAATTGAAACTGATCATTACTGTTTTGAAATGATGAACTTGCCTAAGGATCACCCAGCTCGCGATATGCAAGAAACCTTCTATGTTGATAAGGAAGACCTATTACGGTCGCAAACTTCTGGCGATCAGGCACGAGTTTTAGAAAAACATGATTTTACTAAAGGCCCTTTAAAAATGGTTGGCCCAGGTAAGGTTTATCGTCGTGATGATGATGATGCAACGCATTCACACCAATTCATGCAAATGGAAGGGCTCGTTGTTGATGAAAATATTACAATGGGTGATTTGAAGGGAACGCTAGAATTGATGACTAAACATGTTTTTGGTCAGGATCGTGAGACCCGTTTGCGTCCAAGTTACTTCCCATTCACTGAACCATCCGTCGAAATGGATGTTTCCTGTTTCAACTGTGACGGCAAGGGCTGCCCAATTTGTAAATATACTGGCTGGATCGAAGTTTTGGGAGCAGGAATGGTTCACCCTAATGTACTTGAAAATGCTGGTGTTGATTCAAATAAATATGGCGGGTTTGCTTTTGGTGTTGGGCTCGACCGGTTTGCGATTCTTAAATATGGCATTGATGACATTCGTGATTTCTATACCAATGATGTCCGTTTCTTAGAACAATTCAGTAGGGAGGAAAGATAATGCTAGTTTCATATCAATGGCTACAAGATTTTCTAAAATTGGATCAGGATCCAAATGAATTAGGTGAAAAAATTACTAGGACAGGTGTCGAAGTCGCCGAAGTAAAGCACCCTGAAGAAGGTTTGAAAAAAATCGTCATCGGTCATATTTTAGACTGTGAGCCAATTGAGGGCACCCACCTTAATTTAACTCACGTTGATGTTGGTGAAGATGAACCTCATCAAATTGTCTGTGGTGCTCCTAATGTTGCTGCAGGCGAAGATGTTGTTGTAGCCCTTCCTGGGGCCCGCATTGCCGACAACGTTAAAATTAAAAAGGGTAAATTACGTGGCTATCAATCTGATGGTATGATCTGTGGTTTACAAGAAATTGGTTTTGCTGATAATCTTGTTCCAGAAAAATATACCGATGGAATTTATGTTTTCCCTCAAGATGCTGATGTTAAGCCTGGTGAAGCTGCTTTTGCACCGCTCGGAATGGATGATTATATTTTTGATTTTGATATCACTCCTAACCGGGCAGATACGCTGTCAATGGAAGGTTCTGCCTACGAGGTAGGTGCCATTGTCGACGAGCCGGTTAAAATTGAAGACGTAACTTTAAAGGCAGATGGTCCTGATTGGACAAGCAATTTTAACACCGAAGTTGATTCTCAGCTTGCCCCGAAGTTTTACCTACGCAAGATTAGCGGAGTAAAAGTTGCTGACAGTCCGCTTTGGCTGCAAAAACGCTTGTGGAATGCCGGAATTCGCCCAGTTAATAATGTCGTTGATGTTACTAACTACGTGATGCTGCTAACTGGCCAACCGATGCATACGTATGATGCCAGAGCATTTGCAACCAACAAGCTGGTAGTTAGAAAAGCTAAAAAGGGCGAAAAACTCACGCTCCTTAATGATAAAAATGTTGACCTTGATCCAGATGATATTGTAATCACGAACGGAAACGAAGTGGTTATGATGGCCGGTGTAATGGGTGGACTTAATTCAGAAATTAAGGACGACACTACAGATGTTATTCTGGAGTCAGCAATTTTTGATCCAACTTTGATCAGAAAAGCAGCATTACGCCACGCTAATCGAACTGAAGCTTCCAGTCGCTATGAAAAGGGCGTTAATTGGGATGCAACTAGAAGAGCGCTTGATATAGCTGCCTTATTATTACGCAATGATGCTAACGGAACAATCAACGAAGGCGTCATTACCGCTACTGAAACTGAGCGTAAGCAAGATGTTATTCATACGACCATTTCATATTTAAATAAGACACTTGGCGCATCAATTTCTGCTGCTGAAATTAAACACTTGTTTGAAAGACTTAATTTTGCCGCACAAATCGATGGCGATAATTTAACTGTTGAAGTACCTGCAAGACGTTGGGATGTGGCTATCGCTGCTGATTTAGTTGAAGAAGTTGGCCGACTTTATGGCTATGATAATATTAAATCAACCCAGCCAGTTTTAGCAGAAACTCATGGGGGCTATTCTGAAAAAGAAGAAGCTATCAGACGAATTAAATATGTTGTTCAGGGACAGGGATTAATTGAAGCAATTTCTTATTCGCTAACCTCACCTGAAAAGGCTGTATCTTTTATGAGAGAACCCCAAAAAATGGTTCAAGTTCAGATGCCACTGAATTCAAGTCGTTCTACATTAAGGCAAAACTTGCTAACTGGTTTAGTTGATGCTGCCAGTTACAACATGGCGCGGAAGCAGAATCAACTAGCAATTTTTGAGCAAGGCCGTGTTTATGACTTTGAAAACAATACCTACAATGAGCATGAGCATCTTGCAGCGTTATATTCTGGTAATGTGTATTTTGAAAATTGGCAACATAATAAAGAAAAAATCGATTTTTATTATGTGAAGGGGCAATTAACTAATTTATTCACTGCTATTGGTATCAATTCTAGTGATGTTGAATATAAAGCAGAGGTAATTGCTAAGATGCATCCGACTCGGACTGCTGGAATTTATATCAAAAAGCAGTATGTGGGGATGATCGGCATGATTAGTCATGACGTTACCCGTTCAAGCAAGGTAATGAGAGGTAGCGAATTATATGGCTATGAATTAGACCTTGATCTGATTGTGCCGTTAATTGTTAATCCTAAGACTGTTTCCAAAGCAGCACCTAAATTCCCGGCAATTGATCGCGACCTTTCAATCTTAGTTGAGCAAGATATTACCAATCAAGAAATTGAAAATGTAATTGAAGCAAATGGCGGCAAGTATTTGCACGACTTGCGCGTAATCGATGTTTATCAAGGGTCACATATTGAAAATAATAAGAAGAGTCTCGCATACCGACTTCATTTCTTAAATGAGCAAGATACGTTAACTGATGAAGTTGTTAATAAAGTAACGGCTCAAATCACAAGTAGCTTAGAGAATCAACTTGGTGCGGAAATTCGTTAGAGGTTGACTTTAAGCACAGAAATCAATATTATAGACCAGTGCAAAAAGAATTTTAACTTTAAGGAGTAGGAAATTTTATGCCTGAGAAATCATATCCAATGACTGCCGAAGGAAAAGAAAAACTTGAGGCAGAATTAAAAAATTTAAAAGTTGTTAAACGTCCTGAAGTAATTGAGCGAATTAAGGTTGCGCGTTCTTACGGTGACTTATCTGAAAACTCAGAATATGATGCTGCTAAGGATGAGCAAAGTCATCTTGAAGATCGGATTAACGTTGTTGAAGAAATGTTAAAGTATGCTCATGTGGTAGATGCTAATTCAAGTGACCCCGATGAAGTAGCAGTTGGTAAGACTGTCACTTATACTGAGGTTGGTGAAGACGAACCAGAAACATACACCATTGTCGGAAGTGATGAATCTGATCCATTAAGTGGAAAGATTTCTAACGATTCACCAATTGCACAAGCAATTTTAGGCAAGAAAAAAGGCGAAACAGTCACTATTGCCACCCCAGGTGGTAAGTTCGACGTTGTTATCAACAAAGTTGAAGAATAAAATTCTTTAATTAAAAAAACAGATTACTGTAACCAGTAATCTGTTTTTTAGTATTTTTAAGTAAATATTACCGACTTGTAAAGTAGCGGTAATCCTTACTTTTATCGTAAATAACGCCGCGAGCATTTTCGCCGTTTGAAATAGAGAATTCCGCATTAGGGTAATGCTCCTTAACCTTTTCTTCTAAAAAGTTGCGCAGCATTGCATTATTAGCTAGAACCGATCCGGTCAGAGCAATCCGCATTGGCTTAGGCTCCTCATAGCGATCCATTCCGATAATAATATCGCGGGCAAGCAATTCAGCTTGCTCTTTAATTACAGCAGTAGCATCTTGATCACCATTATCGGCAAGCTTTGCCACGCTAACGGCCATTGAGGCAACTTCTGGGTTGGACATTTGGTAGAATTTAGCGGTCCCATCGACAATATTATCAGTCTTAAATAGGTCATTAAACATTGGGATTAAGGCATTTTCTTCGCGTTTGTCCCAGCTTAAAAGTGCGGCTTTTAAGGCAGTTAAGGCAATTGCATAACCAGAACCTTCATCACCTAAAATTGAGCCATAACCACCAGTGGTAATGATTCGCCCTTTTTGCAGGCCATTAAAGACTGAACCAGTACCAGCAATTACTAGTCCACCATCTTCACCTTCAAGCCCGCTATACAAGGCAAGTAGTGAATCTGTTACAGCTCTAGTAGGCAAATTGTTAACCTTGGCAGAAATTTCTGCAGCTACTTCAGGTGCATGCCCGATTACTGAAAGTCCAGCCATACCACATAAAATCCGTTGGCAATCACCGTCAATTTGGTCAATTAGTTGGTTAATAGCTCCGGTAATATTACTAATTGCATTGTCGTAATCTGTATTAACTTGTCCGGGGCCAGCTTCGCTGCGTTCAATTTCTTGACCGCTCATATCATAGGCGATTGCGGTAGTATGAGTACCACCAGCATCAACACCAATTTGGTATTCAAGTGTCATTTTTGTTTCTTCTTTCCATTTTAATCTTAGTCTTTATACTATTTATTTTATTACAAAAGAAATAAATACAGAAGATATTTTAGCAAAAGGCTTTCAAGTTCTTCTATCCTGACAGAGAATGATGATAATTAAAACAGCGCAATTATGCGGATTAACTAAAATCTGGTAAAATTTTGTCAAAGCAATGTCCAACTAATAGAATTGCACCCTAGTTTTTGGTAAAATAACCACTAGTTTAGTGAGGTTTGAGTTACGTGAAATTTTTTAAGAATAATCGAAAAACTAAATCTAATAGTACAAAAAATCAACCTTCAACGCCAATTAGAATGAAAATCATTTTGGCGATTATTTTTGTACTTTTTGCGACTTTAATTGGGCAGCTGGCTTATCTGCAAATTGGCTATGGGTCGCGGTTTAAAGCCGAAGTACAAAAATCAAATTCCGCCGTCGTTTCCAGCCAAGTACCTCGGGGAGTGATGTATGACAGCAAGGGCCGTATTTTGGTTGGTAATAAAGCCCAAAATGCTATTACTTACACCAAAAGTGTTTCTACAACTGCTGATGATATTTATTCTATTTCAAATAAGCTCAGCCAGTATATTCGGATCAAGAACGAAAAACCAACTGAACAACAAGTGATTGATTATTACTTGGGTGATAAGAAAAATAGTACAAAAGAAACCGCTAAAGTGCCCAAGTCAATCAGGGCAACAGAAGATGATGAACTAATCAATAATCGAATTCATGACCAAGTGCGGGCTGAACACATTAAATTAACCGATCGGGAAAAAACGGCGGCTCTGATTTATAACAAAATCTCGGGTGCCTATACTTTATCGACAATTTATTTAAAAAACAGCGATTTGACTGATAAAGAAATAGCTGAAGTTGGGGAGCACTTATCCGATTTACCCGGTGTTGGAATTGGAACAGATTGGCAGAGATCATATCCTAACGGGTCTTCAATTCAGAGTATTATCGGATCTGTATCAACAGAAAAGGCCGGCTTGCCAAGTGATAATTTACAATATTATTTAACTAACGGTTATTCTCGTAATGATCGCGTGGGTACCTCCTACTTAGAACAAGAATATGAGCCTTTATTAAAGGGAACTAAATCCACTAACAAAATTTGGACTAAGAGTTCAGGCAACATTGAACAAACTAAGTCAGTTTACTCTGGTCAGGCTGGAGCAAGTTTAGTTTTGACCTTAGATGCCAAATATCAAAAAGAAGTGCAGAACTCTTTACAACAAATATATTCTTCAGCAATTGCTTCTGGTGCGGCTCGCTATTCAAATGGTGCTTATGCGGTTGCAATGAATCCTAAAACAGGTGCATTATTAGCTGTAGCCGGCATTAGTCGTGATCCGAAGAAGAATAAAACAACTAACAATGCTCTCGGTGTAATTAACCAAGCATTTGTTATGGGGTCTGTTGTTAAGGGAGCAATGGTTAGTGGCGGTTTAATCAATAACGTAATCACGCCAACTAATAATGTGTTACCGGATACGCCGGTTTATCTTCCAGGAACACCGATTAAAAAATCAGTTTATCCGGTTGGAACCTTTGGTGCTCTTGATGCTTCGACCGCTTTGGAAGTTTCCAGTAACATTTATATGATGCACTTGGCGATGAACTGGGTACATGCAAAATATATTCCTAAACAAGACATTCATATGCCTTCGACCGCATTTGATACTTTGCGGCATAACTTTAACATGTTTGGGCTGGGTCAAAAAACCGGCGTTGACTTGCCGGGTGAAATATCAGGTATTCAGGGTAAGTCTTTTGATGAACACGGAAATATTCTTTCTGGTTCTGTTCTTGACCTGTCATACGGTAACTACGACGCCTACACGCCAATTCAAATGGTGCAATATGTTTCAACTATTGCCAACGGTGGCTATAGGATGCAGCCATATGTTGTGCAGTCAATTGGTCGAACAGCAAGTAATGGCAAAAAGGTTTACATTGACTATAATAAAAAACCTAATGTCCAGCTGAAAATTCCTTGGACCCCAAGTGAATTGGATGTTGTGCGGCAAGGTTTTTGGCGGGT
Organism: Lactobacillus sp. B4026; assembly: GCF_026535825.1. NCBI lineage: Bacteria > Bacillati > Bacillota > Bacilli > Lactobacillales > Lactobacillaceae > Lactobacillus > Lactobacillus sp. B4026. The sequence goes on from NZ_JAFNPD010000015.1 coordinate 21,948, forward strand.
AGTTCATGGTACCAACTCTTGGGGAACGGCCCACAAACTAAAGGATGTCAAACCATCGATTTCAGGTAAATCTGGTACGGCGCAAACCTTTTACTATGATCCTGATCACCCTAACCAGAAAAATCCGCCGGAGTTGGTTAATGCCACCTTTGTCGGGTATGCACCTTCTAATAATGCGGAAATTGCTACGGCTGTTGTCTTTCCAGGCTTAGACCCAGAATTAGAAGGGTCTTATACGCTGCAAATGACTAAGGCAATGGTTCAAGATTACTTTAAACTACATAAAAAATAGAAATTTGGTAATTATCGCTGGTAAAAAGTCCAGAGAAATGCTAAACTTATACAGTCAGAATAAAGAATTTAGGTGGTGAAAGAAATGGCAGATAACATCATTTTGGAATGCACCGAATGTGGAGATAGAAGTTACTTATCTAAGAAAAACAAGCGTAAGCATCCGGAACGTTTAAGTTTGAAGAAGTATTGCCCAGTTGAAAGACATACGACTCTTCATCGTGAAACTAAGTAATAAACTAACTATAGCAAGGGCCTATGCTCCTGCTATTTTTTGTATGGAATAAGCATGAATAAAAAAGAACTACGGCAAAAACAAAAAGAAAGATTGAGCAGTTTTGCGGATAGTACTGAAAAAGATACTGAAGATCAAGCTTTGCTCACGAATTTCATTAATTCACAAATTTTAGATGGCAAGGAAAGTATTGGAGTAACTTCTTCTTTATCATATGAAGTCGATACCTCTAAATTAATTGCCTATTTATGGGATCAGGGTAAGGATGTCTATTTAGCCCGCGCTAATGACAATCCTGAACGTTCACAAGATTTTCTTTCATATAATTACACTACGAAGCTTGGTAAAACAAAATTTGGTGTTGAGGAAGTTGAAGATCCTAAGGCAAAAGTCAATAACCAGCTTGACTTAATCATTGTTCCTGGTTTGGCCTTTGCTCGCGATTCCCATCAACGTGTTGGATTTGGTGGGGGATACTACGACAGATTTTTAGCTAAACATCCGAATGCAGCAACTGTTGCTTTGGCAAACTCACAAATGATTTTTGAAACCGCGACTTGGAATGTTGAACAAACAGATATCCCGATTCAAACTATTATTACGCCTAATTCAATCTTGCAAAAATAAATGAGGTTAAGATGAATCAACGACAATATTTGAAAAACTGTTATATTACTGTTGCCATTTTACTGACACTTTTGGTAGTCTTTTTAATTGAAGTGATGCAAGGTGGTTCAGAGAATGCCTATGTTTTAGTAAAAATGGGCGCAATGAATAATCTTGCTGTTGTGGGACAAAACCAATGGTGGCGTTTATTTACGGCTCAGTTTTTACATATTGGGATCATGCATTTAGCTTCTAATGCGGTGATGATCTATTACATTGGTACTTATATTGAACCATTATTGGGCCACTGGCGTTTTTTACTTCTGTATCTATCCGCTGGTGTTGGGGGCAATTTGCTTAGCTTGGCTCTTGGTAGTGACAGTTCTTTAAGTGCTGGTGCATCGACTGCGTTATTTGGCCTTTTTGGCGCCATGACCGCAGTAGCAGTTAAGAATCGTGCCAATCCAGTTATTTCTTATTTAGGTAAGCAGGCTTTTTGGCTAGCTGTGATTAATATTGTGCTTGATTTGTTTTCGCCTAATATCGATATTCAGGGCCATATTGGCGGTTTAGCAGTCGGCTTTCTAATTGCAATTATCCTTGGTGATCGGACAACCCACCATTACTCTGTTAAGGAAAGAGTGGTGGCTGCCGCCGTATTGATTGTCTATTGTGTGGCTACTGTCAGAATGGGTATGGTTATCAAATTATCATGAAAACTTTATACGATGTTCAACAACTTCTTGAAAAATATGGCATTATGGTCCATGTTGGCAAAAGAATTTGGGATATTGAATTAATGGCGCTGGAGCTTGATAATATTAATCGTGCGCATTTAATTGATCAGCATGACTATTTAATTGCTAAGCTAATTCTTCGCCGGGAACACGAATATGAAGAAAAGCTTGAGAAAAATAAGCATCGCTCCTAATTTAGGAGTATATTGTTTTTATAAACTTTGATAGGAGAGAAGAAAATTTATGTCAACTTTTTTAATTATTGTAGACGTGGTATTGGTTGTTATCATCCTTGCCTTTGTTCTGGTTTGGCTATGGAATAAAATTCAAACTAAGCGCTTAGGTAACGGTGATTTGACTAATGATGAGTTCAATCAGGGCATGAGAAAGGCTCAGATTGTTGATTTACGGGAAAAAGCTCCCTTCAAAAGAAAGCACATTGATGGGGCACGGAATTTGCCTTATACCATGTTGAAGTACCAATATACTGAATTAAGAGCAGATCTTCCAGTTTACCTCTATTCAGATTCGTTATCAGTAACTCTTCGTGCAGCAAGATTTTTACAAAAAAAGCACTTCTCTTCAATTAAATGGCTTAAAAATGGCTTTGATGAGTGGAATGGACGGACGAAATCATCTAAATATTAATTAAGGAACATGTTTGTCATTTTTTTCAAACGTGTTTTTTTAATATATAATTAAAAAAGTACAAAAGGGAAGCGAAAAATGCAGAAAATCATAGCAATCGTAGGACCAACAGCGATTGGCAAAACCAGTTTGGCGATTTCTTTGGCACAAAAGCTTAATGCGGCTATTGTGTCGGGCGATTCGATGCAGGTTTATCGTGAAGTGGCAATTGGGACAGCCAAAGCAACACCTGAAGAGCAAAAAGCAGTCCATCATTACCTAGTAGACACGCGCTCGGTCTTTGAGCCATACTCCGTTGTTGATTTTGTTAAACAAGCCGAAACAGCGGTCAAAACAATTGCGACCAAAAAAGAGTTACCAATGCTCGTAGGTGGAACTGGCTTTTATGTCAATGCACTGTTAAACCAGATGCAATTAGGTGAGAAAAAGGAACAGCAGCAGGCAATTGATGAAAAGTGGCAACAATTCTTAGCTTTAAATGGAGCGGAAAAATTATGGCAGGAATTAAATCAGCGAGATCAAGCCGCGGCCGAAAAAATTCCACTTAATAATACCCGACGTGTACTACGGGCGTTGACCGTTATTGACCGAACCGGACAAAAGTTTTCTGAACAACAGGAAAAAATATTGCCACGGTATGATTATTTAATTATTGGTCTTAATGCAAACAGACAGGAAATTTATCGCAGAATTAATCTTCGGGTAGATCAGATGATGCAAGAGGGACTATTAAGCGAAGCAGAATTTGTTTATCAAAATCGGAAAAAAGAGTACCAGATTTTGCAAGCAATTGGCTATAAAGAATTTTTTCCGTATTTTATTGGTGAAAGCTCATTAGAGGATTGTATCGCAAAAGTTAAAGCTGCATCTCGGCGCTATGCCAAAAGACAGCTAACATACTTTAGAAATCAATTGCCCGTTGTCTGGTTTGACCCGTTAGACGACCCAGAATGTCAGATAAAGATAGAACAGAAAGTGAAGGAATGGTTGAATGAATAATTGGCCGCAAGAATTACAACAAATTGTTAACGAAATTGATCAACAGATTGCACCGCAATTAAGCAAAATTGATGATAATATCCTTTTTAACCAAAATAAGGTCTTACAAGCCTTTAAGGATAAAGCAGTTGCTGAAGCTGACTTAATCGGAAGTACTGGTTATGGTTCGGATGATAGTGGTCGCGATAAGCTTGATCGCATTTACGCGCAAATTTTTCATACTGAAGATGCCTTAGTTCGCTCACAATTTGTCTCTGGTACTCATACCTTAGCAACAGCGATGGCCGGCAATTTGCTGCCAGGAGACGAACTAACTTATATTACTGGTATGCCATATGATACACTGCAACAAGTAATTGGAATTGCGGGCGACGGCCGAGGAAGCTTAAAGTCATATGGCGTCAAGTTTTCCCATGTTCCTTTAAAAGACGGAGACGTTGACTTTGCAGCAGCTCGCAAGTTGTTATCTGAGCACCAACCTAAGATGGTTGTCATTCAGCGCTCTCGTGGCTATGACACACGTCAAAGCTTTACGGTTGAAAAAATCAAGCCGATGATTGCGATGATTCGTGAAGTTAGTCCTAATAGTATTGTCTTTGTTGATAATTGCTATGGTGAATTTTCCGAAAAGCATGAACCGACTGAGTTTGGGGCCGACTTAATGGCTGGGTCATTAATTAAAAATGCTGGCGGTGGATTGGCTAAAGTTGGTGGTTATGTTGTTGGTAAACATGAATTAATTGAAAATACTGCCGCCAGACTCACGGCTGGAGGAATTGGCAGAGAAGAAGGTGCCAGTCTTAACAACAACCTTGATTATTTTGAAGGCTTGTTTATTTCACCAAGTGTTACTGGTAATGCGATTAAAGGGGCAATTTATTCTTCTGCCTTATTGGCCAGAATGGGTGCTCAAGTATCACCAAAGTGGGATGATGATCGGACAGACTTAATTCAGGCAGTTATCTTCCATGATAAAGATAAGATGATTAGATTTGCTAAAGCACTGCAAGAGAATTCTCCAATTAACTCATTCGTTGATCCTGTCCCAAGTAATGATACAGGTTATGAGGATCAGGTAATCATGGCAGATGGTTCATTTGTCGAAGGTGCAAGCATCGAATTCTCAGGCGATGGACCAATTCGGCCGCCATATGCGATTTATATGCAAGGTGGCTTGACATATGCTCATGTCAAGATTGCTATCACTAATGCAGTTAATGAGCTCTTTTTCCAAAATTAATTTTTGCATTGAAAAGGGCTTTAATTAAAGTAAAACTTTGGTAAAGATTAGCAAAAAGTGGTTAGACCACTTTGACTTTTATTTAATGTTTTGCTAATCTATTAATCAAGTTTTAGGCAGGTAGTTGAGTACTTGCCTGGGCTATACCAATTATAAGTTGTTTATATTTTTTTAGGTGGAAAAGCATGACAAAGAAAATTTCAGCAGATGATATAAGAAAAAGCGTCGCTAATGACGATGTTCGTTTTATTCGACTAACTTTTACTGACATTAATGGGACACTCAAGGCAGTTGAAGTACCTAATAGTCAACTGGAAAAAGTACTCACTAATGATGTTCGGTTCGATGGTTCTTCAATTGATGGTTTTGTTCGCTTAGAAGAAAGCGATATGGTTTTATATCCAGACTTTTCGACTTGGTCAGTATTACCTTGGACAGATAGCCAGGGCGGTAAGATTGGCTGCTTAATTTGTTCTGTTCATATGACAGATGGTAAGCCATTTGCTGGGGATCCGCGGAACAATTTGAAGCGGATTGTTGAACAAATGAAGGATATGGGCTTTTCCGCATTTGATATTGGATTTGAAGCTGAATTTCATTTACTTAAACTTGATGAAAATGGCAACTGGACCACAAAGGTTCCTGATCATGCTTCATACTTTGATCTTACTTCCAATGATGAAAGTGCTAGTTGCAGACGTGATATCGTTGAAACTTTGGAAAGTATTGGGTTTGAAGTTGAAGCAGCGCACCATGAAGTTGGTGACGGTCAACAAGAAATCGACTTTAAGTTTGATGACGCATTAACCACAGCCGACCGGGTTCAAACCTTTAAGATGGTTGTTCGTGAAATTGCTAAAAAGCATGGATTATTCGCTACATTCATGGCTAAACCATTACAGGGACAAGCTGGTAACGGAATGCACACGAACATGTCATTATTCAAAAATGGTAAAAATGCTTTTTACGACAAGAATAATAAATTCCACTTGTCCAATACAGCGCTCTACTTTTTAAATGGTATTTTAGATCATGCACGTGCAATCACTGCTGTAGCTAACCCAACAGTCAATTCATACAAGAGATTGATTCCTGGCTATGAAGCACCTGTATATATTTCTTGGGCTTCAAAGAATCGTTCACCAATGGTTCGCGTACCTTCAGCTGAAGAGGTTAATACCAGATTGGAAATGCGTTCAGCTGACCCAACGGCTAACCCATACTTATTATTGGCTGCATGTCTAGCTGCTGGTCTTGATGGCATCAAGAGAGAAGAGATGCCAATGGATCCAATTGATTGCAACTTATTTGATGTTAGTGAAGAGCAGAGAAATGAGATGGGAATTAAGCCATTGCCTTCAACTTTGCACAATGCTCTTAAAGCTTTTAAGGAAGACAAGTTAATTCAAGCTGCTCTTGGAGAGCACTTGACCCAAAGCTTTACAAGCTCTAAAGAACTTGAATGGTCACAATATGCTGAAACTGTTTCTGATTGGGAAAGAAACAGATACATGGGTTACTAATTAAGAAAACCAAAGACTTTCTTACTGGTAAATATAAAATAATAAAACACTGGATCTAATTGATTCAGTGTTTTTGTGTGTATTACGAGGTAGACCAATTTTCTAAAAGAAGAGCACAGTTTCATCCATTTAGCTACTTGTATTAGCAAAAAAGAACCGCCTATTTAGGTAGAACCCATTACTTATAGGGCCTAGAAGTGCTAGAATATTAATATTAACTATTTTTTAAGAGATAGTGAGGAGAAAATGGCTAAAGGAAAATCAATTTATACTAAGGATGTTATATTAGTGATGGCAGCATCGTTTTTCTTTATGTTTAGTACGATGTTCGTTAACCCATTAATCAATGGTTACGCCAAAAGTTTAGGTGCAAGCAGCGCATTTGCCGGTATTATTGTTGGTATTATGAGTATTGCAGCAATGTTTTTAAGACCTATTGCTGGTAATTTAACCGATAAATTTTCAAAATATCAACTTTCCTTTATTGGTGGAATTTTGATTATGATCGGTGTCATTGGCTATGTTTTTGCACCAGCTAGCGGTTGGCTGCTACTGTTTCGCATTATTAACGGAACCGGCTTTGTCTTATGTACTGTTTGTATGACTACTTGGCTAGCATTTTTAGTTCCGCGGCAACATGTCGGTCAGGCCATGGGTTTTTATGGTCTGATGAATGCGTTGGCAATGGCGGTTGCACCAGCTTTAGCAATTAATATTTACCAAAAGACTGGCTACCGGGCAGCCATAATTGCGTCTGCTGTTTCATCTTTTTTAATGGTAATCATGATTCAATTTGTTGGTAATCGGGCGAATCCGCAAAAGCGAGTCAAAAAACAGGGCTCACCACACCATCTTAAAATTATTCAGAAAAATGTATTACCGATTGCACTGTTAACTACTTTGTTTGCATTTCCTTATTTTGCCACCCAAGCTGATTTGGTTACATATGCTGAACAAAGGCATTTACATGTTGCTGTCAGCTCATTCTTTTTAATTTATGCGCTTGTACTCCTTTTAATTAGAGTCGTGCTAAAGAACTTATTTGATACTGTGCCTTTTGGGGTCTGGTTCTGGATTAGTTTAGCTTCTACTTTTATTTACATTATGTTGCTATCTGTGATGAAAAATAACTGGATCATGGCCTTGGCAGCGGCGTTTATGGCTATTGGGTACGGTGTCATTTACTCAATCTTACAGTCGACCGCGTTACTATTAGCTCCGATCAGTGAGCAGGGGCTGGCAAGTAGTACATTTTATCTTGGACTGGATGTTGGGATGTCCTTTGGCCCAATTATCATGGGCTTTGTCAATGATATCTTACCTGTAAAGTACTTTTACCCTATTCAATTGATTTTACTGCCACTCATGCTCTTGGTCTATTTCCGTTATCGTAAACGGCTCAATAATGCCATTAACAATCATTAATAAAAATCCGATCACCAATGTCAATTGGTAATCGGATTTTTATTTTAGTGATTAAACTTTTCACCCCATGCCCATGGGTCTTCGTGCCAGGTTTTTAATGCTTCATATTCTTTAACACTGATATAATTCATTTCTTGCTCTTTTTTTAATAGTTCAGGATAAGTTAATAAGGGACTGAAATTAACACCAGCTTTAGCAAAGTTTTGCTTAGTATCTTTTAAATAATAAGTAAAAATAGAAGCTACACCGATAACATTGCCGCCTTCATTTTTAGTAGCTTTGACAGCATTTAAGATGGAACCACCAGTCGTGATTAAATCATCTATTAAAACAATTTTATCGTTGGCACTAAATCGCCCCTCAATTTGTCTACCCTTACCATGATCTTTGGGCTCAGGACGTACATAAATCATTGGTAGCGCTAATTTGGCTGCAACCCAGGCTGCATGAGGGATTCCAGCGGTTGCTACACCACCAATAATTGTGACATCTGGGTAATTCTTTTTAATTAAGTCGGCAAGATCGGTAGCAATCCAGTCCCGCAAATCAGGGTATGAGACTGTTAACCGTAAATCAGTATAGATTGGTGAAAGCATACCACTAGCATAAGTATATGGTTTGCTGGGGGAAATTGTAATGATTTTTTGTTCAACTAGTTTATTAATGATTTGTTCTTGAAACATTTAATTAAACTCCTTCTTAATTCTTTCATAGACAATAGCTGGTTCCTGAGCCTGCGTAATCGGACGGCCAACCACAATTGCACTTGAGCCGTACTCTTTAGCTTTTTGGGGTGTCGCAACGCGTTTTTGATCACCATTTTGATTTTCTGCTAACCGGATTCCCGGAGTTACGTAGAGAAAGTCTTCTCCAACTTGACTACGCAGATTGCTAACTTCCAGCGGTGAACAGATAACGCCATCTGCTCCAGAAATTTTTGCGGTTTTAGCAAGGCTAACGACTTGCTTGGTCATGGGTAATGAACAGTTTTGCTCGTCTGCTAAAATTTGGTCTGAAATCGAGGTTAATTCAGTTACTGCTAAAAGCTTGGGCACTTCATTGCCAGCTTTTGTACCTTCAATTAAGCCTTTCTTTGCTGCTGCAATCATTGCGCTACCACCTAGAGCATGAATCGTTGTGCAATCAATCCCTAGCTGGGCCAATTGCTTAGCTGCTCCATATACGGTATTAGGGATGTCGTGCAACTTTAAATCTAAAAAAATATGATAACCTTTCTGAACTAGTTCAGAAACGAATTCAGAGCCAGAGTGATAAAAGAGTTCCATTCCCACTTTTAAATAAGTTTCTTTGGGCGCGCCCAACTGTTCTAACAATTGTTGAACATCAGATAAATTGTCATAGTCCAAAGCTACAAATACTGCTTTTTTCATAAAACCTCCACAAGCAAAAAAGCCTATTCTGGTACGAGAGTGCATCAAAATAGACTTTTTTCTTATTTAAGTCGTGTTTAACTTGCGGTCTCTCTGTACCGTTTAAAGTTCGTTAATTAAGAGCTTACCACCGGGATAGGCAAAATACAACAAAAATTTTGCTTTTAAAAAATGAGAAAACGTGTAAAATAGACCCAAAAATAATTGTAATGACGGAGAGCATTCATTTTTTGGAGGAAAAGATGACAAAAATTAACGTTAATTTACCAGGACTAACGATGAAAAATCCACTTATGCCTGCAAGTGGCACTTTTGGGTTCGGTGATGTGCCTGCGGCGAAAAAGTTTGATTTAAACGAATTAGGTGCGTTAGTCATTAAAACAACAACACCTGAAGCACGAATTGGTAACCCACAGCCACAAATAGCGGTTCTCGATGAGGGTGTTCTAAACTCTGTGGGACTTACTAATCCTGGAGTCGATGAAGTAATTACGGCTAAGTTGCCGCCAATTAAAAAGCAATATCCCGAATTGCCATTAATGGCTAGTGTTGGTGGCGAAAGTAAGGCAGGCTATATTGAAGTTGCCCGTAAATTAGCAGATTCGGGCAAAGTAAATGCCTTAGAAATTAATTTTTCCTGTCCAAATGTGGCTGAAGGCGGAATGACTTTTGGCGTTCAACCAGCTTTAATTGAGGAGTTAACAGCAGCGATTAAAGCAGTCGTGGATGTGCCAATTTACATTAAACTGACGCCTAATGTCACGAGCGTGACCGAAATTGCCAAGGCTGCCGAAGCGGGTGGTGCAGATGGCTTATCCATGATTAACACCGTTACTGGAATGAGGATTAATATTGAAACCCGCAAACCGCGTCTTGGTAATAATATTGGCGGCTATTCTGGTGCGGGTGTTAAGCCAATTGCTTTATATCAAATTAATCAGGTTCGCCAAGTAACGGACTTGCCGATTATTGGCATGGGAGGAATTGAAAGTGCTCAAGATGTGGTTGAGTTCATGCTAGCTGGAGCAAATGCAGTAGCTGTTGGCAGTGCACACTTTAAGGATGCCCTTATCTGTCCGCACATTGCGCAAGATTTGCCAGCTATACTTGAAAAATTAGGTGTTACTGATATTAATGACTTAGTTGGTCAAGTAGAATTTAATTAGTTCAGGAAAACGCAAAAACCGATACGAGGGCTTGCGTTTTTTATTTAATAAGCAGCTTTACTTTCTAGCTTTATTATAATATTATTAAATAATAAAAATAATATTTAATTTTTGCTTTTAGTAATTGGAATTAAAGGTGGCGTAAGGTAATCATGTTTGAGTTGAAATTAACCAGTAGAGTCAGAATGTGGCTGATGGTAGCTGTCCAATTTTTGCTAGGTTTATTTGGATATTATCATGCAAGTTCTAATTTCCGTTCAACATGCCTAATAACATTTTTAATGATTGGGCTTTTAATCTTGGCATGTTCATTTATTCCCAAGATTGTTGCAAAAATACCTGAAAAAAATGCGCAATTATCCTCTAATCAAAAATTCGAGCGTGGCATGGGGTTAGTGCTGGTCGCAATATCATTATTTTGTTTTATGCTAGATAATGAGACAGTTCTGTTAATAACACTTGATACTGGGTTGCTATTTGCACTTTTTCCTGCTGAGCCTGCCTTTGCTCTTTGGAAATGATTTTTTACTTGGCATTTTAAAGTAATCGACTTTTTCAAACAAATTATTATTAACGGTGAAAAGGGTTAAAAAGGTTTAAGGTAAAAAGAGATGTTGACTTCTAAGTCTACGGGCAAGCAGGTATTGAGAATCAGTGCTTGTTTTGCAGTTTTTGTTGGAATAGTTAATTATTCTGATTTTAACTCAAAACAAGGGCTATTTTACCTGCTTTTTTGGGTTGGGCTTGGAGTAATTTTCTTCGCTCTGTCTTTTAGCCAAAAAGTGGTTAAAAAATTTTATCCTCATGAAGTCGGCGCACGCCTATCTTCTTTGCAGAAATGGGAAAGAGTTATTGGGCTTATTATGATTATCTTTGCCGCGCTTGACCTCTTGTTTCTGAAAAAAATAATTCCTGACATTGATTGGCCGATCTTAGTTTTAGGCATGGTCTTTTTTGAAATACTTTAGTTAGAAGTCAATTGAAATTAAATAAGCTTGTGACGGTAGCTACCTAAGAAGTGTAAAACAATTTTGCCCAAATAAACTATTGTGACCGGATTTAGGAAGTTATTTTTCAAATAAACAATTTAGCGGTTGACAACTTGCCCAACAACTCGTATATTTAATTAGATTAATGTCTTTAAAATTAGTCCCGTGAGGCTAGCAAGGCAAGCTCAATTAAGTATTGACTTTTTAGGAAGCACCTAGTCTCAAGCAGATTAGGTGCTTTTTTCATGGGCGAAGAAGTAAGAGGAGAAGAAAATGGCAAAAGAAATTTGGGATGCACTCGCAATGAAGCGGGCCTTAACGCGAATTACTTATGAAATTATTGAACATAATAAGGGAACTGAGGATTTAGTTTTAGTCGGCATCAAAACGCGTGGTGTTTATCTGGCACAAAGAATTCATGATCGCATTCAAAAGCTTGAAGGTGTAGATGTCCCAATTGGCCAACTTGATATTACGCTTTACCGTGATGATCGCCATGATGCTTCGCTTAAGCAAGATCCAGTTGTCAATAACGCGGACTTGGGCGTTGATGTTTCTAACAAGCATGTTGTGTTAGTTGACGATGTGCTCTTTACTGGCCGCACTATTCGGGCTGCGATGGACGCCATCATGGATGCTGGCCGGCCAAGTTCAATTGCAGTTGCCGTTTTGGTTGATCGTGGTCACCGTGAATTGCCGATTCGTGCTGACTTTGTCGGCAAAAATATCCCAACGTCATCGCATGAGCAAGTTGCTGTTCACGTTGAAGAAATCGACCAAAAAGATAGCGTCGAATTAAAACCGTTATCATGATTAATACTTTTAATTAATTCAACCATTTAATTGGCTCCAGAGAGGGTCAGAAGGGTTTGAGTTTCTTTCGTCATGCACATTGTTGCACCGAAAAAATCCTTTTGATAAGCCTGGAGCGAAATTAATGCTTCAGGTTTATTTTTTTACAAAAGAAAGAGTTTTAAACAATGAAAACAACTAACTTAGTTACCTTACCTTCATTTGTCAGTGTGGAAAATTTAAGTGTCGAAGAAGTAGAGGCCTTAATTGCCCGTGCACAATACTTCAAAAATGGTGGTGCGAGCCCGCACCTTACTAAACCAGTTTATGTTACTAATATGTTTTTCGAAAATTCTAGTCGAACTCATACCAGTTTTGAAATGGCAGAAAGACGTTTGGGCCTAACCGTAATTCCCTTTGACCCATCTCACAGTTCTACTAAAAAAGGCGAAACATTATATGATACTTCGTTAATCATGCAGGCTCTCGGGATTGATATTGAAGTAATCAGACATTCTGAGAATGAATATTATGAAAATCTGATTCATCCAGGTCAAGGTCACCATTTGGCTATTGGGGTAATTAATGCTGGTGATGGCAGCGGTCAGCACCCTTCACAATGTATGCTGGACATGATGACGATTTATGAACAATTTGGCCACTTTAAAGATTTAAAGGTCGCAATTGTCGGTGACATTACTAATTCTCGGGTTGCTAAAAGTGACATGGAACTTCTTACTAAGCTCGGAGCTAAAGTTTACTTTTCCGGCCCTGAATACTGGTATGACAAAGAATATGATCGTTATGGTCAATTTAAGAAACTTGATGATTTGGTTAGTGAGATGGATGTCATGATGCTTTTGCGTGTTCAACATGAACGCCATGCGGGTGACCCTAATGAGTCGCAATTTGATGCTAAAAAGTATCATGCAGAATATGGCATTAATCAAGAGCGCTATCAGGCCATGAAGGATGACGCCATCATTATGCACCCGGGTCCAATTAATCATGATGTTGAACTTGCAGGGGACTTGGTTGAGGCCCCCAAGTCACGCTTTGTTCGTCAAATGGAAAATGGTGTGTTTATGCGAATGGCGATGATTGAGGCAGTTCTTCGTGGACGCAAATTAGGAGGACTTTCATAATGGCGACGGTAATTAAAAACGGTCAGCTATTTTTAGGGGATCAGATTGAGCGAGGAGATTTATTAATTGAAAATGGTGTAATTAGTGCGATCGGTACTAATTTGCAAGCCGATCATGAAATAAATGCCAGTGCCAAGTTAGTAAGCCCGGGCTTGGTGGATATGCATGTTCATTATCGTGATCCAGGACAAACCGCTAAGGAAAATGTGCAAACCGGGTCGCTAGCGGCTGCTCGAGGTGGTTTTACTACGGTGGGAGCAATGCCTAATGTTGTACCGGTTCCCAACACTGCCGAATTAATGAGTAAAATGGTCAAAAATAATCAGGAAAATGGCCAAGTAAATATCTTGCAATACGGCCCAATTACAGTCGATGAGCAAGGAACTGAACTACCCGATTATCATAGTTTGAAACAAGCAGGTTGTTTTGCTCTTAGCAATGATGGTAAAGGTGTTCAAGAAGCCCAGACAATGTATTTGGCAATGCAAAAAGCACAAGAAAATGATCTGGTTATTGCAGAACATGCTCAAGATGATTCTTTGTTTAACTTTGGTGTGATCAATGAAGGAACCAAAGCGGATGAGTTTGAATTACGACCAGTCACTGAATTAGCTGAAACTACCCAAATTGCCCGTGATTTATTACTAGCGCAAAAAACGGGTGTCCACTACCACATTTGTCATGTTTCAACCGCAACTAGTGTTGAACTGGTCAGAATTGCTAAGCAAAAGGGTATTCATGTGACTTGTGAAGTAACACCGCATCATTTGTTATTAGCTGACCAAGATATTATCGCTAACCAAGGACAATATAAGATGAATCCACCACTAAGATCTAAGACTGACCAACAGGCCTTAATTACGGGTTTACTTGATGGCACAATTGACATGATTGCTACTGACCATGCACCACACACAGCAAAAGATAAACAAGGCGGATTTGCAAAAGCGGCTTTTGGCATTACGGGAAGTGAAACTGCCTTTAGCGAACTGTACACAAATTTTGTTAAACCTGGGATTTTTACTTTAACGCAATTACTGAGTTGGCTTACTACTAAACCTGCGACCGCTTTTAACTTACAACACGCGGGTAAAATAGCGCTTGGTCAGCCAGCTGATCTAGCAATTTTTGACTTAGCGCATGAAGAGCAAATAAAGGAACAGGATTATTTATCAAAGGGTAAAAATACACCATTTACTGGTGACTCAGTATACGGACAAACTGAACTGACAATGGTGGCAGGTAAAATTGTCTTCCAAAAGAAAGGAAATTAAATGAGGTATTTAATTTTAGAAGATGGCAGTATTTATGAGGGTGAAGGTTTTGGCAGTGAGCGTGAAACCAAAGGTGAAGTTGTTTTTACAACTGGAATGACTGGCTACCAAGAAGCGATTACGGACCAGTCATATGCAGATCAAATTCTGGTTTTTACTAATCCGCTAATTGGTAATTATGGTATTACCTTAGCAGATTACGAATCATTGGAGCCCGGAATTAAGGGGGTTATCTGTCACCAAGTAGCACGTCATCCCGATAATTGGCGGATGCAAACAACTTTGCCTAAATTTCTGAAAAGCTTGGATATTCCTGGAATTCAGGGAATTGATACGCGCGCTTTAGTTAAAAAGCTACGAATGTACGGCACCATGCGTGGTCAAATTTGCTCTGATAAAGATGAAGCAAAAGAGATTGCTGAACAGTTGCAGCAATTAAATGTCACTAAAGGAGTGATTGACCGCGTTTCAACTTCAAAATCTTATCCCGTACCAGGATCAAAGCGCAACATTGTGGTAGTCGATTTTGGACTAAAAAATAGTATTTTACGTGAATTAGGAAAACGTGATTGTAACTGCGTTGTTTTGCCTTATACTGTTTCGGCAGAAAAGATTCTAGCATTAAAGCCAGACGGTGTTTTATTATCGAATGGACCGGGCGACCCCTTAGAAATGAGCGCAGCAGCTGAAATGGTTAGCAAGGTGGAAAAACAAATTCCTTTGATGGGCATTTGTATGGGTCACCAAGTCTTTGCTTTAGCCAATGGTGCTAAAACTTATAAAATGAAATTTGGTCACCGTGGATTTAACCATCCAGTAAGGGAAATCGCAACCGGTAATATTGGCTTTACTTCCCAAAATCATGGCTATGCTGTTGCGCGCGAATCAATTGATCCCGATAACCTGATGATTACGCATGTTGAAGTTAATGACGGCACCGTTGAAGGTTTGCGCCATAAAAAGTATCCAGCCTTTTCAGTACAATTTCACCCAGACAGTACTCCTGGACCACACGATGAGGAAGGTATTTTTGACTACTTTATGCAGATGATTGATCAAAGAAAGGAAACTGAAGATCATGCCTAAACGAACTGATATTAAAAAAATTATGGTTATTGGGTCTGGCCCGATTATTATTGGCCAGGCTGCCGAATTTGATTATTCAGGAACGCAAGCTTGCTTAGCATTGCGTGAAGAGGGGTATGAAGTGGTTTTGGTCAATTCGAATCCTGCCACGATCATGACTGATACAACAATTGCCGATAAGGTTTATTTAGAGCCTTTGACAGTTGATTCAGTTTCCCGCATCATTCGTCAAGAATACCCCGATGCAATTCTGCCAACTTTAGGCGGGCAAGTGGGGTTAAATATGGCCTTGTCCTTAGCTAAAAGCGGTATTTTGACTGAACTCAATATTGAATTATTAGGAACTAAACTTGAGTCAATTGAGCAAGCAGAAGACAGGGAAAAATTTAAAGAGCTTTGTCAAAAACTGGGTGAGCCAGTACCGCCATCTAAAAGTGTAAAGACGGTTCAGGAAGCCTTAGAGTTTGGTGATGAAATTGGTTACCCAATTATTGTTCGTCCCGCTTTTACAATGGGCGGAACGGGTGGCGGTATTTGTAACGACCGCGAAGAATTAGCCAGTGTTGCCAAAAATGGTTTAGAGCTTTCGCCGGTGACAGAGTGCTTAATCGAGCGCTCAATTGCTGGTTATAAAGAAATTGAGTTTGAGGTAATGCGTGATCATGATGATAATGCCATGATTGTTTGCTGTATGGAAAACTTTGATCCGGTTGGCGTGCATACTGGTGACTCGATTGTTTTTTCACCATCGCAAACCTTATCTGATAAAGAATATCAAATGTTGCGGGACTGCTCCTTACGCTTGATTAGGGCACTGAAAATTGAAGGGGGATGCAATGTCCAACTCGCTCTTGATCCCAACAGTTTTAATTATGATGTTATCGAAGTTAATCCCCGTGTTTCTCGTTCGTCAGCCCTAGCTTCAAAAGCCACTGGTTATCCGATTGCTAAAATGGCTGCCAAAATTGCTGTTGGCTTAACTCTGGATGAAATTAAAAACCCCGTCACTGGGACTACCTTTGCGGAATTTGAGCCTGCTCTTGACTACGTAGTATGCAAAATACCACGCTTTCCGTTTGATAAATTTACTAAGGCAGACCGTGAATTAGGTACTCAAATGAAGGCAACCGGTGAGGTAATGGCAATTGGGCGCACGGCCGAAGAAGCATTTCAAAAAGCGGTTCGGTCATTAGAAATTGATCAAAAAGATTTTTATTCGTCCCAGGCCCATCATGCTAGTGATGAAGATCTTGAAAACAAGTTGGTAAAGGTTCAAGATGACCGTCTTTTCTATCTTGCTGAGGCATTTAGAAGAGGCTATACAATGTCGGACGTTCATGAACTTACCAAGATCAATTACTATTTCTTAGATATTGTTAAACATATAGTTGAGCTAGAAAAAGAAATCGCAGCTAAGCCAAGCGATTTTGCTACGTTAGAAAATGCTAAGCGATACGGTTTTAGTGATGCAACGATTGCCAAATTATGGCGGCAAACAGAAGATGATGTCCGCAATTTGCGTAAAAAGCATCATCTTATTCCGGTGTACAAAATGGTTGATACTTGTGCAGCTGAATTTGAGTCAACAACGCCATACTTTTATTCAACTTATGATGGTGAAAATGAAAGTGAAAAAACCGGCAAGAAGTCTGTTTTAGTTGTTGGATCCGGTCCAATCAGGATTGGTCAGGGTGTAGAGTTTGATTATGCAACCGTTCATTGTGTTAAAGCTCTTCAAAAAATGGGCTATGAAGCGATTGTAATTAATTCAAATCCTGAGACAGTTTCAACCGATTTTTCAATTTCTGACAAACTTTATTTTGAACCTCTAACACTAGAAGATGTCTTAAATGTTTGTGATCTTGAGCAACCCGAAGGGGTAATTATCCAGTTTGGTGGTCAAACCTCCATCAATCTGGCGGCTGGGCTTGAAGATCACGGTATTAAGATTTTGGGAACAACGGTAGCTGATCTAAATCGAGCAGAGGATCGGGAACTGTTTGATCAAGTGGTTAAAGAGCTAAATCTTAAGCAACCGCAAGGCATCACTACCACCACTCATGATGGCGTTATTAAAGCCGCTAAAGAATTAGGATATCCTGTTTTAGTTAGACCAAGTTATGTGCTTGGTGGTAAAGCAATGGAAATTGTTTATACTGAAAGCGAACTGGAAGATTATTTACAAAATCACGTGGATATAGCAGCTAGTCACCCGATTTTAGTTGACGATTACCTTGATGGCAAAGAATGTGACGTCGATGCTATCTGTGATGGTGAAACGGTTTTAATTCCCGGAATTATGGAACATATTGAACATGCGGGCGTGCACTCTGGTGACTCAATGGCTGTTTATCCAGCGCAAACTTTTACTCCTGAAATCAAACAAAAAATAGCCACAGTCACTAAGAAATTAGCGTTGAAACTAAATTGCCATGGCATTATGAACTTACAGTTAATTGAGCGTGACGGCGAGATTTATATCATTGAAGTGAATCCACGAGCTAGTCGGACCGTTCCTTTCTTAAGTAAAATTACTGGTATTGAAATGGCCCAGGTTGCGACTAAAGTAATTATGGGTGAGAGTTTACGTGAACAAGGATTTGAAGACGGGTTAGCTCCAGAGCCAAAAATGATTAGTGTTAAAGCGCCAGTCTTCTCGTTTAGTAAGCTGTCCGATGTTGACAGTTATCTTGGACCCGAAATGAAATCAACCGGTGAAGTAATGGGAAGTGATCTAAGTTTCCCTAAAGCTCTGTATAAGGCCTTTTCTGGTGCTAATATGCAAATTCCTGACAGTGGTAATGTGTTATTAACGATTGAGGATAGGGATAAGCAAGAAATTTTGCCAATCGCTAAAAGATTTGCCCAAATTGGCTACCGAATATTTGCAACTAGCGGTACGGCAGCTTTTCTTAAAGAAAACGGTCTATATGTTACTGAAGTAAGCAAAATTCACGAACAGAAAGAAAATAATATTTTAGCAGAATTTCGGACCGGACAAATTGATTTAGTCATTAATACTATGGGGCACGACATTGCCAAAAATTCAGATGGTTTTATCATTAGGCAAGCTGCAATTCAGCAAAATATTCCACTTTTAACTAGTTTGGACACCGCTAGGGCCCTCTTAACCGCTCTAGAGAACCGGTCATTTTCAACAACTAGTTTAAACTAGGCTGTTTAGCATAAAATTACAACTTAATTTACCAAACAAAAAAGAACTAGATGATATGAACCCCAAAATTAGGACAGTTTAATAAATTTTAACTAAGGACTAATGCCCGATATTCAAGCGGACTTAGTCCTTTTAG
>NZ_JAFNPD010000016.1:0-21724 GCF_026535825.1 Lactobacillus sp. B4026
CCCTCTTCCGCTTGGCTCTTGCCTTGCGCCCGACGACAGTTATTAATATTAGCAACTCTTTTTTACTTTTGCAAGTCTTTTTTACAAAAAAAAGAATGTTATTGCTAACATTCTTCTCTTACGCCCTAATCTTTAGAGTCTGTTTCCGTTCGATCAATATTTTTTAAAAGCAAGTTAATGCACTGGTACACATCCCTGATATCGTATTTACATCTATGTAAAATCCAATTATAAATAATTGCGTATATCCCGCTAGCTACCAAATTAACTTGTCTTACGGAAAATGCTCCTCGTGGACGCATATAATTTTCGATTGCAGTGGCCATTTCTTTTTGTAAAATTTCAAAGTAGGTACCTGAATCTTTTGAAATAAGGATGATGTTTAGGAAAAAATACTTATCATTTTTTATTTTTTCTAGCATACGGAAAAAGATACTGTTTAATTTTTCATTTTCCTCACCACGCAATTCTCGTCTAAGCTGTAAAGTCATAACTGAAGCAAACAAGTCACAAATATTTTCGTACCTTGTATAAAAATAGCTTCGCTCAATCTTCGCCTCCTTGCAAAATTCAACTACAGTATATTTCCTAACTATCTGACCAGAAAGTTTCTCTAATAAAACTTCCTCAGATTTTTTGATTTTTATCATATTTGTCCCTTCTTTTTTCTTATGGTACGATAAATAATATAGCAATAAAAACGCTCTCATACAATACGTTTTATTAAAAAATTATTGTAAAATTGCTTTTTCCTAATAATTTTCAGACAAAAAGCTTTATCTGTCCGCTAATAGCAATAGAAAAAAGAATAATTTTGCATAATAAAAAGGCACAATCGCCTATTGCTGATTGTGCCTCTTATTTTTATGAGCGATCTTCACGTCGCTTCTTCCGTTGCTGTTTTGCTTTCCGAATTTTATGACGCTGTTCAATTTTATTTTTTTGCGCCTTATCTTGTTGAATAACTCGTTTAATCTTCTTTTTATAACCAGGTTTACGTTTCTTTTTTGCCTTTTTAACGTAGCCGTTTACCCGATTATCAATTGCGTAGGAGGAATTATTTCGCTCATTACGACTGTGATAATGCTTACGAGGAACCAACTCTCCGTTTTTTATTTCAACAAAATCAAAGTGAATCCCCATTTTTTCTAGACTAGCAATGCGATTCATTTCTTCTGCTTTAATCAAAGTAACGGCATGTCCAGCTAACCCATTCCGCCCAGTTCGTCCGATACGGTGAATGACAAACTCTAAATCACGGGGAATTTCATAATTAACGACTAAGCTGACACCAGCAATATCTAAACCACGTGCAGCCAAATCAGTTGCAACCACATACTGATACTGACCTGCTTCAACCTCTCGCAATGTCCGTTTTCTTTCCCGTTCAGTGATTCCACCATGAATTTTCGCTACTTTTAGTCCCTGATCCTGCAGGTAGCGGGTTAAATCATCAACGGTTTGCTTTGTATTAGCAAAAATAACAGCCAAATAGGGCTGACCCAAAGTCAACAATTGATGCAGGACTGCTTTTCTATTTTTGGAGCCAATATCAAGTAAATCATTTTTTATGGTTGGCGAAATTACTGCTGGGTTATCAATTACAATTTGCTCCGGCTTAGACATATATTTGCGCAAGAAGTTTGCTAGTTTTACCGGAATCGTTGCTGAAAAGGCAGCCAAAGTGGTGTCTTTTGGCAATCTTTGCGCAATAAAATCAATATCGGCTAAAAAACCCATATCTAAGGTCATATCTGCTTCATCAATGACAAAGTCTTTAACATAATCTAAAAGTAAGATTTTCTTTTCAACAAAATCATGTAAACGTCCAGGAGTTGCAATAACTACTTGCGGTTTATGATTGTCAATTTTTTTAAGCTGCCGCTCACGATCACTGCCGCCGGCAA
This sequence comes from Lactobacillus sp. B4026, assembly GCF_026535825.1. Lineage (NCBI taxonomy): Bacteria > Bacillati > Bacillota > Bacilli > Lactobacillales > Lactobacillaceae > Lactobacillus > Lactobacillus sp. B4026. Next base: position 1,908 of record NZ_JAFNPD010000016.1, read on the forward strand.
AATGAGCAATTGAAATATTTAGCCCAGCAGCATCACGTAACTCACGGGCAACTTGGTAAAGCTGCTCTGACAGTTCACGACTTGGTGCAGTCAAAATAGCCTGAGGATACTCAAGCTTTTCGTCAATCTCATTTAGAACCGGAATTAAAAAAGAATGTGTCTTACCTGAACCGGTTACCGCCTGCACAACAGCATTTTTGTGTGCTAATAAAACAGGAATCACCTTTTCCTGCACCTTCGTTGGCTCAGTGAAATGTATCTTGGCTAATCCCTGCCTAATCGCTGGCTTAATGTTTTCATTGGTAAAAATATTATTCATTTTTTTCTTGATATTCCTTAGTTACCTGAACTAATTCTGCAAAGATTTGCTTAACTTCGTCCATGTCTTTAGCATTTGCGCCACTAGCTAAAGCATGACCACCACCGTCATGCTTTGCAGCTAATTCATTAATAATTGGACCCTTAGAACGGTAATGTACTCTAAAAGTGCCATCAGGCTTTTCAACAAATACGTTCCAAGCAATAATGTCTTTAATTCTTCCTGGGGTAGATACCGTACAGGACGCCTGGTCGGAATCCACGCCTAATTTATGCAATGCATCCCGTGACAATATTGCATATGCTGCCCCACTCGGATCAACTTTCATGTATTCAAGTACTTCAGCCTGCAGTTTTGCCTGCGCAAAGGTTACATCGCTAATATTGCGGGCAATCTCATTAATATTAATCCCAGTCGCTGTCAGTTTGGCAACAACGTTAAAGGTATGCACCGAAGTTTCAGGATACATAAAGCGGCCAGTATCGCCGACAATACCAGCATATAGCGGATATGCAACCTCCGCAGTCAGCGGCAGATTTTCTTCAAGAATAAAATCGGCCACGATTTGGGAAGCTGCTGGAGCCTCATCATCAACAAAACTTAGATCAGCATATGGTTCAACATCGGGGTGATGATCAATTTTAATTAAAAAATCACCCTTGCTGTACATTTTATTAGCGATTCGAGCCGTATTACCAGTATCAGTAGTAATGACTAAAGCACCCTGATAATCTTCTTCAGTCACCTTATCCATGGTGTTAATCCAAGCTAGATCGCCCTCATCATTTTCACCTGCACACAAGATCTTCTTGTCTGGAAATTTAAGTCTTAAAGAACGTGCAAGCCCGGCTTGTGATCCCAACGCATCGGGATCTGGACTAGTATGACGGTGCAGAATAATAGTTGGATACTGCTCAATTTTTTCATATATTTTTGGGAAAGTGTTCATTTTGTCTCCTTCACAATTTTCAAAGTACTCAATTAGTTTAACAGATATTTTTCGTTAATTTGAAAATAAATCCAGAGCAATATTTTCAAATTCAGCCTCGGTAAAATCGGTAGCGGTAACACCTAAAAGTCTTATTCCATCATTTAAAAATGACTCAGAAAGCGGATTGAATAAGTCTCGGGCAGATTCATAAATATCCAATGGATTATTAGTTGCGTGCTCTAATTTCTGCCTCTTTGTAACAGTTTCAAAATCGTTATTACGAATTTTTAAAACAACGGTACTAGCAAACAGATTAAGCTCCTGCAATTTCTTAGCTACTTCATTAACATAATTTCTGATATTGGTCAAAGCTGTCTGCTCATTATATACACATGGCTCATATGTTCGTTCGACCCCAATTGATTTTCGATTACGCTCATCATCGGGCACAACAGGTGACAAATCAATCCCATTAGCATGCTCTGCCATCTGATAACCCATTCGGTTAAAATGCTTGATTAATTCACGCACGTGCATTTGCTGCAAGCCTTGGCCAGTGTACACGCCCAGCTCAGCCAGTCTCTGTTCTGTTTTTGGTCCAATGCCATGAAAACGGCTAATTTTTTGCCGAGCCAAAAAGCCACGTGCCTCACTAGGCAAAATAACTGTCCGTCCAAATGGCTTAGAATATTCCGAACCCATCTTAGCTAGAAATTTATTATAAGTTGCCCCGAATGAGCAATTTAGGCCAATTTCTTTTCTGATTCTATTTTGTAAATCAATAGCGATTTGAACTGTGGAATCTTGCCCCATTTTATTCTCAGTCACATCAAGATATGCTTCGTCTAGAGCAATTGATTCAACTACGTCCGTAACTTCATGCATCATTTCATGGATTTCTGCCGAAACACTGCGATATTTGACAAAATCTGGTTTCATAAATACTAGTTTGCTTTTCGGTACTAGCCTAAAGGCTTTAATTGATGGCATTGCAGAATGAACGCCATATTTACGGGCAACATAATTGGCCGTAGCTACTACCCCATGACCATGATTTTGCCGCGGATCTTGTCCGATTACGAGCGCCTTATTCCTTAAATTAGGATGATCACGCGTTTCAACTGAGGCATAAAAAGCATCCATATCAACATGAATAATTTTTCGATGTAAATCATTTTCCGGCAGCAAGCCATCGCTATAATTATTCATAAATCCAACGTTCAGTTGGCGATTCAAAAATCTCATTTGCGGCCTTTGGCCCCATCCGATACGGCAAATACTGGTTTATCTGCTTACCTTCTTCATTTTCTTTTTGCCATGCTTCTTCCACAACATCAATAAATTTCCAGTAATTTTTCAATTCACTCCAGTGCGTAAAGTTGGTGGAATCGTTGACAAATACGTCGTGAAGAAGACGTTCATAGCCATCGGGTACCTTTTCTTGTTCTTGCTTGGAGAATAGGTAATCTAGGTTTTCACGTCGAATGCCTGGCTCCGTGATTTTTTTGCCATTAATCGTTATAAAAATCTGCATATCGGGATCAATAATAATCGAAATGTTATTGGAGTGCGCTTGTCCGTATGGTGTACAGATGTGTTTGAGCACAATATCAATTCGGTTAGTTTTTTCGCGCAATTCTTTTCCAGTTCTAAAATAAATTGGCATGTTGGCAACTGGACCCTTTTTAAATTTCACTTCGCCAGCGACAAAGGTTTCGGTATGCGAGTCTTCGGCTACATTAGGTTCTTGCCGGTAACCAAAAGTCATATCGCTACCTAAATATTGTCCCCGGACGAAATGTTGCGCAATCTCTTGTTCATCTGGCACAATCATACTATCAAGCAATTCCTGCTTAGCCTCATGGATACTTTTAGAAGTTAAATCCTTTGGTTCAGGCATCGCTAGTAAAGTAATGATTTGGAAAATATGGTTTTGGACCATATCACGCAAAGCACCAGAGGTTTCGTAATAGCCACCACGGGCCTCAACTCCCAAATGCTCTGCCAGAGTCACTTGAATATTCTTAATTGTGGCACTATTCCAAATGTTTTTTATCAACGGATTGGTAAAACGAAGCGGCAAAATATTTTGAACCATTTCCTTACCAAGATAATGATCAATTCGGAAGATATCATTTTCATCAAATGAAGCAGTTATCTGCTTATTCAATTCTTCTGCAGAGGCTAAATCACGACCAAATGGCTTTTCTACTACTATTCGGTTAAAACCAGTGCTAGTCAAATTCTGATCGTTGATATGCTGCGCAATTCTACCAAAAAAGCGGGGAGCCATTGCCATGTAGAAAATGCGGTTTCCCTGAGCACTATAACGATTATCAAGATCGCCAGCTAAATTTTTCAACGTTTCATAGTGTTCAACATTGGTAACATCATGGGACTGGTAATAAAAATGACTAGTAAAAGCAGCTAGATCATTTTCATTAACCTCATCGTGTGTCTCATGAACGGCATCGCTGACCTGCTGCCGAAGATACTCATGTGACCAAGGGCGCCTAGCCGTACCAATAACAGCAAAGTTATCGTGAATTAAGCCTTGCTCATACAAATTAAACAGCGCAGGGTAAAGTTTACGGTGGGCCAAATCACCACTTCCACCGAAGATAATCATAATAACAGGTATATTTTTCATGAGAAAATCCTTTCCAAAATCAGGTATGTTAACTCTATTTTATAATATTTTCCAGTCAAACTTTAGTTTTAAACAACCTTTATTAGAAAAATAAGTGGAACTTAAGTCAAAAAACGACTGCAATAAAAAAGATGTCTTTTTATAGACATCTTGTTAGTTATTATTCTTCAGATGAGTGATCATCCTTGTTTTCACTGCTTGGCGTATCAGCAGGCTCTTTTTGAGCGGGCTTATCGGCAGGTGCAGCAGATTTTTCTTCTGTCGCAGTTTCTTTAGCTGGTGTAGCTTCTTCAGCTTCTGGCGCAGCAGGTATTATCTGTTGAACTGCCATCCGGCTAAATGTTAGGTAAATTCCGTCTGCATCCAAAACAATTGTTTTGTCCTTAGAATTAACGGAGTCAACTTTACCGTGCAGACCATCAATCATGATGACATTGTCGCCTTTTTTAAGCTCATTCATCATTTCCATTTTCTTTTGTTGTTGCTTTTTCTGCGGCTTAATCATTGTGAAGTACATTAGGGCAATTAACACAACAAAAATAATAATTGTCCACATGTTACCCATGCCATTACCATTATTGGCCGCTAAAAATAAAGTATTCAAATTTACACCTCATTGTCTTAAAAATATCAATTACTTAATTATACAAAAACTAGCGCAGAATTGCACTACTGCCCGGGAATTGGTAAGCCTAATTGCACATAAGCTTTCTCAGTGACCATTCGTCCACGTGGCGTCATTAATAAAAAGCCATGTTGCAGTAAATAAGGTTCATATAGCGATTCGACCGTTTCAACATCTTCACCGGCATTGGCAGCTATTGTCCGCACACCAACTGGGCCACCATGATAATTCTCGATAATTACCCGTAAAATTTTACGATCTGTCTGATCTAATCCTTCATCATCAACTTGCAACTGCTTTAAGGAATCTCTTGTTGTCTCATAAGAAATCACGTCTTCACCTTTGACCTGTGCAAAATCACGCACGCGCCGTAATAAGCGGTTAGCTACCCGTGGCGTTCCCCGTGACCTTCTTGCCAGTTCATGTGCAGCTTGTGAAGCAATCTCAATATTAAAAACACTACTGGAGCGCTGAATAATTTTTTCAAGTTCCGTCACATTATAATATTGTAAGTGCTCGACAATCCCAAAACGATCTCTTAATGGTGCTGATAATTGGCCGGCTAATGTAGTTGCACCAACTAATGTGAATGGCGGTAGCGGAACATGAACCGCATGGGTTGTTTGTCCCTCACCAATCACGATATCGACGTAAAAGTCTTCCATCGCTGAATACAAAACTTCTTCTATTGGTTTAGGTAAGCGGTGGATTTCGTCAATAAATAAAATGTCGCCCGGATCAAGGTCGGTTAAAAGCGCCACTAAATCGCCAGCTTTTTCGATTGCTGGTCCACTGGTACTTTTTAACTTTACGCCCAATTCATTCGCAATCACAAAAGCCAGAGTCGTCTTTCCCAATCCCGGTGGGCCATAAAGTAAAACGTGGTCGAGGGCTTCATCACGCTTTTTGGCAGCTTTAATATAAACTGCCATTTCTTTTTTAACCCGCTCTTGACCCAAGTACTCTTGTAGATTCTGCGGGCGTAATGAAAATTCTGTCTGTTCTTCTTTTGGTCCCTGCATTTGGCCAGAAACAATTGAATTATCTTCGTCCACTACCTGTTTCACTTCCTTTAAGTAAACACTAAGTCCATTATAACAAGAATTACTTCTTTAAGAGAAGAGCCAAACCCTTTTTAATATATTGATCAGCCGTTGTCGCTTGTTCTTTAGCCAAAAGCGGCGTAATGCGATCGACTTCTTTTTTAGTATAGCCCAGAGCCAGAAGGGCCAATAATGCATCATTTAACTCTGGTGAGATTTCTTGATCAGGAAGTTGGTCAACGCGCTGAACATAATCGCCCAGTTTTCCTTTTAGATCTAGCACAATCTGCGAGGCCGTCTTTTTCCCAACACCAGGAAAGCGGGTCAGGTACTTAACCTCTCCTTGTTCAATTGCTTCGGCTAGCGAATTGCTATTTTCGGCAGCCATAATTGCCAACGCCGATTTAGGTCCAATCCCGCTAACACTCAGTAATTTTAAAAATAAACCTTTATCTTCTTCGGTTTGAAAACCAAATAAGGTGATGCCAGTATCCCGTACAATTTGCTCAATGTAAACACGGGCCTTCTGCTTTTCCTGATATGCAAAAGGTGTCGGACTATACACTTTATAGCCCACACCATTAACATCAATAACAATGTAGTCAGGTTTAATCTCCGTAATTATTCCTGCCAAATATTCGTACATGCTTTATTCATCCTTTTTAAACATTTTGCGTAAGTCATTTTCGCGTAACCGGACAATAACCACATTTCCTTTAGCATCATGATATGGGTCATTGACCTGACGCAGATTGGTCAGTAGATCGCCACACTCAGCACTTGATAATTTCTTTTTACCCGGAACAATCCTCTGTGCCTGCTCACTGGCAATTCGTTTAATCAAGTTGGCCGAATCAGTTTGGTCAACGTTGAGGTAACTGTCCAAAATTGCCCTGACAGAATGCTCAATATCGCCTTCAAGCCAAGTAGGATATGAACGTAGAATAAAGGTATCTTGGCCAAATTCCTCAAGAAACAGCCCAATTTGCTTGATTTCTTCTAATTGATCTTTGATCTGAATAAAATCTAGACTGCCAAATTCCAGAATCATTGGCGTAAGCAGACCTTGTTGGTTAATTTTTTGTCCTGCAATTTCACGGCTTATTTTTTTAAAAGCAAGCAATCTTCGCGCTGCAACCTGATCGATTAAGTAAAGGTCTTCCCCACTGACAGCAATCAAATAAGTATTAGTTTGACCTACTAAACTTAGTTCGGGTAAGCTGCTAGCAAGTAATTCATCCCCGGTAGAAATTACATCCTCGTGTAAATCTGAATGTGAAAAAGGCGTAAGTTGTACTTGCTGGTTCACATTTTCTGGCCACGTTTTCGTAACTAAATAACGATCATCTTCTCGGGGAATATTTAAGTCGACATACTTTGATGGTGCAACTGACTCAATCGCAGCCGGTTCAGTTTCATGAACTTCATCGCGAGTATTTTCAGCCTGGTCAGGTCTCTTAGTTTCAACCACATTTTTATTAAGGTTGAATTTCAACTGATCCATTCGCGTTTCTTCTTTGGTGTTAGTCAAATTGCCAATGGCATCGGCTTGAACATCCTTGGCTAAAAGAGCACTACTAATTGCATTAGTGATTAACCGACTGAGTTCGGTTTCCTTAGATAAGCGCACCTCTTTTTTGGTGGGATGAACGTTGACATCAACTAATAATGGGTCAACTTTAATCTTGATCACAGCGATTGGATAATGCTTTGCCGCTAAGTTAGTACCATAACCATCCATTACCGCGGTAGCTAGCTGAAAATTATTGATATAGCGGCCGTTAAGCAAAATTGAGATAAAATTGCGTGTCGATCTCGTTAAACCCGGCTTGGAAATTAATCCGGTTACTTCAAAATCATTGTCGCTACTCTTAAATGGCAGCATTTTTTCAGCAATTGAACGTCCATAGACACTTGAAACAGTTTGTTGCAGATTGCCATTACCCGCTGTTCGCAGCAATACACGCCCTTCATTCATTAGCGTTAGCGCGATATCAGGGTAACCCAAAGCTATGCGGTTGACGATATCAACAATTTTCATAATTTCGGTTCTGGGGCTACGCAGGTATTTAAGCCTAGCGGGCGTATTGTAAAATAAATCTTTAACTGTGATTTGTGTGCCCTTGGTAGCTGCCGCTTCTTCTTGTGCTTTTTTAACGCCAGCCGCAAATTCAGCCCGCGTGCCACTAGCTCCACCGGAATTAGTTAAGATCTCAACATGACTTACAGCTGCAATTGATGCCAGGGCTTCGCCCCGAAAGCCAAGTGTGCCAACATTAAACAAATCATGCTCGTTACTTATTTTACTTGTAGCATGCCGGGTAAAAGCAAGATCAATCTGATCATTTGGTATCCCCGTTCCGTTATCCTGAACAATAATTTGTTTTAAACCGGCATCAATAAAATCAATCCGAATTCGCGTACTTTTGGCATCAATTGCATTTTCCAGCAATTCCTTAACTACACTGGCTGGACGTTCAATTACTTCTCCAGCCGCGATTTGATTAGACAGATTAACCGATAATTCGTGAATTTGGGCCATGATTATTTCTCATCCTTTAAATCATCTTGCCAGTTTTCTACCAGTTGCATTACTTGAAGTGGCGTTTGATCAGCTAAATAGAGATTAGATATTTCATCCAAAACATCTTTTTCCTTGTCCGACAATTCAGTTTCAGTACTTGGTGCCAGCTCCTGATCTGTCACAGTTTCTGGCTCCTCATTGCTACTAAATAAATCAAGCTGTGCCGAGGTCGGTCCTAAATTGCTGCCTTGGGCTTCTAGACGGTTTAATAATTTTGTCGCTTTGCGTAAAACCTTGCGGGGTAAGCCAGCAAGTTGAGCAACATGAATACCGTAACTTTGGTCAGCTGGGCCTGGCAAAATTTTATGGAGAAAAATTAGTTTGCCGTTTTCTTCAGTTGCACCAACATGAATGTTCTTCAGCCTTGGCAATGTTTGCTCAAGATCAGTCAGTTCATGGAAGTGCGTTGCAAATAACACTTTTGCCCCTACTTCATCATGCAAATACTGCACGATTGCGCCAGCTAAAGCCATTCCATCATAGGTAGCTGTCCCACGACCAATTTCATCGAATAAGACCAGACTTCTCTTAGTGGCATTTTGTAAGGCTTCATTTGCCTCAGTCATTTCAACCATAAAAGTACTTTGACCAGAAATTAAGTCATCAGCAGCACCAATTCTGGTAAAAATCTGATCAAAAATTGGCAGCTCAGCACTATCGGCCGGAACAAAAGAGCCTACTTGGGCCATCACTGCAATTAAAGCCATTTGCCGCATATATGTACTTTTACCGGACATATTAGGACCAGTAATTAAGTAAATATCCGTATCTTGGTCAAGTCTGACATCATTGGGGATGTACGAACCAGCCTTCATTACCTTTTCAACAACCGGGTGCCTGCCTAAAACAACTTTAACATCCTGATTAGATGTGTGAAATTTTGGTCGGCAATAATTATTTTCTTCAGCTACTTGGGCAAAGGAACAAAAAACATCTAAAGCAGCAATTTGACCAGCTAGTTTTTGCAGAGCAGAAATATATTTCTTTACTTCCTCACGCAATTTAACAAATAACTCGTATTCTAGATCAGTTGACTTAGTTTGGGCTTCTAAAATTAAGTTTTCGTGTTCCTTAAGTTCAGGCGTAATGTAGCGCTCAGCGTTTGTCAAGGTTTGCTTTCTGGTATAGCGATCAAGTGGTACCTTATTTTTATTCGAATTTGTTACCTGGATATAGTAGCCAAAAACCTTGTTGTAACCGACTTTAAGGTTATCAATTCCCGTTTTTTGTCGTTCGGTTTGTTCCATCTCAGTTAGCCACTTTTTACCATTATTCATGGCATCCCGGTAACGATCTAGTTGTTGGTCAACATTATTGCGAATAAGTCCCCCTTCAGTTGTTAAAACTGGTGGCTGATCCACAATTGTAGAACTGATCAAATCGGCAATTCCACTTAAAGGGTCAATCCCTGACGCAAATTTTTGCAAAATAGCACTATCAGACTCTTTTAACGAACTTAAAATAGACGGTACGGCTTGAAGTGAATGAGCAAGCTGTAATAATTCCCTGGCATTGACATTCCCGAAGGCAATCCGACCAGTTAAACGCTCTAGATCATAAACACCCTTTAGCGCGTCGTTCACATTTTCACGGGTAAAGTAGCCATCAAGCAAGGCCTGAACCATTTCTTGCCGCTTAGTTAATTCCTCTACAGATAATAATGGTCGAGCAAGCCACTGCTTTAATAGCCGCCCACCCATTGCAGTATGCGTTTTATCGAGCACCCAAAATAACGAGCCCATCTTCTTACCAGTCTTAGCTGAAGCAGTCAGTTCCAAATTATCGCGTACAGTATGCGACATCTGTAAATATTGACTTACTTCATAGCTTTTAGCAATTTGCAAGTGCGCTAAGCTACGTCTTTGAGTCTGGAGTAAATAGCCTACAAGCTGCTTAACAGCATCTTTTTCAGCCTGATTAGTCAAATTTTGCTGGGCATAAGATATTTCCGCATGTTTACCGGTCAACTCTGCTGGCTCTGAAACAGTAATATTAGCTTTATGTAAAAAATCGCTGTCAGATGCATTAAGATGACCATTATAGACAACTTCTCGCGTCCTCAACGACAACAATTCATTAGAAACTGCTGCAAAAGTTTTTAAGTGGGTTGCAAAGATTTCACCGGTTGATAAGTCACTGTATGCTAAGCCAAAGCAGTTCTTGGTGGTTACTACAGAAGTTAGGTAATTAGATTCCTTGGCCTCACTTGGCTTATCGTTCATTAAAGTTCCAGGGGTTACTAGCTGAATAATTCCCCGCTTAACCATTCCCTTAGCCTCTTTGGGATCCTCTAATTGTTCACAAAGTGCAACTTTATAGCCCTTTTCAACTAAGGTGTCAACATAAGAATCAACCGCAACGTGAGGGACTCCAGCCATTGGGATTGGATTCTCAGATTTGTTGGACCGGTGAGTTAAAGTCAGCTCAAGAATCTGGGCCCCCTTAACTGCATCATCCTCAAATAATTCGTAAAAATCACCGACGCGATAAAAAAGAAAAGCATCGGGATATTGCTTTTTAATTTCATGATATTGCTCCATCATTGGAGTTAAGTTTGCTTTCGCCATTTATTCCTCTTCTTTTCTACTTTACTTTTATCATTATACGCTAAACACCGATTCAAAAGAAAAAAGACCGCAATTAAACGATCTTATTTTTTCTATTAATTAAAAATGCAAAATGGCTATCTTCTAGCTTTCACAAAGTAAGGTTAAAATTAAGCAATATGACCTTCAACACTTTGCAAATCAGGCTTGCCGTCCATTTCAACGATTGCAGTAATTGCGGCCGTAATTCCCTTAACATCATCTGCCAAACTAAGACTTGGTGTTTCAGGACGAGCAACGACTTGCTCTGGTAAAAACGGAATGTGCATGAAACCTGCTTTTAAGTCATGGAATTCTTTGTCAATCATATATTGAACTTGATACATAATATGGTTGCAAACGAATGTCCCAGCCGTTGTTGAAACAAGTGCTGGCAAACCTGCTTCACGAATAGCCTTAACCATTGCTTTAACTGGCAATTGTGTAAAGTAAGCATTCTGTCCGTCTTCATGAATTGGCGTAGCAATTGGCTGGTAACCCTTATTGTCAGCAATTCGACCATCATCAAAATTGATGGCTACCCGTTCAGGAGTCAAAGCAAACCGACCGCCAGCTTGGCCAATATTTAAAACATAATCTGGCTTTTCCCGTACAATGGCATCATGAACAACAGTTGCACAATCACCAAACACTGTTGGAATTTCTACCTTAACGATTTCGGCTCCAGCAATCTGATCGGGTAAGCCCTTAACAGCCTCAATAGCTGGATTAATCTTATCATCACCAAAAGGATCAAAACCTGTTACTAAAATTTTCATTGTTTTTCTCTTTTCTAAAAACTAAAAAGCTAAGAAATACATCAAAACGATGTGTACGAGCAGCATAATAATTGCAATCGGAAACTGTTGCTTGATAACTCCTAAAGAATCCTTCATTTCCATCAAAGCAACTGGTAGTGAGTTAAAGTTAGCAGCCATCGGTGTCAATAACGTACCACAATAACCGGCTGTCATTCCTAAAGCAGCAACAACCACTGGTGAACCACCTTGGGCAACAACAAATGGAATACCAATACCAGCAGTAATAACGGCAAAAGCAGCAAATGCGTTACCCATAATTGCAGTGAAAATCGCCATTCCACAACAATATAGGATAACACCAAGCAGACGATTTCCAACTGGAAAAAGACCTGAGATAGCTTTGGCAGTTACTTGGCCAACACCTGAAGCAGTGAAGACTACACCAAGTGTGGCAAGTAATTGCGGTATGATACCAGCTGAACCAGCTGAACGAACCATCCGCTGAGTATCCTCATAAGCAACCTTGCCATTCGATTTAGTTAAAATCATTGCAACAATTAGAGATACCACCGCAGCAATACCAATTGCAACTTGTCCTCCTAATTTGCTTTTACTTAAAGGAGTAAATTTGGCAAGTAAAAGAGCTAAGACTGCCAGCAAAATACTTGGGAAAAAAATCCAATTACCAATTCGCTTAACGGTCTTATCCGCAACCTTTTCGGGTAACTCCTTAATTTTACCAACTTTGACTTGCTTTAATAATGATAACAATCCGTTTACCAAAAGCAAAGCGCCACTAATTTCATATGGAATCCATTGGCCAATACTAAAGATGATTGCAAAAATAAACCAGAAAAGTCCTGTCCCCCAGCGAGCCGGATTAGTTTGGTCACGCCAAGATTCAATGGCAGCTGCTAAAAAGAATAGTCCGATTATTACAAAAAAGGCCAATAGAAGATTATTAACTAAAGCTGTCATTTATTTCACCTTCTTATTTTTTAACTTTTGATCAAACATATGATTGTAAATTAAGCATAAAACATATGCGATTAAAGTGATTGGTATTGAGTTTAAAACAACGTTTGAAGCTTCAATTGGATGACCTAAAGATTTCATTGAACTAGTAATCATTAGAACTCCCGAAGAAGCAAAGAATAAGTTTTGAGCAAAAAAATTACCAAAGTTATCACTAGCTGCAGCACGCCCTTTAATCTGATCTACTTCTAGCTCTGTTAATTCTCCTTTAATTGAGCCTGCAGCCTGAGCCATAGGATTAATTAAAGGTGCAATAAATTGGATTTGACCTTGAAAGGAAATACCAAAAATACTTGCTAAACCACGAATTCCAGTATAGATATCAAAGATACGCCCAGGAGTTAAATTCTTTAATTTTTGAATTAAATTAGTTGCAGCCTTTTTTAAACCGTGCCTTTCAATAACTCCAATTGTCGGTAAAGTTAAGAAAAAGAGCGATACCATCCGGTTATCAATAAATCCTTTACCTAAAATCTGTAAAAATTTAACGAAATCAATCCCTGAAACTAAAGCAGTGACCAAAGCCGAAATAATGACTACGGCTACAGTGTCAAGTCCTAAGGCAAAGCCTACGACTATCACTAAAACGCCAAGTAAACTTAAATATTCCATTAGCATTCCTTCCTTGTGAGAAATTAATAATAATAATTAAACATACTAATATTATTATAATTTCTTGTCAAATCAGTATAATAAATTTTGTTTATAAAGAAAGCTGATTGTATATACCAATATATTGCAAAATAAAGAGCAATTCCCAAATGGAATTGCTCTTGTTTATATAAAGTTTAACGATCGTTTTTTAATCAAACCCAGTTATTTCACGTGAACGAATTAATTTTCCTTTACCAACAATGTAATAGTGTTGTCCTTTTAATTTAAAGGGATCACCGTAAGTTTGGATCTTCTTATTAACCGGAATAGTCCCTATTTTGCGGCCATAACGATTATAAACTGTAACGGGATGGTCTACTTTTACCCTTTCCATTTTTAAACCAGTGACGTTGCGAACAGGTACATAATAGCCATTGCCAATAGCATAGAAGAAGCGGCCAGCCGCCAAATGATGGTATTTGCTAATTTTAACACGCGAACCGGTAGCTAAAATTAAGCCATTAACGCGTCGACCATGTTCATTATATAAGTAGCTACTGTGCATGAGCCGTTTTTCCTGCTTATTAGATACCTGCTTTTGGGATGCAACATGCTTTGCGTTGTTGGCCTTAAAATTAGCAGCTAACAAATAGCGATCAGTAGCAATTGGATATAGTTTTAAACCTCGAATTTTAACCGGATTACCATAAGTTTTAACAACAGTACCCTTTTTAATGCTTTTCTTATTAATTAGTTCGCCCAGTTGATTATATGTGCGAGCATTATGCCGCAATTTACGGTTGACGCCGAAGACATTATTTTGAGCAACGTAATTATCATCATCAAGCAAGCAAAATTTTCGCTGTTTAATTTTTTTACTACCCATGAGATTCAAAGTTGAACCCGCACGCAAGATTAAATCATTTTTTCTTTTGCCATTATGATCATATAAATAAGCGTTATGCATTAATTTAGCTTGCTTTTGACCAGCAATCTTTACTACCACATTCAGACGTAATATATTTTCATTTGATATCCAAATGCCAACAATCCCCCTTGCTTGGCCATTAATAAGAGTTTGTGGCTTCACTATCCAATAAAATTTAGCAGTATCGGGATAATTTTGACTGTTGAAAACACACTGTTTTGCATAGCTAGTGTCATGCGCTAGATTCGTATTAGTGGGAATAATCACTTCATGGCCTGCTGGTTGAGGCTGTGGATCCTCATACTTTGATTCGGTCAGCGCATTTTGGCTTTCATTTTGACTTTTAGGTAAAGCTGTAATATTACTATCTGCTTTTACCTGGCCACTTAAGCCTAAAAGGCAAACAGCCATCAAAGTACTTACTATGCCATACAAAGGCCATTTTTGAGATTTTTTTACTAATATTTTTTTGCTTAGCATTAATCTTCTCCTACAATAAATAAACAAATCGCATTAAAGTTTACTTAATATTAATTCTTTGTCTTTTTATTGTAAAGGTACTTTAAACAGCATTGTTATTATATTTATTTAAGTAGGTAAAATTAACAAATGCACAAAAAAATCGCTCAACCGAGCGATTTTTATTTAATCTTTTTAAAATTACATCATTCCTGGAGCACCGGCACCAGCGGCAGCATTAGGATCAGCTACTGGTTTGTCTTCTGGAATATCAGCAACAACAGCTTCAGTTGTTAATAATAATGCGGCAATTGAAGCAGCGTTTTGAAGTGCAGTACGGGTAACCTTAGTTGGGTCAATAATACCAGATTCAACCATGTTCTCCCATTCGCCGTTAGCAGCGTTGTAACCAACTTCAGGGTCTTGACTTTGTAATTTGTTCAAGATTACTGAACCATCTTCACCAGCGTTTTCAGCAATTTGACGTACTGGAGCAGTCAATGCACGTAAAACGATGTTGATACCAGTTTGCTCATCAGCATTGTCGCCTTTAAGGTCTTCAACGTTCTTGATAACGTCAACTAATGCAGTACCACCACCAGCTACGTAGCCTTCGTCAACAGCGGCACGAGTTGAGTTCAAAGCATCTTCAATCCGGTAGCGACGTTCTTTTAACTCAGTTTCAGTAGCAGCACCAACATGAATAACAGCTACACCACCAGTTAATTTAGCAAGACGTTCTTGCAACTTCTTCTTGTCAAAGTCTGAAGTAGTTTCTTCGATTTGACTTCTGATTGAGTCTTCACGTTCTTTAATTGCTTCATCTGAACCAGCACCATCAACAATAGTCGTTGAGTCCTTAGTAACAGTGATGCGACGTGCTTTACCTAATTGATCAATCGTTGTGTCCTTTAATTCAAGACCAAGATCTTCGGTAATAACTGTACCACCAGTAAGAGCGGCAATATCTTGTAATTGTTCTTTACGACGGTCACCAAAGCCTGGGGCCTTAACAGCAACTACGTTGAAAGTACCACGAATCTTGTTCAATACTAAAGTAGGAAGTGCTTCACCAGAAACATCGTCAGCGATAATTAATAATGATTTACCTTGTTGAACAATCTCTTGCAATAATGGCAAGATGTCTTGAATGTTAGAAATCTTCTTGTCAGTAATTAAAACATATGGGTTGTCCAAATCTGCTTCCATCTTATCGTTGTCAGTTACCATGTATTGTGATAAGTAACCACGATCGAATTGCATACCTTCAACTACTGATAATTCAGTTTCAATACCACGTGAGTCTTCAATTGTGATAACACCATCGTTACCAACTTTTTCCATTGCGTCAGCGATTAAGTCACCAACTTCTTTTGAAGCAGATGAAACTGAAGCAACTTGCGCAATTTGATCTTTTGAAGAAACAGTGTGACTTACTTTATGTAATTCATCAACAACAGCCTTGGTAGCTTTTTCAATTCCGCGACGAACACCTACAGGGTTAGCACCAGCAGTTACGTTCTTCATTCCTTCACGGATGATTGCTTGAGTTAACACAACTGCAGTAGTGGTACCGTCACCAGCAATGTCGTTAGTCTTTTGTGCAGCTTCGGCAACTAATTTAGCACCCATGTTTTCGTAGTGATCTTTTAATTCAATTGACTTAGCAATGGTAACACCATCGTTAGTAATTTCAGGATTGCCGTAAGATTGCTCTAAGACAACGTTTCTACCTTTAGGACCGATTGTTGCCTTAACAGTATCAGCTAACTTATCAACACCCTTTAATAGGGAACGTCTTGCTTTTTCCGAGAATTTAATATCTTTTGCCATAATTTTCGCTCCTTAATTACTTAACCACTGCCAAAATATCTTTTTCATGAAGGACTAAGAATTTTTCACCTTCGTATTCAACGTTAGTGCCAGAATACTTGTCATATAGAACAACGTCGCCCTTTTCAACTGACATTGGGATCTTGTTGCCGTTTTCTGCATAACTGCCTTCACCGACAGCAACAACTTCACCTTCTGTTGGCTTTTCTTTAGCATTTGAAGCAAGGACGATTCCGCCTACAGTCTTTTCTTCTTCTTCTTTAACTTTTACGATCACGCGATCACCAATTGGTTGTAACACGTTTGTCCCTCCTAATTTTAATTTAAAATCATTTTTGTTATTTGTTAGCACTCTTATTAACCAAGTGCTAACTTACAAATATGATAATACCCCCTTTTAATAAAAAAAGCAAGAAAAAATTAGCACTTTTTTACTTAAAGTGCTAATTTTCTTTAGCCATTGCAGCGGCGGCTTTATAAATTTATCTATTCTTATCTTTATCCGAATCAAGGAAATAAATGAGGGTTTGTAATTCAGTCGCCAAGTCAACATTTTGAATTCTAACCCCGGTTGGAGCTGATAACCGAATTGGCGTAAAGTTCATAATGCCCTTAATGCCAGCTTCGACCATGTCATCCGCTGTTTTTTGTGCAGAATCTGACGGCACTGTCAAAATAGCGATGGTGATCTGTTGGTCACTCAGCTGCTTTTGCAATTCACTCATTTCATAAACAGGAACGCCACTCAAAATTTTACCCGTAATTTTAGGATTAATATCAAAAGCACAGGAAATTCGGATGTTATTGCTTCGTTTGAAGTTATAGTTGAGCAAGGCGTGTCCCAAATTACCTACACCAACTAATGCAACATTAGTTAAAGTATCTTGATTTAAAATCTTTTTAAAAAAGGATAGGAGACTTTTGACATCATAGCCATACCCACGCTTACCCAAAGCACCAAAATATGAAAAATCACGACGGATTGATGCACTATCAACCTGAACTGCTTCTGATAATTCAGTAGATGAAACTTTTTCTTTACCAGCTTCATTCAGGATAATTAGGTAACGATAGTAAAGCGGCAGTCTCTTCGCTGTCGCTGTAGGTATTTTTATTTTTTCCATTTTAAAAAGCCTCCAACTTAATATCACTAGTGAGCTTTTTTGTGAATTCACTCATCAATTAATATTATTTTACCTATAACTTACTGATATTTGCAAATGTTTTTTCACAATCTAACACAATCACAAAACACGATTTTACTGTTAATTAACCCGCTTTACATGGTAATTAAAAAATTATTTGTAAATAACTGAGCAAATACTCGTAATCAATTTACTAATGATGAAAAAATAATTTTACTTAAAAAAGGCTTATTTCTCATGCAGTTGCCAGCAGTCTTGCCACATATGCTAAAATAGACTTTAGGTGAAAAATATGATAATTGCACAAGGACACGATTTAGAAAAACAATTTGGTGCCAATACGCTATTCAATCACGTTAATTTCTCGATTGATTCAAATGCAAGAATTGGCCTTGTAGGACCAAATGGAGTTGGTAAAACCACACTCCTTAAAATTATGACGGGTGAAGAAGAAGCTACCCACGGCGAATTTACCATTAATAAAGGGATCGACGTGGGTTATATTGCGCAAGAAAATGGCTTAGATGAAAGTAAGAGCATTTGGGATGAAATGCTGACCGTTTTTGCGCCATTAATTGCAAAAGGACAAAAAATCCGCGACTTGCAACAAGCAATTGCCGAACATCCGGAAGATAAGCAACTTTTAAAACAATATGACCAGTTGCAATTTGATTTTGAACAACAAGGTGGATATACCTATCAGGCGGATATTAAAAGTATTTTGAATGGTTTTAACTTCCCTGAAAATACTTGGACTAAAATTATTGGTGATCTTTCTGGTGGTGAAAAAACCAGGCTTGCCTTTGTCAAACTGCTATTACGCAAGCCACCGCTACTTTTACTCGATGAGCCGACCAACTATTTAGATCTAGACACACTTGACTGGCTAGAAGGTTTTCTTAAAACATATTCCGGAGCAATTTTAGTTGTCTCTCACGACCAGTACTTTTTAGACCATCTTGCTAACCAAATTTTTGAATTGCAATTTGGTAAGTTAACAGCTTTTAAAGGAAATTATTCCGATTATGTTGCCCAGCGAAAGCAACGTGATCAGCAACAAGAAGAAGCTTACGAACGGCAACAAGAAAAAATTAAAAAAGACGAGGAATTTATTCAAAAGAATTTAGTTCGGGCAAAAACAACTAAAAGAGCGCAAAGCAGGCGCAAGCAACTTGAAAAAATGGAACGAATCACGCCACCTAAGCACAAAAATAAGGTACGGATTAAGTTCAAGAGTGAAAGACCCTCAGGTAAAGAAGTATTAATCTTACGAGATCTGACGATTGGCTACCCGACTAAGACAATGGTTCAAGACATTTCACTGCAAGTTAACAAAGGTGATCGTGTTGCTATTATTGGTGCCAATGGTATTGGTAAATCGACCTTATTAAAAACGATTATGAAGGATTTACAGCCTAAAGGTGGTTCAATTAAGTATGGTGCTTCGCTTGATATCGGCTACTATGATCAAGAACTCCAACTGCTCGATCCTAGTAAAACTGTGATTGATACCGTTTGGGACCGTCACAAAACAATGCCTGAACGGGATGTTAGATCAATTCTGGCAAGTTTTCTCTTTACCGCCAAAGATATTGATAAAACTGTTGGGCAGCTTTCCGGTGGCCAAAAAGCCCGGTTAACCTTGACGGTCTTGTCGCTTGAGCACAACAACTTTTTACTAATGGACGAGCCCACGAACCACCTAGACCTAGAAGCAAAGGAAGTTTTGGAACAAGCGTTACAGCATTTTGACGGCACACTGCTCTTTGTCTCTCACGATCGGTATTTTATCAATCAGCTTTCCAATAAAATTGTCGAAATCAAAGATAAACATGCCAAAGTCTATGAGGGTGACTACACTTATTATTTAGACGAGAAAAATAAGTTTGCTGCTGATGCTACGGCTGAAGTTTCTACGAATGAGAATGAAACTGGCAGTGCAGAGCCAAAAACTAATAAGTTGTCATATCAAGAACAAAAGCAAAGAGACTCCCAAAAACGTAAGCTTGAACGTCACGTTGAAGAGATCGAAACCAAGATTGATCAGCTTGAACAAAAGCAAGAGCAAATTCAAACGGAAATGGCTAACCCAGAAATTGCGACAAATTTTGATAAACTTGGTCCCTTACAAGAAGAATTAACCAAGGTTCAAACTGATTTGGAGCAAGCCAATAATGACTGGGAAACAGCATTAACAGATTTAGATGAATTCAATTAATAAAAAAATCCTAATTCAATTCTGAAGCTAACCCCTAAAACTGGACGTTAGTTTTATATCATTTTACTTAAGGCTTGATTCCGATATTGAATCGGAGTTAAGCCTTT
>NZ_JAFNPD010000017.1:0-6660 GCF_026535825.1 Lactobacillus sp. B4026
CTTGACTGTTAATCAAGATGTCGTCAGTTCGAGTCTGACAGCCGGAGCAAGTAAGAAAGAGGACTAATGATAGTCCTCTTTTTTTGTGCGGTTTTATAATTAAACTATTTGTACTCAAGTGATTTCTAGTAATTTTTATCGTCTACTTGATGCTGGGTTGAATTTTAAGATCGGTAAATGCCGTAATTAATCTTTGCAGGCCCTCAGTTTGATGGGATCTATGCTTAACGGCAATAAAATATTTAATTTGAATTAAGTTATTGTCAAGCGGAAGTAGATTAATGGGGGTTTGGGCCATTCGCTTAATAATACTGGCCGCAGAAATAGTTAATCCTACACCTTTGATTGCTAAGTTAGTGGTTGTTAAAATGCTGCTGCTTTCTAAGACAATGTTTGGTTTAACGTGAAATTTTTGAAAGGCCCCATTTACTTGCCGTCTAATTGCTGAATTGGCAGAGCTAACAACGAATGGCTCCTGGAGAATATCTTTAATATCATATTCGTTAGGTTCTAAAATAAAGCGCCCCTTTTTAAAATAAGGCGACTTTGGCGATATGATGACGTAATAATTTTCGCCGCCATTGACGTAAAAGTCTATTCCATGATTGAGTGATTCTGGTGTTTGTCCTAGATAACAATCAATTTCTTCATTTAAAAGTTTGGTTTCATTTTTACGAGGATAAGTTTCAGATAATTGAATTTTGATGTTGGGATTTTTGGTTAAAAAATCTGGTAGAAGTGCTGGCAAAAGAAAAGTTCCTAAGCTTTCTAATACACCAATTCGAATAACTTCCTTATTAGGCATGGAAAATGGGGTTAGTTGCTCAATTAAAGTCTGATTATTAGAAATAGCCGTTTCGAGATATTGGTAATAAATAATGCCAGCTTCAGTTAATGTAAACGGTATTGTTTCACGATTAATTATTTTGGCCCCTAATTTGCGCTCTAGCCTCTTAATTAATTGTGTTAGATATGGCTGAGAAATGTATAACTCGTGTGCAGCTCGGGTAAAGTTGCTTTCTTTTAACAAAACATCGATATAATGCTGTAATATTTCTGGATCTTTCATCTATTTCCTCCAATAATATCTCAATTATATCTTACTCGTGGCTCAACAACTTGGGCAACTTAATATTACTTTACTCAATAAAAATAAGAGACCAATTATCAAAGCAAATTCGTAATTAATTTAAGTTTGAAACTAACAGTTGGGGGTATAAACGATCAAAGGGACAAAAGTA
Organism: Lactobacillus sp. B4026; assembly: GCF_026535825.1. Taxonomy (NCBI): domain Bacteria; kingdom Bacillati; phylum Bacillota; class Bacilli; order Lactobacillales; family Lactobacillaceae; genus Lactobacillus; species Lactobacillus sp. B4026. The sequence goes on from NZ_JAFNPD010000017.1 coordinate 1,242, forward strand.
CCCGTCGACTTCTTTTGCCAATAGCATTTTTGTTATGGCTTGCTTGCTATAAAACTATTTCACCTTGCGTATGAAACTTAGTAAAATTTAATTACTAAGTATTCAATAAGGAGGAAGCAAAGCATGATGAAACCAGGTACATATGATGTGAAAGCAAAAGGTCATGGTTCAAGCTTTATGCCAATGAAAGTCACACTTTCGGAAGATAGCATTAAAGATATTAGTATCGATTCTAGCGGTGAAACTAAGGGTGTCGCCGATGAAGTTTTTAAGCGTTTGCCCAAAGAAATTATTGCCAATCAAACTTTGAATGTTGATGCGGTGAGTGGCGCAACAATTTCCAGTCATGGTGTTGTTGATGGTGTTGCTCAGGCAATTAATGAAGCCGGTGGTGATGCGCAAGAATGGAAAGACCGTGCTAAGCCAGCCGTTATTGGTGGACAAGATCAGGTACTGGATACAGATATCGTTGTAATTGGTGCAGGTGGTGCAGGGCTTGCTGCAGCTGCTAGAACAATTCAAAACGGAAAAAAGGTTGTTGTGCTTGAAAAGTATCCTCAGATTGGTGGCAATACAACTCGTGCGGGTGGTCCACTTAATGCAGCGGAACCAGAATGGCAAAATCAGTTTAAGGCTTTAGCCGGTGAAAAAGAAAGCCTAGAAAAATTAGCAGCAATGCCAATTGATGAAATTGACCCAGAATACCAAGAAGACTTCAAGAAGCTGCAAAAACAAATTAATGATTACGTTGAGTCGGGGAAAGATTACTTATTTGATTCAGTATTGCTTCACGAAATTCAAACTTATTTGGGTGGTAAGCGGACTGATTTAAACGGAAATGAAATTCACGGTAATTACGCTTTAGTAACTGAATTAGTGAACAATGTACTTGATTCTGTCAATTGGCTGACTGATTTGGGAGTTAAATTTGATCGCAGTGAGGTAACCATGCCCGTAGGCGCTTTATGGCGTAGAGGCCATAAGCCAGTTGAGCCAATGGGCTATGCTTTTATTAGTGTATTGGGTAAATGGATTGAAGAGCACGGTGCTACAATCTTGACCGAAACGCGGGCAACTCATTTAATTACTGAAAATAATCGCGTCACTGGTGTAATTGCTAAAAGTAATGATGGCAGCAAAGTAACAATTCATGCTCAAAAAGTAATTTTAACTTCTGGTGGCTTTGGTGCTAATACCAAGATGGTACAAAAATACAATACTTACTGGGAGCATATTGATGACGATATTGCCACAACTAATTCTCCTGCTATTACTGGTGATGGCATTGCTTTGGGGCAAGAAGCTAACGCTGATTTAGTAGGCATGGGCTTTATTCAATTAATGCCAGTTTCCGATCCAAAAACGGGTGAATTATTTACCGGTATCCAAACACCGCCAGAAAACTTTATTATGGTTAACCAAAAGGGTGAACGTTTTGTAAATGAATTTGCGGAACGTGACACCTTGGCTAAAGCCGCAATTGCCAATGGAACGCTTTTCTACTTAATTGCTGATGAAAAGATTAAGAAAACAGCTTATAACACAACCGAAGAATCTTTAGAGGCACAAGTAAAAGCCGGAACTTTATTGAAAGCTGATACGCTTGAAGAATTAGCACAAAAAGCTGGTATGGATCCAGATACTTTAGTTAATACTATTAAAAAGTATAATTCTTACGTAGATTCAGGTGAGGATCCCGAATTCGGCAAGAGTGCATTCAACCTTAAATGTGAAGTAGCGCCATTTTATGCTACACCGCGTAAACCCGCTATTCATCACACAATGGGTGGTTTAAAGATCAATCCGAAAGCACAAGTTATTAATAAAGACGGGCAAGTAGTTGATGGTTTGTATGCTGCGGGTGAAGTTGCAGGTGGCTTACATGCTGGTAATCGTCTAGGCGGTAATTCGTTAGCAGATATCTTTACGTTTGGTCGAATTGCAGCTGATACGGCATGTGATGAAATAAAAGACACTGATGTGGCTACAGGCGCTTCACAGCATTAATTGCAATCAACTTTTCTGACAAAAATAAATAATAGTTAACCAATTAGGCTAACTATTATTTTTTTATTTTAAATTATAAGTAATCCCTTTCAAGTGCCATAAAAATAGTCACAATTAATAAGTCTGCACAACCACCCAAGCTGTAATTTTTTTCTAGGCATTCTTGGTTAAGTTCTTGTAGGTATTTTTTCCCAGCGGCAGAATTGTAGCCGCCTAGTTTTAAGTAACTAGCGGCCTTATTTTGAAGCCAATTAATAATTTCGTAGTTGCCAGCTCGCTTGATTAAATTGCTATCAACAGTTACCGTAGCGATTTTCATTAGGGTATCTAACAATCTAGTTTGAAGATTTCCCGTCCGCTTTTTTAAGAACGGTAGAGCTACATCGCGGACAATTGGATAGCCCAGTTCAGCTTGCTCACGTGCACCGCCCGCACCATATTGCTGAAATTCTTTTTCTCCTGCAGTTTTTAACTGATTATTTAGTTTTAAGTCGTGTTCAACTAAGCCGGTACACATTTTTTTAATCGTAGTAAAAATTTCAGTTTGATTTTTTTGGCAATAACTTTCAGCACAGACAAAAATTCCTAAAGCAAAAATTGCGCCTTTATGCGTATTAATACCATTAGTAGCCTGAAACATGTCTTTTTCAGCAGCTATTCCTTTTTGCCGCAATTTAAAAAACATTTCTGTTAAGTCTGCTGCTTTAAAATCATGACCAATATTAAACGCAGCAGTAAAGTAGTTAGTTAAACTCAAGCTGCTATCAATGAAAGTATAGATATTCATATCCTGATGCGGTCCTGGACTTAGCGGGTCGACAAGACCAGGCTTAGGAAGGGTGACAACTTCATATAAAAGAGCTCGAGTGGCATTTTGGGTAATTGAATTATTCATAAAGATCACTTTTGACTATTATTTATCTGATTAACAATTTCTTTAACCGATTGGTTTACAGTGATAAAATCAATATCTTCGGCAATATCAGTATACCCCAGATTAAGGTCGCCTTTCAGCATTCCGTTGATTAAACCCTGGTAACCGTGAGATGCAGCAGTAATTTGGGTAGCATCTATCCCGGCAGCAGTCATTTTAGCTAAGTGATTAGGCAATTTTCCCGGTAATGAAAAAATCGTCCGGTTGTTTAATTTGAAGGAAACCAAATCCGAATTTTTGGCTTTGATCAACGCATTTTTAATAGACGTAGCTGTGGGTGCTTCTTCACTAGCGGCAAAAACAGTTTTGAGAAAGACGCCTTGTGCACCACAAGCTAAAGCGTGAGTTAAGGCCTTAGGATTAGCGGTATCACAGCCAGCTAAGACGGGAGTGGCTTGCGCTTCATGGACAAATTCTAGCAGTCCTTCTTTTTGCGGGTAAATAAGAATATCAATTCCATTTTTTTGCGCTTGTTTTACCTTATCAGTCTGGGAGACAGCTTGCATAACTTTAATCCCATTATGGTGAAGTAATTGGACCCATTCTTTTGAAGCAATTTGACCAAATCCCTCAAAAAGAGCAATGGTAAGTCTTCTTTTGCGCATTAATTCTACAAGTTCCATTGCTGTATGATCTTGCTCAGGTATGCTGGCACTACTAGGAATTTCAATGGCAAATGGGCGAAAGGTATGAGCTAAGACATAGTCTATTTGTTCATTCATCAAATTTCTTTCCTGCATTGCGTCAAGGATATAATTGTTGCCAGCTTTGCCAACTTGGTCGCTACTACTTGCCGAGGCTCCTGTTAGCGCATCAGGTGCGTGATAACCGGCATTAATTCCCAGAATTCCTAATGAACCTGCTTCTGAAATGGCGGCAATCAGTTTACCATTGGTTAGCGTGTGAATAGGCTCTTGGACAATTGGTAAATTAACCCCTAATAATTGACATAATTTATTCATCTGAAAATGTTGCACCTCCTCCAATCAATTAGACCGGAATATTATCAACCATTTCTTGAATTTCTTTTTTACGGCTTTTAATAAAATCAAGAAAATCAATGATTTCTGGTGAAAAGTTTTGGTTAGAATCATAGACCAAGTACACCTGGCGCGTATTTTTAGGTAAATCGAGCTTAATTGTGTGAATGTTAAAACCGCTAAGGTAGATCGTTTTAGCCACTACCCCGACGATGTCATTTGTAAGAACCTGACCAGCAATAGCCAATTCATCATGTAAACGATTAGTAATGTGTAAATCTGATGCGGTAGCTAATAAGGCATTAGTGATGTCTTTGCCAATTTGAATCTTTTTTGAATAGGTAATAATTGATTCACCCTGCAGCTCTTCTGGGGACATTTCCGTAATTTTTGCCAGTTCGTTTTCTTGTGAAACGATGGCAATAATTTCTTCAGTATAAAGTGGAACATAAGTAAAATCACTGAATTCGGGCACATAAGAACAGATGCCGATATCATACCAGCCATTTTTAATGCCTTCGCAGATTTGATAAGAAGGGTTGTCGTGATAAATAAAATGAGGTGCAATATTGCTTTCTTGTTGATATTGTTTGGTCAGGTTAGGAAGCAAGATTCCAATTGCGGTAGGGATGCCAGCAATATGAATGTTACCTTTGTCTTGACTAATTTTTTGCTCAATTTTCTTTTTACCATGGTCAAGGGTAGCCAAAGATTTAGTAACCGTATCGTAAAAAATACGTCCATAGTCGGTTAATTGAACGTAGCGACCATTATGCTTAAATAATTTACAATGCAATTCTTTTTCTAGTTGCTTGATTGATATTGAAAGAGTGGGCTGACTAATATATAAATTTTCAGCCGCTGTAGTGTATTGTTTTTGTTCTGCCAATTCACGAAAATAGTAAAGTTGATTTAAATTCATGATAGTACCTCAAAAAATATGTGATATTCACTACCTAATAATAGATGCTATACCTTATTTAATAAAAACGCTTTCACATTTTTTAATATATTAATTGGAAAAATTAATATATTAGCTTAATAACTGAGCGCGTTGTAATTTAGCTGATAAATTTACCGGACAATTTAAGAAGTTAGCAATAATCTTTGTCATTTTAACAAAACTTCCGCCAAAATAATGGCAAAAGTATTTATAAAACTAATAAAAGTAACTTTGTTATCAATTTTACAAAGGCAATTTTTGTCAACATAATACACTTGTCAATTAAGAGTGCTTTCAAAAAACTTCAGAAAGTAAAAAGGAGATTGTATTATGACTGAACAAAAACAATTGCATGTATTACCACCATATGAAGAAACACCAATTATGCATAAGGCTAAGCCAGGCGAGTCGATGACCGACGAAGACTTTGCCAATTACGTTAAAGAAATTAGACATTTGGCCCAAAATGAATTTGACCGTATGACTAACTATATTGAAGAAAATCGTAAGTTTCCACAAGACTTTTTCCCAATAGCAATTAAGCATGACCTGTAT
>NZ_JAFNPD010000002.1:0-300015 GCF_026535825.1 Lactobacillus sp. B4026
GATTGAAGATTTCAATTTTATCTTGTTTGGATAATTTAGCCATAATAAAAACCTCGAAGTTGTCCTAACTTCGGGGTTCATATCAAGATTAAGATCTAGCTCTTTTTTAGTGCAAAATTTATTTCTTAAATCTAATTCCTATTTTTGACTAAAATTGATTTCAGTTCCAGCTAAGTCAATTGTATAGGTAGTTTCTTCTAGTGGTCTCTTAGTCATTCCTTGATCAGTTGAATAGATAATCAGACAGAGTTTGCTGCCAACCGGAATCCGGTAATATGTTGGTTGCAGCATAAAAGTCAGATCATAGAATTCTCCTGGTTTAATAGCGGCAGGCCGTTTTAAATCGGCATAATTTTGTAAATTCATGTGAGCTTTCGTAATTAACTTAGCATGTGTCAGCTTATCAGGTTGGAATTCTTGTAATGTATCTTGACCAAACCGAAAGCCTAGCTCTTGTCCTTTAGGCATGATGAATTTAGGGGTAGGAGTCAAGCGTTTACGGTTGCCCAGTTCTACTAATGCGACGGAAAGTTGGCCTTTATTAAGACTTGAAGATACACGAACCTTGACTTGAGGTCGACCAGCAATAGTTACGGGATGGATGAACTCGTCAGTGGTAAACCGCAAACTTGGTTTAGCCCATTTTTCATCACCGCAAATAAATTTGTACTGCCAGTCACTTTCCGTAATTTTAGCTTTCTTAAATTCTTTGCCGCCAAGGTCAGTAAAACTTAGATGCTGTTTGCCGTTGCCATCCTTTTGTAATTCGCTGTCATCAGTCGGATAGTAAATCGTCTTTTGCCCAAGATCGTTGCTCCAATCAGCTTCTTCATGCCAGTTATCTGCTTCTAGGTTATCCTGAATCATTACGGTTGGCCATTGCTCGTAGGCATGATTGTCAATTTCAAGTAATTCATGGACAAACCATAAGTTCATCAAATCAGTGAAGTCAATTGAAACTAGGTTGTTCATGTTGTAATGCGGTCCCTGATGTAAAAAGAGGTGCTGTTTAATTGGCAAGTTCTTAACCTTTTGCCAAACCTTATAGACATTTTTAGGTTTAACATTCCAATCATTCAAACCGTGAACGCTAATCCAAGAACACTTAATGCCATCTGTCTGATGCCGGTAATTTCTCTTTTCCCAGAAATCTGAATACTGTCCCGTTGTTCGATCGCTTTTTGTCAATAAATCTTTTTGCATAGCGTCATACTTGGGCTTAATCTTGAGATAATCACCTGCATCCCAAAGATTTGACTGGCAAGTTTCAGCAAGTAAATCAAGATCTTCTCCCTGACAATCTTCCGGGGCAATGACTAAGCCGTGTTCACGATAATAGTCGTACCAAGATGAAATGGCTGCTTCAGAAACCACGGTCTTTAAACCGGCAACACCAGTGGTTGCAATTGCGATTTGCAAAGTTCCTAAATAAGAACGACCGGTCATGCCGATATTGCCATTGCACCAAAAAGCGGTTGTTTCGTGTTTGCGTGAGCGATCGGTGTATGCAATTCGGTCACCATGAAGCCACTCAATAATTTCTTTTGCACTTTCTGTTTCCTCTGGAGCTCCCGTGATGCGTAAGCCATCACTTCCGCGTGTACCGATTGCACCGGCAAAAACACTGGCAAACCCGCGGGCTAACATGTACTCATTAAGACCGTAAGATGATTTACCTACGGCATTTTCAATCGCCTGATTGGCAGGTGAATTTGTACCCGTTGGCTTTTTAGCAGTTACCTGATTAGAAGGTACATATTGGGGATTAGTCCATTCAGTAGCATCGCTTAAATTCTCGTCGACGTTGTGGTTGCGCTTTTCATTAGCAATGATACCGCCAAAATACGGACTGGCTGTATACAATGCCGGTACCGGCATTTTTTGGCTCTCAAATGGTCTAAAAATAGTAACTTGGAGAAGGTCTGAGTGCCCATCATTATCAGTATCTAAGTCGCTTTCAACGTAAACAACTTCTCTGATTACTTTACTAGTGGCAAAAACTGGCAGGCTTTTACCATTTAAGAAAACAAACTTATTACTGTCAAATAGCTGACGCCGGTTATAAAAGTAGCCTTTGCCTGCCATGACGTCAATTAGTAATTGACCATTTTTGGCACGAGTATTAAGTAGGCGGTAAAAACCCTGAATCAAATCATCCTTGTTTTCAAACTTAGTTAAAAACGGTAGTGCCTGCTTTTTCATCAATTTCAGGGGATCATCTAAGTCATAATCATAATGAACATGATAGCCCAAAAGCTGCAAAGCAACATTATAAAACTGCGTGGCAGTTTCTTGTTCAGGCTGCTGCGTTAAAAAATCCGCTAAAGTTTGCTCGGAAGAAACAGCAAATTCGGTTAATTTTGCTTGACGTGCATCTTCAGCATCTGGAGCAACCTCAGCTATGGCGTTTTCAGACATTACTTTTAAAAGATCCGTAAATGATAGAGTTTGATAGTTGCTAGGTAAGAATTTGATATTAATTAGTTCTTTAATCTGAGTATTAAAGTCAGTTTCAACGTAGGCATATTGATTGTATTTCATGCTAAGCTCCTTTTTTAACTACTTATTTTACCTGTTATGATTAAAATAAGAAAGTTGGTCTAAAGTAAAAAAACGAGTCGTTAGACTCGTTTGGGCTAAAAACTATAACCAAGTATTTTGGTATAGCTCCTCGTTAAAACCACAAGTTAATTTTTTACCATCCACAACTAATGGTCTTTTGATCAGTTTACCATTTTGGGACATTAGCTCTGCCGCTTCATCAATTGTCATTTGGTCAACTTTATCTTTAAGATGAAGTTTGCGGTAGTCTTGACCATGGGTATTAAAGAAATACTTTAAGCCGCGGTCTTGGTGCTCACTCATCCATTTAACCAAATCCTCTTTTTTTGGTGGTTCTTCAACTAAGTCTTGTAATTCAAAGTCTACATCGTGGTCTTTTAGCCATTTTTGTGCACTTCTGGAAGTTGAACAACGCTTGTAACCATAAAACTTTATCATTTATTAGTTTTCCTTTCTTGTTAAGTCATCTGTAATTATAGCAGTATTTAATAATTTAAACTTTTAGGAAAGTACAATTGGAAAAATAGTTTGATTATAACGAAAAATAACTTGCTAAAAAGGATTATGATGAACTCGTATACTTTTACATGATTCAAGTATCTTTATTATATTTTATTTGCAGAATCTAGGGGTGAGTTACTTGCAAGAAATATTTGTCTATATTTATAACATTTTGTTTATCATTCTATATCTATGGGTTATTAATGTTGCTGGTTACGCATATAAAGCTACCGGAAACAACTTTTTTTATTATGCAGTCTTGCTATACGTCATTCTAATTATTGATAGTACGACCGCTTTTTCATTTGATATATTAAAAATGAGTAATTCATGGCTACAGATTAATAATCGAGCCTACTGCTTAATTAGGATTCTTATTTATTTAATTGGTGGTTGCTGTTATGTCAAGTTAATGTCTAGCATGCTCTTGCAAAAACCGCGCTTTTTCTTTTATCTACCAATTATTGGTGTTACGTTAGTAGACATAGTGGCAGTTTTAGGCTTTTACAATAATTTTGATACGTCTATTTTGCAAAGAAGTGTGCAAGATTCCGGAATCTTATTTTTGTGCCTAATTTATGCCATTTATTCTAAAAAATTAAACAGAGGCATCCATTATAAACAGAATTATGATAAAGCGGTAGGATTAACTGCTGTTCTGATGATTCTTTCAGTAATTGAAGGAATGGTCTTTTTTATTATTCATGGATTGGACATCCCAGCCTTTAGTGAATTGTTGTCTTACATGAAAATTATTGGTTTTAATGAAGATTTATTTTCAATTATCATTTCCTTATTAATCATTTGGTTTGCTAAAAAAGAGGAAGAAATAGCTAATAAGAATCAATTAGAAAACCTTGTTCAGCAAAAAATGAACCAATATCAGGCAATGATTCATGAAAAGGAAAATGCTAATGAAGAGAACCAAGTTATTGATTTTTGTAAATATTATAAAATGACTAAACGAGAATCGGAAATTTTGCGTTTAGTCTTAAAAGGAAAGAAAAATCAGGAAATAGCAGATGAACTTTTTATTTCAGTTGGAACAGTTAAATCACATATTTACAGTATTTATAAAAAATTAGCGGTTGATCGACGAAGTCAGTTAATGCATATTTTTATGGAATATCAAGGAAAATAATCAGGAAAAGACCTTCAAAGTATTACTTTGAAGGTCTTTTTTTAACTTCTATCACGATAGTTTAGTCACCCAAACTAAGGTTATATTTTACCCAAAATGTCACCAAAGTTGATTGTTAAGTTTCTTGCTTACAGTTTAAATAACTTTCCGAAAAGATAATTCACTTTCCGTAAGTGGATTTAATAGAAAAGGAGAAAAACTATGGCAAAAGAAAAATTACCAAGCTATCGATGGGTAATTCTTACTATCGTTAGTTTGTTATGTTTTATTGCAAACTATATTCAATTTCAGGTTTCAGCTCTAGCAACTGAAATAATGCCGCAACTTCATATTACTACGGCTGAATTTTCAAGCTTGTTAATGGCTCCAATGTTGGTTGCTGTTGTCCTCAGTATTCCTGCAGGATCTTTAGGAGATAAATTTGGATCGAAAAAGGTAATTTCTGTGGGATGTGTATTATCCGTAATTGGCGCTTTTGGTCGATTTATTGCAGCTAATTTCTGGATGATGATGATTATGTTGCTCTTATGTGGAATTTTCATTTCACTATTAAATGCAAATTTGATTAAAGTTCTTGGGACATGGTTTAAGCAGGATACTGATTCAGCTATGGGAGTGTTTTACGCCGCTTCCTGTCTTGGAATTACGCTCGCACAGATAACAAGTTCATGGTTTCCGTCAGTTAATGCTGCTTATCTATTTTCGTCAGTTTCTTTGTTAATACTTACCATTTGCTGGATGATGTTTGTTCGGGATACTCCGAAAGGAGAGTCTTTGCCTCCTGCTGAACCAACCGCTAAATATCTTAAAGTGGCAATTAAGAGTAAGAACACATGGATTGTTTCGATTTGTGCTGGATTAGGAATTGCTTCAACAACTGCTTATGCTGGTTTTTTGCCGCAAGCTCTCACATTGGGACAAGGAATTACTAACAAAACTGCTGGCGTGATGTCAGCGGTTGTAACCGTCGGTAGTTTCTTTGGCTCTTTAATTGGTCCAGCTTGGTGCAATAAGCTTGGTCGCTACAAAATGTTTTTAACCGTAACAACGCTGATTGGAGCAATTGTTATGTACTTTACTTGGTATACACCAGCAGGTTTTTTCTTATGGGCAATGCTAGTAATTAATGGCTTCTTTACAGCTATTAGTGGACCAATTGTTCAAGCAATGCCAATCCAATTTCCAGAGATTGGTGAAAAATACGCAGGTAGTGCTGGAGGCATTGTTGGAACAGTCTCAATGTTAATTTCCTATATTATTCCCATTCTTGTCTCCAAGATTGCGGGCAATGACTATGCTAAAAATTTAGGAATAGAATCCTTGGTATTTGGACTTTCAGTTATTTGTATTTTAGCGTTACCAGAAATTGGTCAAAAAGCTAAAAAATAGAGGGGAGATTGAATCATGATGCAAAAAGCTGACTATATTTTAAAGGGAACGGCCATTTTTACTGGTAATAATGACCTACCAATTACGGGGTGTCTACTAATCAAAAATAATCGCATAATGAAGATTGTTCCCGTTGATCGGATGACAGGCTATATTGGTGAAAAAACAACTATTATCAATTGTGGTGACCATTTAATTATGCCTGGATTTAATGATTCTCATTTGCATTTATCACTAGGAGCAGTTCAAAATGATCCAGATTTTTGTATTCAGATGATGGACTGCAAAAGTGAAGAGGAATGTGTTCAGAGGGTAAATGATTTTGCTAAATCACATCCTCATAATCCGTGGATTTATGGAACCGGTTGGTATTCAGAAGTTTGGGATCATCCTCATATGCCGACGAAAGATTCACTTGATAAGTTGCATCTCAATAGACCCGTTTGCCTTAATTCCTTTGATTTGCACTCAGTTTGGTGTAATGATATCGCCTTGAAAAAAGTGGGGATTACCAAGGATACGCCAAATCCTCAGGGAGGAATATATGGGCATGATAAAAATGGTGAGTTAAATGGTATTTTATATGAACCACCTGCATCTAAAGCAATGATGGATGCAGTTTTAGATGTACCAACATTAAAGCAATCTTTATTGAAGTGTTTAAAGCACTTCCGTAAATTAGGAATCACTTCCGTTGCCGATGTTTATCCCTCTGGCTTAATTAACCATGATATTCCCGAAATCTTCGCAGAACTTGAGCAAGAAAACGAGCTAACGACTAGGATCTCTTCTTTTCCTTCATTGACCGACTTGGAGGGAGCTATTAAATTAAAGCAAAAGTATCATACCGATAAGCACCGAGTTGCTGGTCTCAAGCAAGTTTTAGATGGTGTAATTGAGGCACATACAGCATTATTAAGTAAAGAATATGACAATGATCCAGGAGTTTATGGCGATACTTCTTTAACCCAAGTCCAGCTAAACCAATATGTTTTAGATGCACAAAAGAAGGGTTATCCGGTTAAGATTCATACTATTGGTGACAAAGCCAGCACAATGGCTCTAAATGCATTTGAGAATGCACAGTCTAAATTGGGAAAGCTTACCTTGCATAATTCCTTAGAGCACATCGATACTATTAAAAAAGATGATATTAATCGCCTCCAAAAATTAAATGTGATGTGTGCTGTCCAACCGCAACATTGTATAGGTGATTACATGAGTGGGGGTTATTTACCTTGTATTGGACAACAGCGGCTTTCACGTGCTTGGCCTTATCGGGAAATTTTAGATGCAAAGGCCCACTTGGCCTTTGGTTCAGATTTTCCGGCAGTTTATTCGATTAAACCCATTTGGACAATTTATGCAGCCGTTTCACGCTGTGAACCAACTGAAGGAAAGCCCAAGGGTGGATATTTCCGAGAGCATGCGGTTACCTTGGCGGAAGCTTTGCGTGCATACACCAAATGGTCGGCATATGCAGAATCATTTGAACAAGATTTAGGTACATTAGAACCGGGCAAATTGGCCGATGTTGTTGTCCTTGATCGTAATTTATTTAAAGTTCCAACTGACGAAATTCGCTTTGCTAAAGTCACTTTAACGATGGCGGATGGTAAAATTGTTTATAAGCGCTAATTAAAAAAGGTCCATTATTGCTAGCAAATGTTTAACTGAGTTTCAAACAGAAGTTAATGTATTGCCGGCTTTAATGGACCTTTTATTTTAATGTCACTCTTACTAGTTAAAATCTAATTCAAAGTCTTTACTACTAAAGAAGTTTAGCTTATTACTTAAAAGGTAGTTAGCAACTAAGCCTAACAGGATCGGTAAGATAAAGAATAAGATCGTCATTAATGCAATATTGCTAAAATTAGTTGGACGGTTTGCCATTGCAGCCACAGGCCCAATTAAACCTGAAAAACCGAAGCCGGCACTCATCGGATTACCTTGAATGTTAAAAATTGCACCTAATACTCCCATGATACCAGCATTTACCATTAATGGAATCAATAACTTAGGTTTGGTAAGTAAGTTAGCCATTTGCATTTTGGGTGAACCAAGAAAATGTGCAATAGAAGTACCGAAAGAGTTTGACTTCCAACCAAAAATAGCTAAGGCAAAGGCAGCTGCCGTAATACCAAGGTTAGCGGAACCAGCGGCAATACCGGAAATATTGATTGCAGTTGCAATTCCGACTGACGAAATTGGTGAAACCACAAGCAGGGCAAAGACAATACCCATAAAAAAGCCCATTAGAATAGGTTGTAGTTTAGTCAGATTCTCTACACCAAGTCCAATTAACTTGGTCGCTTGACTAACTGGAATGCGAGTTAAGCAGCCGATACCACCAGCTACAAGCAGAACAATTAGTGGTACAAGTAAAATAGTGTAAGCTCTAAGTTTTTTACCTAGGAATAAGACTAGGCCGTATGCAATCATAATCGTAATTGCGGTATTAATGACATCTCCGTTGCCAATAACAACTATTTTGCCGTTAATCATGTTGAAATTGCCCGCTGCAGCAGTTGCTGCTAATGCCATTGATGAAGTTTGAATTGGCGATAGTTTTCCAGTCATGCCAACGCAAACGGCACTAATAGCAGGTAGAAGGGCAGAGGCAAAGGAAGTTAAAACTAAAATAAAATTTAGTTCAGGCCAAAGCGGTAATAGCATTTTAACTAATTGACCAACTAACGCTCCCGGAATCAAGGCTACGACAATTCCTGTTGAAAGCCCGTTTAAGGTATCTAATCCAATTTTTTTAAAAGTTTTCATTCTCTCTATTTCTCCAATAAAAAATCGCACAGACGACGACAACTGTGCGATTCTTAAAAGAAGGCTTTATTTTAAAAGCATCTCATCACACAATTGTCATTCTTAATTGAACTGTGTGCTAAGATAACAACGAATAGGCACTCAGATCAAATAGCTAAAGTACCAAAAATAATATTTAACTTGTGGTTGAGTGAATTTCTTCAATGTCGTCATAATAGTAAACCTCTCATAAATATTTAAGCAATATCATACTAAAGAAAAAATAAAAAAGCAAGTTTAAAGAAAAAAATTATTAAAAAAGGCTTGAGACTTTCGATAATTCAAGCTAATTATTAAAAATTTATATCTTAATTATATATTAAAAAAGATTTGATTAGGCAGTATTCATGTTATAATTGTAAAATATTTAAAGGGGATGATAATCAAAACAAATTATTAATTATAGTGCATTAACTTAGGTTATTCGACAATTGCTAAAAGTCTGGTGTAGAAGTAGACTAAAGATGAATCATGTTGAAATAGGAAAAAGTAAAATAGCTATTTTGTTATTTTATCATGGAAAGTATTTTATTATCTTTTTCATTAATCGAATATTTATATCATTGAAAACGCCGCAATGTTTTAATTTGAGTAAATTAAGTACTGAATATTGATCAGACATAGATATTGAAAAATAATCTAAAATTTGTTTTAACGTAATTAGGAGGTATTTGGGATCTTCCAAAGTACTCAAGTTTTTCAAAAGAAGTGATTAAAATTTCTGAATTTATTAATTTTCTAAGTTTATTAGGTGACTGGTTACTTTTTGCGTTTCCTTTATATCAAGGGCTGATGGAGCTCTATGATTATGATCGTTTCTTAAAAGAATTTGACCAGTCTAGTAAGACTGAAGCCAAAATTTCACCTATTTATTGGTTTGCGCCGATCTGGAAGATTCACCTTGAGAAAAAACGTGCGGTAAAGATTTTACGTGAGTTTGTAAAAGATGACGAAGACTTTCGGACAGCAATGAGCTTCATTGACAAGACAACTGCGTGGTACTTTGTATCTCTCGGTGGTTGGTTTAAGATGATTTCATCTTTGTATGATTTCTTCAATGAAGTACATTTATACAGTGTATGGTGGTTAATTGGTGGCACAATTCTTTTAACCTTTACCGGATTGTTTTCAGGTTATTACCGGGTGAGCCAAAAGCGGCAAAAAGCGATGTTAAAGAAGTTTAAAAATGAATATAATGGCAAACAATAATTGACTGATTGTGGATCAATTATTACGTGCTTAATAAAAGTTGTCTCAACTAAAATATTATGTGTTTTCAAATTTAGTTGAGCCAGCTTTTTTGCTTTTAAATAAGTTATTACTAACCACCACTTGCTAGAATAAAAATGATTTTTACCCGTCACATAATTTGTTTGGCTATAATAAACTTTAGTAATTTTGAAAGAGTAAAATTGACTCAAAATACTAATTTCATGTTATTTTTAGCACAATAAAATTTAAAGAAGGGTGATTATTATTTCTTTGTTTATTAACTGTATCAGCCTAATTGGTGATTGGCTGTTATTTTCATTTCCGTTAAACCAGGGGTTAATGGAACTTTCCGATTATAAGCGTTTCGTTAAGGATTTTGATAACTCTAGTAAATCCATTGCCAAAATATCTCCGTGGTATTGGATAATGCCAAATTTAAAAATTCATTTTGAAAAAAGTCGTGCCCAAAAAGTTTTGAAAACAATCATCAAAGATGATAATGATTTTCGGACTGCAATTAGCTTTACTAATAAAGCAACAGCATGGTATTTTGTTGGTCTTGGCGGCTGGTTTAAAATGATCTGCTCACTTGATGAATTCTTGGAAGAATTTCATTTAGTTCATTTTGGCTGGTGGCTTGTTGGCTCCGTTATTGTATTTACATTTGCTGGACTATTTTCGGCATATTACCGAGTTAGTTCTCATCGCCAAAAGGCTATTCTGGCCAAATTCCAAAAAGAAGAGTAACCGAACTTCCAGTAATTAAAGCAGCTGTTATCTTAATAATGACAGCTGTTTTTTTGCTATAGCTACTTTTTATCGAAATAAATTTGGACAAACTATTAAGCTAAGCAAAGAAAAAGACAAGTTTCACTATCTAGTAAAACTTGTCTTAACTAAAAATAATGATCCGGGTGAGATTCGAACTCACGACCCACGGTTTAGAAGACCGTTGCTCTATCCAGCTGAGCTACCAGACCATTTCTTTGTTTCTCGCAAAGAACATAAGTTATTATAGAGAAAAGTTTTGCTAATTGCAACAAGAAATTTCACTTTATCTTGACTTAAAGACTTTCTTCATTTTTTCATCACCAGTTATTTAATTTAATTAGCACGAAAATAAGATGACAAATTTACTTTAATTACTATATCAATTTAATTATATTATCTGTATAATTGTGCTTGATTAAAATTTAATTAGTGAGATAAATTATGAAGCACCAAATCTTAAAGCGATTATCATTATCCAGTACGCTGACTAACAATTACGGCTTATTTTGTTTAATCAAAAAGATAGCTAGCTATGGTTGCGCTAGTAATTGCGACAGAGTTTCCGACCGCCAAAGCCTGAATGCTGGTCAAAAAACATTATCAATTACCGCAAGATGGAATAAGGCGGCTAAGAGACAAGCCCATACAGTGAGCAAATTAAATAATTATCAGAAGCAAGATCGCCATAATTTGTGTTTTACTTATTTGAGAAAAAGAGCACCTTTTTATTCCGAACAGCTGAAGGAAAACTTTAGTTTATTTTACATTCTGCAGGCTGCTTTTGGCGGATTTTTTAGAACCTGTGATAGCTAAATTGCTGGCACTACCTTTTAAACCAGCATTGGGATCGATTAAAATAAGGAGTCCGGCCTAAGTGCCGCACTTTTTTATGGTCAAATTTAGCATGACTAAAACTGGTAAGTGTTTTTAGCCGCCATTAAAAACACTTAACCTAAAACCAGTATTAACAAGCAGAATTTGTACGATAGCTTTATCATTCGATTATCCAAAATCGAGCAAAACGGGCATTTTACTCAAAATCCCAAGTCAAAATGTTAATCAATTTAAATAAAGGTAGAAAAAAAGATGAAACACAAGCTTTATAGGCTAATATCACTTATTGGCGTGCTTATCTTTTGCTTAGCTTCGGCGCAAAAAGTAAAAGCTGAGGTTAGTTACAACATTAAAGACAATGAGGTCACTTCAAAGGTAAACTCCGATGGATCGATATCATTGAAACGCAAAATCGTTTATGAATTTCATTCGAATGCTAATGGGGTCTTTTATAGGCAAAATCTTAATCAAAATCAGAAAATTAAACATCTAAAGGTAACTACGCAAACAAATGATGGACCGGTCAATAAGTACCCACAACCTGAAGTAAGTAAGACAGACAAAGGGTATTTGTTCACTGTTAGGCAATCCGTCTCCCAGAAAAATGAGCGCTTAACAGTAACCTACTTTTACCGGATAACCAACGCTATTACTAATTATCGTGATGTTGCTGAACTTAATTTTATGATTATTGGTAATGGCTGGAATACTAAATTAGAAAATGTTAAGGCTAGCATTATTTTTCCAGGTCCTGTAAAAGATCTGCAGGCATGGTCGCATGGACCACTGGAAAACGTTACTAAAGTCGATCCTGAAAAAGGTCGCATAGTTGTCACTGCTAAAGATCTTGCGGGTAGTACAGGAATTAGGATCCGGACGATTTTTCCAACTAGTGTGACTGCTAAAAATAAAAATGTCGAAAAGGTAAATCGCCGACAAGCGATTATCAAGCAAGAACAAAAGCTTGCAAATGAGAACAAACAAAAAGAAAACCGTAATCTGTTTATTAGTATTGGGTTAATTTTAGTCAGTTTGGTAACAGGGATTTTTTCTATTATCAAGGGCTTTTCTGCTAAAAAGGTGGGCTTTAAACCTGCTAAAATCAGGAATTTAGCTCATGGTTATGAAATACCTACTGCTGATCCAGTAATAGCTCAAATCATTGATACAACTAAACGTCCTAATAGTAAAGCCTTCACTGCTTACCTGCTGGAGCTGGCAAAGCAGAAGAGGATTAAAATTGAAGAGGACCAGAAAGGTCTTAAAGCGCATTATCGAATCTCTGCAATTGATCAAAAAGTTTGCGATGAAAATGATTTACTGAAGTTTTTATTTTACCATGTGGGAGATGGTGAGAGTTTTACGACCAAGCAGATTAAGAAAGCCCGTGGTAAAAAACTAGGGCGTCAATTTGATGCTTGGGCCGAAGGACAATTTTGTTCACCTGCAAAAAATCGCTACATGCCAAATAATTTGCTTGAGCAAAATAAAAAAAGTAATAGAACCATTGTTGCTGCTAGATTAGTTAGTTTAATAGCTGCTGCTATCTCAGTATTCTTTGTGCGGAGATTCTTCTGGATGGTACTTATTGGTGAAGCATTAATTTTCATAATTAGTTGGTTTAGTATGTTCAAAAACAAACGGCAAACTAATCTTTATTCGGAAGAAGGCGTTGTTGAGGCCGAAAAGGTACGCAGCTTCAAGAAAATGTTGAAAGATATCGGTCGCTTTGACGTGAAGGATATCGGCGATCTGACGATTTGGGAAGATATTTTGCCTTACGCGGTTTCGTTTGGTTTAGCTAAGAAGGTTTTGCAAAAGCTTAAACTTGAATTTGGGCAAGAAGACTTAGCTAAGAATAATTTCTATGACTATAGTTTTATTACGAACTTTAATTCTTGCTTTATTAAAGGAATTGCTGCTGGTTCAACTAGTGTAAGAAATGGTGGTTTTGGTTCTAATTCATCCGGAGGCTTTGGCGGAGGTTCCGGTGGTGGAGCATTTTAGTGTAAAAGATAATCAGAACGTGGATACGAAAGGCCCAGCTTTGTGCTGGCCTTTTTTAATTGTTATACTTAACCATACTTAAAAGAAACAAAGAAGTTGAGAAAAATGTTTGACTATCGAAATAATTTAAAGCAAATCTTGGCTAAAACAAGTGGTGATGACCAGAGTTTGCGAAATAGTCTGGCGGCAATTAAGCTGATTATCGGGATGACTGAAAATGAAAAAGACGCTGCTCCAAGTGAGGCAAAGAATGCCGATACTGAGAAGCAGCAACTAGAAAGTCTATTTTCGAGTCTTGCAGAATTATTACTTTCTCCAGGCAATTCAAAAGCAAAAAAGACGGCACTAGCAGCAATTCACCATCTGATGTTTATTCAAGGAAATACGCCATCGTTTCGTCAGAGCGTTAACAAGCTTGAACAGGCAGTACGTTCGTCTAAAACGACTAAAGAGACGATTAATAAAAAGGTATTTGAAAAAGCCTTGGAGAAAAAGCCAGCACCTAAACGTGATTATCGTAAAGGCAAGCGTTATACCGTGATTCGGCTTTTGTCAGGTTGTGATCTGATTAATGACAGCAATCGGCGGGTATTTACACTCAAAGAGTCCCAAATACATGCTTTGAATTTAAAGAGTGGGGATATTGTTGAGGCATTACCTGAGCAAAATAATTCAAATTATGAAGCAGAAATCTTGCGGGTGGTCGGTTACCACCAACTCCCCAGTATGGAAGTTGATCAGATATCAACTTTTAAATATGGGGTTGTTCAAGGAAGACCGGGGCACTATTCAGTTAGTCGCAATATTAAAGGACAAAAATTGCGCATTCGCGGTAAAAGTATTCTTTTGCCGGTTGACGCTGGCAAGTTTTCTGAAGGTAATGTCCCATTACTTGATGGCTCAATAGTCGATTTGGCTTGGTATGATGGGGATGTTCGGATTAAAAAAGATCCATCGGAGGCAATTAAAATTAGGTGGATATATGAGGTTGATCCACCGCAAACTACCAGCAAGATCAAAAAGAAAAAAGTCAAGTCCGATAAGACAGAGGAAGAATTAGCTCGCCTAGACCTAGATTTACACTATGAACGCGTAGGAATAGCAATTGGAGACAACCAGAATGAAGCTATTCTTGAAGGAATTGTCAAAAGTTACCATGGAATTCCATTTGCAATTGATGCCTTTCAGGGAAAAAAGAAGGTCATTGAAAATCAAATTAAAGATTTAGATATTGTTATCCTAGTAACGGCATTTGCAGCCCATGATAGTACTTGGAACATTAGGGAATTTGCCAGTAAATATCATGTTAAATTTGCTGTTAGTTCGAGCAAAGGATTCCAGTCCTTTGAACGAGCACTATACCGTGCGGAAAAGGGCTTACCTGCTTACGAAGGTAATCAAACGATTGAATACCAAAAGCTTGAACAGTAAAGCATATTTAGCAAACTTTATGGAAACTTAATTAAAAATTATAATAATAAAGATCTGTTTAAATCAAGTGCCAAAAAACGTCGTTTTTAGCATATTTCTTGGCTAAATAGATCTTTTTTTGTATAATTAAATACTATATTTTATGAAAGGAAGATGAGATGGGAAACATAAAACATAAACATACGTGGCAATACTGGCTGTTCTTTTTAGCTGGGTTAGAAATAATTACGATTGCAATCAACTTTTTTTATGCTCCAATTAATGTTGCGGCTGGAGGTTCTACCGGTATTTCAATTTTAGTAGATGCAGTGTGGGGAATTAACCGCTCTTTAACCGTCTTTATTGTAAACTTGCTTATGCTGGTTCTAGCAGTCATTTTCCTTGGTAAAGAAACTTTAAAAAAAGTAGCTTTGGGTAGCATGCTTTTGCCAATACTAATGGCAATTACTCCAAGTTTTAAGTTGACTTCGAATAATATGCTAGCTGTCATTTACGGTGGTGTTTTAATGGGAATTGGCGTTTCAATGTTATACCGCATTAATGCCTCTTCAGGAGGAACGACAATTCCACCATTGATTATTAAGAAATATTTCTATATTGATCCGGCCATGTCATTGATGGCAATTGATATGACCATTATTGTTTTGAATCTTTTTGTTGATGGTACAGAAGCATTCTTGCTGGCAGCTTTTTCACAAGTTATTACTACCATTACAATGCGCTATACTGAAACTGGTTTTGATAAAAAATACCAGGTTCGCATTATGAGTAATAGTAAATTAGATGAAATTCGTGACATGTTGCAGGAAGATTATGATGGCTTAACGGTTTTTAATGTTGTCGGAGGTTATACTGACAAGGATAAACAGCAATTAGTAATAGTCGTTGATACTAATGAATATGGGCAGTTAGTAGCTAAAGCACGCGAAATCGACAATGAAGCATTTATCGTCACTGAAAATATTGCTAAAGTTCATGGTGGTAAGTGGCAAATCTAATCTAAATTAGCGAAATTAGATTGATTTATATTGCTAAATTGCTCTTAGAGTAGTAATATGAAATAGTTGTATGTGTGGAGACCTTCACATCTGCAACCGCACATTTTGAGGTAAGAAGTCTTTTACTAAAAGAAAGCACCTCAATTGGCGAGTCTAAGTATTTTTTTGGAGGGCAGTAAATGTACGCAATTATTAAAACCGGTGGTAAGCAATATAAAGTTGCTGAAGGCGATAGTGTTTTTGTAGAAAAGCTTGACGTTGAAGAAGGTAAGGAAGTTACTTTTGATCAAGTAATTTTAACTTCTGATGGTAGCGACGTTAAAGTTGGTGCTCCACTTGTTAAGGGTGCCAAAGTAGTTGCTAAAGTTGAGAAACAAGGTAAGGAAAAGAAAGTTGTAACTTTCAAGTACAAGCCTAAGAAGCACTCACATTCAAAATATGGTCACCGTCAACCTTATACTAAGGTTACAGTTGAAAAGATTGAATTAAGCTAGAGGTGAAAGAGATAATGAATATTTTAAATCTTAAATTATTTGCCCACCACAAGGGTGGAGGTTCTACTGCTAACGGTCGTGACTCAGCTGGTCGTCGTTTAGGCGCTAAAGCTGCTGATGGTCAAACTATCCATGCTGGAACGATTATTTATCGTCAACGTGGTACTAAGATTCACCCAGGCAAGAACGTTGGTCAAGGTGGAGACGATACATTATTTGCATTAGTAAATGGTGTAGTTAAATTTGAACGTAAGGATAAATACAGAAAACAAGTTTCTGTTATCCCAGTTGAAGAAGAAGCTAAGTAATTTAGTTCTTAATAAGAAGACGAAAAGCATGTGCTTCTCGTCTTTTTTCTGTTTTTAAATTGATAATATTTAATTTAATTAGCTAGTTATCTATCAGGCTTTCGCGGTAAAATTAGTTCAAGTATTTAGGTAAGGAGTACTAGCAATGACTGAGCAAGACGAATTATTAACTCTGTTAAATAGACGTATTGATGAAGTAACAAAATTAGTAAAAGAGCAAAATGCTGATGCAATCTTGATTTTCAATCAGGCTAATTACCGTTATTTGACGAATTTTACTGGTGAAGAAGCACAATTGATTTTAACCGCTCAAGGCGACCGAATCTTATTATCTGATTCACGCTTTGCTGATCAGATTAAGTTCGAAGCTCCTGGCGAATTAAAAGTCATTATGAAAAAAGCTAATCAGGATGAAGAAATTAGCAACCAGCTAAAAGCTCTAAATTTAAATAAGGTCTTAATTGAAGGCGAATTTGTTTCAGCAATTGAATTTGCGCATCTTCAAGAATTGAATCCGCAAATTGAGTTTGCGACTTGCGAAGAACTGGTAGAACGAGTTCGCAATGTTAAAGATGACCTTGAACTTGACGCTTTACGTCATGCAATTGACGTATCGATGGACAGTTTTAACGGTATTCTGCCTTTAATCAAACCTGGTGCAGTTGAACGCAATATTGGAGCTAAGCTTGATTATCTGTTTAAAATCAATGGTGGCGATGGTCCCAGCTTTGATACGATTATTGCGTCTGGTGTCCGCTCTGCTTGGGCCCATGGTGTTGCCAGTGATAAAATGATCGAAGATGGTGACATGGTCGTAATTGATTTTGGTGCGTTTTACCACGGCTATGCGGCTGACATCACTAGAACAGTTGCAGTAGGTAAGGTTGACCATGAAATGTATCGAATTTATGAAATTGTTCATGAAGCTCAACGACGTGGTATAGCAGCTGCGGTAGCTGGTAATTACGGCAAAGATGTTGATCAAGCAGCAAGAGATTACATTAATGAGCAAGGATATGGCCAATATTTTGGTCACGGAATCGGTCATGGCATTGGCTTAGAAATACACGAACTGTGTCAGCCTGCGCTACCATTTGGAAAGCAAAAATTAGTTAATAATATGGTTCACACCGTAGAGCCAGGAATTTATTTACCTAATAAAGGTGGCGTTCGCATTGAGGATGACATCCTTGTTCATGATCAAACACCAGAAACATTATCAACTTTGCCCAAAGATGAATTAATTTCTTTATAAAGTTAAATATTATTGATAGTAAAATCATTCATGAATTGGTAAGATATTATTATGGAGATGAGGTACTTAATATGACAATGATTTCAGTTAACGAATTTAAGAATGGCCTAACCATTAAGTATAATAACGACTTATGGCGGATTGTTGAATTTCAACATGTTAAACCTGGTAAGGGTAGTGCTTTCGTTCGTTCAAAGCTTAAGAGTTTGAATACCGGTGCTGTTCAGGAATATACATTCCGGTCAACTGCAAAAGTTGAAACTGCAGAAATTGAAACTAAGGGAATGCAATACCTGTACAATGATGGTTCAAGCTATGTTTTCATGGATACGACAACTTATGATCAGTTGGCTATTCCGAATGATCAAATTACTGACGAAGCAAAATATTTAAAAGAAAATATGGATGTCAGTGTCATTATGCATGAAGGCAAAACTTTAGGAATCCAATTGCCAAACACCGTTGAATTGACGGTTGCAAAGACTGAGCCAAACATTAAAGGCGACACCTCTTCTGGTGGTGGCAAGCCTGCTACAATGGAAACTGGCCTTGTTGTAAATGTCCCATTCTTTATTAATGAAGGTGACGTTTTAGTTATCAATACAGTCGATGGTAGTTACGTATCTCGTGCAAACAAATAAGTAGTTTTTTTGAGGTAAAACAAAATGGCAGATAGTTCAAAAATTGTCTTAAATGATAAAAATAACGGTGAAGAAATCGAAATTGATCCTAGTGTTCTCGAAGTTATCATGGGCATTGCTGCCGAAAAAGTTGACGGTGTTGCCGAAATGCATGGTAACGTTAGATCTGGGATTAACTGGGTTTTAGGTCGTGAAGATCGTCGCCGTGGGATCGAAATCAGAGTCAATGATGAGGGCGATTTGATTGCTGATGTTTACGTTAGCTTTGAAGCTGGTTGTAACGTACCTAAAATTGCCAAGGAGCTTCAAAAGTCGTTAAAGAGTCAGGTTCTTCAAATGACTGATTTAACCCTTAAAGAAATTAACGTTCATGTTATCGGCTTGGTATTTCCAGAAGAAGAACAGGATGATGGTGGAACTTCTCAACTGTTCTCTGACATTGATGAAAAGGGTAAAAATGAATCAACACAAGAGTCGTAGAGTTGCAATGCAAGCAGTATATTTAGCTAATCAAGAGCCTAAATATACTCCTGCCGAAGTTGAAGCTAAAACTGTTGCGATGCTTGATCTGAAAGAACTTTCTGCTTATTCAAAAACTATTATTGAAGGCGTAATTGAAAAGCGGGATGAATTAAAAGGCCAACTTGCTGCTTACTTAAAGAAAAATTGGCGAATTGACCGAATTAACCAAATTTCACTTGCAATTTTGGAAGTTAGTTTATACGAGATTAAGTACAGTGATGAAATAGAGCCTAAAGCGGCAGTAAATGAAGCTTTAAACTTATGTGATGAATTTGCCGATCCTAAAACAAAGCCATTTATTAACGGTATTTTGGCAAACTTTATCAAAAAATAACTAATAGTCGGCTAGAGGCCGGCTATTTTTTTAGAAAAGGAATTTATAGTGGGACAATTGCTGGATGGAAAGTTGCTGGCGCAAAAACGAGCTGGTAAACTTAAAGAAAAAGTAAAGGATTTAAAAAAACGCGGGCTAAATCCTCTTTTTTGTGTAATTAATATTGGTGATGATCCCAGTAGTCAGCTTTACTTGAAAACCAAGAAAAAAAGGGCTGCTGAAGTTGGAATTGAGCAACAAGTGTATCAACTTGCACAAAATGAATCCCAGAATAACCTGTTAACTTTAATTGATCGCTTAAATAAAGATGAAAAAGTTTGCGGAATCATGATTCAGTTACCCGTTCCAGATCAAATTAATCTTAATGAAGCATTAGAGCACATCAGTCCAAGTAAAGATGTTGATTGTCTCACACCGAGTAATGTCGGCCGTCTATGGCGGGGAGATCATTTTGTTGAACCGGCAACTGCTCACGGAATTTTGGCTTTACTTGATTACTACCAGATTGATCTTCGTGGACAAAATGTTGTAATTATTGGCCGCAGTAGTATTGTTGGTAAGCCACTTGCTGCATTAATGCTTGAGCGTGATGCCACAGTATCAATTTTACATACGAAAACGAAACATCTTGATGAATACACCAGAAAAGCTGATATTTTAGTTTCTGCCGCTGGTCAAGCAGGTCTGATTACAGCAGATATGGTAAAAGATGATGCCGTCGTAATCGATGTTGGCATCAACCGGCAAAATGGAAAAACAATTGGTGATGTTGATTTTGCAGGGGTTTTGCCAAAAGCAAAATACATTACACCGGTCCCAGGTGGAATCGGACCATTGACCGTTGAATCATTAATGGAACAGGTAGTCGCATTGACAAGGAGGAAAAATGGAAGATAGCAAATATCTTACCGTTACGGATTTAAATTATTACATTACGCAAAAGTTTAAAAATGATCCGTATTTGCATAAGGTTTTTCTTCAAGGTGAACTTTCGAACTTTCGTTACAGACGAAATTCACACCAGTATTTTTCTTTAAAAGATGAAAAATCAAAAATCAATGTTGTTATGTTTCGTTCTTATTTTGATAAGGTGAAGTTTAAGCCTGAAGAGGGAATGAAAGTTTATATCACTGGGTATGTCGATGTTTATGGTCCTCAAGGGACATATCAGTTCTATGCTGAAGCAATGGAACCAGCGGGACTAGGGGCTTTGTATGAGCAGTTGCAGCAATTGCAAAAGAAATTAGCCCAGGAAGGTTTATTTGCTCAAGAACATAAACGACCGCTCCCACGGTTTCCTGATCATATTGCTGTTGTTACTAGTGCCTCTGGTGCAGTTATTCATGATATCTTAGTAACTGCTAATCGCCGCTTTCCACATGCACAAGTGGATCTGTTTCCTGCACAGGTACAGGGTGACCGAGCAGCAGATTCCTTAGTAAGCGCAATGAAGCAAATCGCTAATTATGGTGATAAATATGATGTCATGATAATTGGTCGGGGTGGTGGTTCCTTAGAGGATCTATGGCCTTTTAACGAAGAAGCCGTCGTTAGGCAAGTTTACGACATGAAAATGCCGGTTATTTCTTCAGTTGGTCACGAAACTGATACAACTCTCTGTGATCTTGTAGCTGATGCACGCGCTGCCACTCCAACTGCAGCTGCAGAATATGCAACACCTAATTTAACCGATGAATTAGCCAATATTCATCAGTTGCAAAGTAGTATGCTTTCTAGTATGCAAAATGTTATTCGTGTTCGGCGCGATGCTTTGAATCGGATCAATCATTCTGTTATTATGCGCGAACCGGCTAGATTGTACGATGAGCAAGCACAAACTTTGGATCTTTTACGTGATCGACTTCAACGTAATATGACACATCTGCTTGAGAGAAATAGGCAAAGCTATCAATTAGGTACCCAAAAATTATTTGCACAGAATCCGGCTAAAAGAATTGAGCAGATATTACAGCAAGAAAATTTTTACTATCAAAAATTAAATGCTAATATGCGCAACTTGTTACGCGAAAAACGGCATCAGCTTGCTCAACTCGGGCAACAACTTGATGATTACAGCCCACTTAAAACACTTGAGCGTGGCTATGTGTATGTAACTGACACTGCAGCAAAAACTGTGGGTTCAATTGAACAAGTCAACGTAAAAGATGAAGTGAATCTTCATTTTAAAGATGGGCAAGCAAAAGCAATTGTAAAAACAACTAGGAGAAATGACAATGACAACCAAGAAAAATAATTTTGAAGAAGAACTGACGCAATTACAAAAAATTGTCAATAACCTTGAAAATGGTAATGTTCCTTTGGAAGACGCTCTTGATGAATTTCAAGCTGGCGTTAAGTTAAGTCGTAATTTAAATAAGCGCTTGACTGAGGCTGAAGAAACTGTCGCTAAGTTAATTGATAGTGATGGCACAGAGCATAAACTTGACCCTAATAATGCTGCAGCACCGGAAGAATAATAAAAATGAACTTTACAGAATTTAAGAACAAATGGACAAGTGTCATCGATGAGTATTTAGCTACCCATTTAAAAGGAGATATTGATGACAAGCAAATTAGTCAAATTATGTCTTATTCGGTAATGGCTGGTGGAAAGAGATTACGGCCACTGCTTTTTCTGGCAACAATTAATTCCTTAGGTAAAGAAATTGGGCCAAAGGAGATACAGATCAGTTGCGGAATTGAATTAATTCATACATACTCATTAATTCATGATGATCTTCCAGCCATGGATAATGACGATTATCGTCGTGGTATGCTTACTAGTCACCGCAAATGGGGTGAAGCTGAAGCTATCTTAGCTGGGGATGCACTGCTACCTTTGGGCATTCAATGGATTGCTGAAGGAAGTAATTCAATTGCATTAGTTAAAATTATTACCGCTGCAATTGGCGCTAATGGCATGGTTGGTGGTCAATATTTGGATATCGATTCAACCAATAACCAAGCTGTTGCTGATAATGAAAAACTGATTGATCGGATGGAATGGCTTAAGACCGGATGCTTAATCGAAGCTTGTGTTGAAATGGGCGCTGTCTACGCTGAAGCTGATGAGCAAAACAAAGCCAAATTACTGGCCTTTGCAAAAGATTTTGGTCGCTCATATCAAATTTATGATGACCTGGTAGATATTACTGAAACAAGTCAAGAAGCAGGTAAAAAGACTCATAAAGATCAAGAAAGTGGCAAAAATAACACTTTGACAGTTTTAGGAGTTGAAAAAAGCCGCCAAGAATTATTACGTTTAACCATTCATGCTAAGTCAACATTGGTTGGATTAAATGGTTTAATTTTAGCTGGCTTTCTTGATTTATACCAAAAGGTGCTTTAAATGACAAAAGAGAGAGCAGATATTTTACTGATCAAGCAGGGACTTTTTCATTCACGAAATCAGGCACAGCGTGCAATCATGGCTGGGCTAGTTTCAGATCATAATCATCAACGAATTGATAAAAGCGGGACTAGTTTTCCTATCGATGAAAAATTTTACGTTAAAGATTCTGGCAAAAAATACGTATCCCGTGGTGGTTTTAAGCTCGAAAAAGCACTAAAATCTTTCAAGATTGATCTAACTGATAAAATATGTTTGGATATTGGCGCTTCAACTGGTGGCTTTACCGATGTGGCGTTAAAAAATCATGCCAAACTAGTGTATGCACTTGATGTTGGCTATAATCAGCTTGCCTGGCAATTACGGGATGATCAACGTGTGGTTGTAATGGAAAAGCAAAA
This sequence comes from Lactobacillus sp. B4026, assembly GCF_026535825.1. NCBI lineage: Bacteria > Bacillati > Bacillota > Bacilli > Lactobacillales > Lactobacillaceae > Lactobacillus > Lactobacillus sp. B4026. The sequence continues at coordinate 22,968 of NZ_JAFNPD010000002.1, forward strand.
TTTCCGTTATAGTAAACCAGAAGATTTTACTCTTGGGTTGCCTGACTTTGCGATGACTGATGTATCCTTTATCTCGCTGGATTTAATCATGCCCCCAATGTATCAGATTCTAAAAAATGGCTGTGATGCTGTTTGCTTGATTAAGCCGCAATTTGAAGCGGGTCCCGAAAACGTTGGTAAGCATGGCATTGTCCATGATCATGCTGTGCACTGCGCTGTTATTGAACACACAGTGGCAAAAGCACGTGAGATTGGTTTTAATGTTTTAGATGTTGATTATTCCCCCATCAAAGGTGGTAAGGGAAATATCGAATTTCTGATTCATTTGCAAAAAAACGAGGCAAATGGTGGCAAGTGCTTGTGGACGCAAACACCTGAAGACGTTGTTAGACGGGCAATTTCTGAATTGTAGGAGAAGACAATGTTAGTTGAGCTGGATATTAAAAATTTTGCTATTATTAAAGCGTTAAAAGTTCGTTTTCAAGAACACATGACGGTTTTAATTGGTGAAACTGGTGCAGGTAAATCAATTATTATTGACGCTGTTTCATTGCTAATGGGTGGCCGTGGGCAAAAAGAAATGGTTCGAAGCGGTGAAAAAAAGGCTGTAGTAACGGGTCTTTTTGAAATTGGGGAAGACTCTCAAAAAATAACCAATTTATGTGAAAAATACGGTTTACCTGATTCAGATGGTCAACTGGTTATTAGTCGTGAGTTAGCAGTTAAGGGCAGAAATGTTGTTCGAATTAACGGACAGTTGACGACCATTAACGTGTTACGTGAGCTTGGTAACTACCTTGTTGATATTCATGGCCAAAATGATCAACAAATTTTAATGGACCAGGATCGTCAAATTGATTTAGTCGATAATTATGTTTCGGATGAATTTAAAGACCAGCTAAAGCAGTATCAAGATGAGTTTGCAACTTGGCAAAAATTAACGGACCGGTTAAACCACTTAAAAAGTGATGCACAAGAACTAGCCCAAAAGCAGGATATCTTAACCTTTCAAAATGAGGAGTTATCTTCAGCAAATTTGACTGATCCTAACGAAGACGAACAGCTGGAAGAAGAATATAACGAGCTTAACAATTATCAAAAAATTGTCGATACTGCTAATTATTTGATGCAGCTTTATGATGATGAAGAACATGGGATTGAAACCTTAGTTGGCAACGCGCAACAAGCAGCTAATGATTTGACTACGTATGGCAGTAAATTTAAAGACATTGCTAAGACGATTGACGATGGTGTTTATGCATTGAGTGATGCCCGCAGTGAGCTTTCAAATGTCTTGGATGAAATGGACTTTGATGAAGAAAGATTCCAGTACGTAACCAATCGGTTGGACTTGCTTAATTCATTGAAGAAAAAATACGGACCGAGTTTACAAGATGTTTTTGCTTTTTATGAAAAAGTCAAAAAAGAATTAGGTCAATATCAAATGGGCGGTTTAGACGAAGAAAAGCTGCAAAAAAGTGTTACTGCAATAGAGCAAAAATTGACCGAAAGAGCTGATAAATTGCACCAAGCTCGTGAAAAGGTGGCCCGTTCACTTGAAGAAAAGATAAAGCAGGAATTAGCAGATTTGTATATGGCTAAAGCGCGGTTTGCAATTGCTATTTCACCAACCAAGACTTTTACTAAAAAGGGAACGGATGAAGTTGTCTTTTTAATTGCACCTAATCCCGGAGAAGATTTGTTACCGTTAGTTAAAATAGTTTCTGGTGGTGAACAATCACGTTTGATCTTAGCACTTAAAGCTATTTTTAGCCGTGTAGAACCTGTAGGCACAATGATATTTGACGAAATTGATACGGGTGTTTCTGGTCGGGTTTCGGCTGCTATTGGTGAAAAATTGCATTCAATTGGTGAACACAAGCAAGTGATTGCGATTACGCACTCCCCGCAAGTAGCGGCCGCCAGTGACCAAAAATATCTGGTAGCTAAACAAGTTAAGGATGGCGCAACTTATACGCAAATTGGGCCACTGACACAAGAAGAAACAGTAACTGCAATTGCGGAAATGATGGCTGGAAGCGATGTTACCCAAGCGGCGAAGCAAAATGCGAAAGACCTAATGAGGAGTTTTAAAAAGAAAAAATGAAATACTTTGAAAAGGTAACTCTTAATGAAGCCGAAATTTTACTTGCCCAAAAGCTAACCGCCAGTGTACGTGCAGAAGACAGCACATATAATGAAATTTATTTAAGTAACCAATATAATTATTTTTCCGACATGCCAACATTTGTCTATGCGCTTGATAATGGCAAGATGGTTGGATTGACAATGTTATATGCTGATGAAAAGCCCACTGACGAAGTTGAAGTGCACGTGGAAGTCTGTCCTAGATATCGCCGGCAAGGTATTGCAAGGGAAATGATAAAGCGGGCAGAAAAAATCATGAATAAATATGGTTATTTTGATTATTGTTTTGTTTCTGAAAAACCATTTATTGATAACAATCCGGATTTTTTAAAGAATACGAACTTAAAAATTGATGATCATGATTACCACATGGAAACTACCAATCCAAAGTCAATCGATAAAGAAGATATGCTCAATCAAGTTTTGGCAGTTCGTGAAATGACCAAAAGTGATATCAAAAAGGTTGTTGACTTATATAGCGAAGCATTTGCTGAAAGCATTGAATCGTCAACGAAATATGTTACTGAAGGCTTTAAAGATAAAGAAAAAATCAATTTTGTATTAACTGATCATAGCAAGATTGTTGGCTACTGCGCTATTGATCCTGGCTCATCTGATTATTTCTTTGGTCTGTTTGTTGCTAAGGACTTTTGCGGTCACGGCTATGCCACGTTTTTTATTAAAAAAATGATGGCAATAAGACAAGAAAAAGGCATGAAAAAGTTTGTTCTTGATGTGGAACCGGACAATCAAGCGGCAATTCATGCCTACCAAAACGCAGGTTTTCAAATTAAAAGTGAAACTTTCTATTTAAATTAAGAAAGAAAAACAACGAAAAGCCCAAGAACTCCATTAAGTTCTTGAGCTTTTTTAGTACATAATATTTATAGTTAAATTAACAGACCTTAATCCAAATCAATTCTGAAAATATTGTCCAGGTCGATTACTTTCAGTAATTTACAGTCAGCCGATCTTAAAACGAACCTGCCGGCCGAAACCTGTTTAGTAATCTGGCCAATTTCGCTACTGCCATCTTGATAGCTGATTAAAGCGTAGGCGCGATGCAATAAGGCATATTGTAAAGAAGATAATATTTCACTGTGAAACTGATTATAGATACTCAGTCTGTCGTCGTCATAATCAAATAAGTAATGATAGATTTTCTTAAGTGAGTTTTTCATCAAATCAACCCTCAGTAAATTTCGAACATCTGTTTGACTATTTATATTATAAGAACATTTGTTTCGAAAAACAAGCTTTTTATTTAAAGTTTTTTGTTTAAGAGTGTAAACTTGTGCTCAAAGTATAATACAACAATAATGATCGAACTTGAAAAACTTGCGCATTTAGTGCAAACTAGACATATTAGCTTTTTATAGGGGAGTATGGCATGGCAGAAAAAGGTTTGTTACTTGTCCTTTCGGGTCCTTCAGGAGTTGGAAAAGGTACCGTTAAAAGTGCAATTGTAGAAAATAAGGTTTTTCCTTTCGAATATTCGGTTTCGATGACTACGAGGAAGCCGCGACCAGGTGAAGTTGATGGTCGAGATTATTATTTTGTTAGTGAAGAGCAGTTTCAGGAAGCTATTAACCAGGGGAAGCTTTTAGAATATAATAATTACGTAAATCATTTTTACGGTACACCGCTTGATCCTGTTCAAAAGATGTTGAATGAAGGTAAGGATGTCTTACTGGAAATTGACGTTAATGGTGCTCAAAAGGTGCGAGAAAAAATGCCGGATGGTGTTTTTATCTTCTTGACACCACCTGATTTGCACACTTTACACTTGCGTTTAGAAAATCGTGGAACAGAATCTGAAGATGTCATTATGGGTCGAATTAAGCAGGCACGTAATGAAATCTTAGTTATGCAAGATTATGATTATGCAGTTGTAAATGATACTGTTGCTAACGCCGTTGATCATATCAAAGCAATTGTTGATGCAGAACACGTTAGCGTTAAAAGAGTAATTGATACCTATCGTAAGATGGTCAGGGAGGATTAAAAATGAGAGTTACATACCCATCAATTGATAAATTATTGGCACAAGTTGATTCACGCTATTCTTTATCTGTACTTGCTGCCAAGCGAGCACATGAGTTAGAGGCTGGCGAGCCAGAGGCATTAAAAGAATACAAATCACAAAAGCCAGTTGGTAAAGCCCTTGAAGAGATTGAAGCCGGCAAAGTTACCGTCGATTCAAGTCATCGTGAGGTTAATCAGTAATCGGTTAAATTATATGACCTCCATCCCAATGAGATGGAGGTCATTTTTACTAAAGGTGATTTAATGATTGCGCAAATAATTGTAGATATTGCGGCAAAGCAAACAGACCGCATTTTTGAATATCATGTTCCAGATGAACTAGATGAAGTCGAAATTGGTTCTCGCGTTTTTGTTCCGTTCGGTTCACGCAAGTTGCAGGGCTTTGTTGTAGGTTTAAGTGAAAAAAGTCAATATCAAGGTCAGCTGAAAGATTTACTTTTAGTAGTGGATGAAATGCCGCCGTTAACAAATGAACTAGTGGACTTATCCAAGGCACTGGCAAAGCGAGTATTTTCTTATCGCATTTCAATTTTAAAAACCATGCTTCCGCGAGTGATGCGGGCAAATTACCGTAAAGTATTAACACCGGTTTCTGATCAAGCAAAGGCGTTACCCTTTTTTCAAGGTGATCCAATTGATTTAACTAAAGTTACTGATAATCGTGAAATTGCGTATATCCGTGAACTTCTTCGCAATGATGAGGCCAAGGTTGAATACATCGTTGAAAATCGTGCAAAAGTAAAAACGGAAAATGTTTATTCATTGCCGTTAGCGCAAAAAGATTATCTTGCTTTTTATGAAGAACTCAGAAGTAACGCGGTTAACCAAAAACAGCTGCTTACGTTTGTGATTCAGCATTATGATGAGTTTCCGTTGAAACAAACTTTGATAGAAAAACAGGCTGAAATTAACACGGCGACTCTTACTAGTGCTGTGAACAAAGGATGGTTACGTAAAGATCAGGCAGAAATATACCGTGATCCCCTAGCTGGTTTTGCAACACCTACTAAAAACCATCATCAAGTTGTATTAAATGATAAACAAACAGCTGCTTTAGCTCAAATTACCCCTGCCATTGAAAACAAAAAAGCACAAACCTTTTTGTTGGAAGGAATTACTGGCAGTGGGAAAACCGAAGTCTATCTTAATGCGATTAGTAAAACCCTTGCTCTCGGTAAAAATGCCTTGATGCTGGTACCGGAAATTTCATTAACTCCCCAAATGGTTGAACAAGTTAAAGATCGCTTTGGAGATCAAATTGCCGTCTTGCATAGTGGGTTATCAGAAGGTGAATTGTACGATGAGTGGCGCCGAATTCGCCGCGGAGAAGTTCGCGTAGTTGTTGGCGCACGCAGTGCCGTTTTTGCACCATTAACGAATATCGGGTTAATTGTAATTGATGAAGAACATGAATCTTCTTATAAGCAAGAGGATAATCCGCGCTATCATGCTCGTGATGTTGCAATTTGGCGTAGCAAGTATAACTCCTGTCCATTAGTGTTAGGCAGTGCAACGCCTTCTCTTTCGAGTCGTGCGCGAGCACAAAAGGGTGTTTATCAGTTATTATTATTACCGCAGCGGGCAAATAATAAAAAACTGCCTGAAGTTCATTTAGTAGATCTTAAGCAAGCTGATTTTGCAGGAAATCAGCTAGATTTGTCTGTCCAATTAGTGAAAGCAATTGAGGATAGATTAGCTAGGCATGAGCAAATAATTTTAATGCTTAATCGCCGCGGTTTTGCTAATTTTATGCTCTGCCGCGAATGTGGTTATGTTATGAAGTGTCCCAACTGTGACCTCTCGTTAACGATGCACAAGGATACGCACCAAATGCAGTGTCATTATTGTGGCTACTCGACTTCAATTCCGCGTGAGTGCCCTAATTGTAAAAGCAGCAGAATTCGGTTTCTTGGGACAGGTACACAAAAGGTGCTGGAAGAACTAAATGAACTTCTGCCCGAAGCCAAAGTTTTGCGAATGGATGTGGATACTACAAGACGCAAGGGTGCTTATAAAAAAATCTTGGATGCGTTTGGTAATCATGAAGCAGATATATTACTGGGAACGCAAATGATCGCAAAAGGGCTTGATTTTCCAAATGTTACCTTAGTAGGCGTGGTAAATGCGGACACAGGATTATGGGTCCCAGATTATAACGCTTCTGAGCGCACTTTTGAATTGCTCACACAAGTTGCTGGACGTGCTGGACGTGCTGAAAAAACGGGCGAAGTCATTATTCAAACTTTTAATCCAGATCACTATGCTATTAAACTAGCTAAAAAACAGGATTATGAGCATTTTTATGCGTATGAAATGCGGGTTAGGCATGCTGGTAACTATCCCCCGTATTTTTACACGGTTTTGATTTCAGTCGCATCTAAAAATGAGCAAAATGCTGCGCGCGAAGCCTTTAGGATAAAAAAGCAACTTCAGAGTCATCTGCATTCGGAAACAATCATTTTAGGTCCAACGCCAAGTGCAATTTCTCGTCTAAAAAACCAATATTACTATCAAATACTGGTAAAATATAAAAAAGAGGACAATTTGAACAATTTGTTGCACCAAATTCAAGATTCTGCACAAAAAGTTAAAAAATATGGTTTAAATATCTATATCGATAATGAACCTGAACGCATAATGTAAAGGGGAAATTTATAAATGACATCAGTAATTTTTATGGGGACACCTGAATTTTCAGTTCCAATCTTAAAGGGACTAGTTGCAAATGACTATGAAATTAAGGGCGTTGTTACTCAACCTGATAAAAAGGTTGGTCGCAAGCAAACATTGACCAAGACGCCAGTAAAAGTTGCCGCTGAAAGTTTGGGACTACCAATTTTCCAACCAGTAAAGCTTTCCCGTTCACCTGAAGTGGAAGAACTAATTCAAATGCACGCTGATTTGATTGTTACTGCTGCTTACGGTCAATTTTTGCCTACCAAGTTTTTAAATTCGGTTAAAATTGCGGCTGTTAATGTTCACGGGTCGCTTTTGCCAAAATACCGTGGTGGAGCACCAATTCAGTACTCATTAATAAACGGTGATACCGAAACCGGAATAACTATCATGGAAATGGTAAAAGAGATGGATGCTGGTGACATTTATGCCCAAGAAGCCATCAAAATTGCGGATAATGACACAACTGGCAGTATTTTTGCTAAGTTGTCGATTGTTGGTCGCGATTTATTACTGCAAACTTTGCCGCAGATAATTGCTGATCCGTCTAAAAAAACGCCACAAGATGCAAGTAAAGTGGTTTTTTCACCTAATATTAGTAAAGCCCAGGAAGAAATCAAACTCACTATGACCGCAACGCAGGCTAATAACCTGATTCGTGGACTTAATCCCGATCCAGGTGCTTACATACTTGTTGATGGTAAACGACTAAAAGTCTGGCAGGCTGCTGTTAGTTCTACCACAACTGATTTACCAGCGGGCTCCTTGGTTGCAAACAATAATTGTTTTGCGATTAGTATGGCTCAGAAAACAGTTTTGGAACTTAAAGAGATTCAGCCAGCGGGCAAGAAGAGAATGGATGTCAAAAGCTTTTTAAACGGACAAGGTGGTAAATTTAAAGTAGGAGATCAAATTGCTAAATAAAAGTGCGCGAGCAGTTGCATTAGAAACTTTAATTCGTATTTTGTGTGATGGTTCGTACTCCAATATCAGTTTAAATAATAATTTGCGATCAACGAATCTATCACAAGCTGATCGTAATTTTGCCACAAGACTAGTTTATGGTACGGTTCAATATAAAATCTTTTTGGATTATCAATTACAGGATTTAATTAAAACTAAACTTAAGGAAGAGTATCTGAAGCCGTTACTTCTAATGTCGGGTTATCAGCTCATTTTTATGGATAAAGTTCCTGATCGTGCCGTTTTAAACGAGGCGAATTTGCTAGCAAAGAAATTTGGCAAAAAAAATTCGACTGGATACAAAATCGTTAACGGTATCTTGCGTTCGTTAATTCGCAGAGGGACTGTTTTACCTGAAAAAAATAATTTAGTCCATTATTTAAGTGTAAAAGAGAGTACGCCTAAATGGTTAGTAGAATATCTGATTAGTCACTGGGGTGAAAAGCGCGCTGGCAGTATTTTAGCCAGCATTAATGAAACCGCGAAGAATACAGTGCGCATTTCTAGTTTAGCTAATCCTGATGAGGTATTTTCTAAATTAACAGAACTTGATTTTGCACCACAAAGATCACAATTGTCTGATGATGTCTTTGTTCTTAGTCGAGGTGGTATCGTAAATTCTACTTTGTTCAAGAAAGGCGAATTGACAGTTCAAGATGAAGCTGCTAGTTTGGCTGTAAGTGCATTTGACTTTATTGGTGATGAGAATGTTCTTGATGCATGTAGTGCACCGGGTGGTAAAACCGTTCAAATAGCTGAAAAAATACCTACTGGTCAAGTAATCGCCTTGGATATCCATGAAAATAAGCTTCGCTTAGTTCGTCAAAACGCGACACGAATGAATGTAATTGATCGCGTAAAAACGATGGCTATGGATGCTCGTAAAGCAGATGAATCTTTTGACCAACAACAATTTGATAAAATTTTAGTTGATGCGCCATGTTCCGGCTTAGGCTTGTTAAGACGAAAACCGGAAATTAGGTATAATAAACATCCAGCTGATTTAAAACAATTACAGCAAATTCAGTTGAATATTCTTGACCACGTGTCTAAGCTATTAAATGAAAGTGGTGAATTGGTTTATTCAACTTGTACGATTGCTACTGAAGAAGATGAAGAAGTAGTCGAGGAATTTTTAGAGCAGCATTCTAAATATCGGTTACAGTCTTTTAAAGCAGGTAATCTTAAAGCTCCAAATGGGATGCTTAAAATTTTACCTGATAGTTATAATAGTGACGGCTTTTTCATTGCCAAGTTTGTGATGCGAGGTTAAAGTTTTGATAAAAACAGCATTTGCTTCCAGTATTGGTCGGATACGGAAAAGTAATCAAGATTTTGTTCAAGTTTTTGAAAATAAAAGTAATGTAACAATGGCGATTGTCTGTGATGGCATGGGTGGCCACCAAGGCGGGGATGTTGCCTCAACGATGGCTGTCAGTCATCTCGGACATAGTTTTAGCATGACTGATTTTAACGATTGTGTTAGTGCGCATAAATGGCTGGATGTGCAATTGAGCTCTGAAAATGAAACAATCTTGCGCACCGCTGATCGCTTTCCTGATCTAAATGGAATGGGGACAACAATTGTTTTAGCAATTGTATTCGATCACCAAGCCCTGATTGCTCATTTAGGTGACTCAAGGGCTTATGGCTATTCTGATGGTCAATTTACGCAATTAGTAGAAGATCACTCACTAGTTAATGAATTAGTGAAAATGGGTCAGATTACCAAGCAACAAGCAAAAAATCACCCACAAAAAAATATCATTACGCAATCGCTAGGTGTTTCCAGTACGGTTGACCCCGAGTTTTGTCAAATCGATTTAAAGGATAATGACCTGATATTATTGTGTACTGATGGTTTGACTAATTCCTTAAGCGATCCGCAAATTCAACAAATTTTGGCTACTAAGGGCTTATCGCTTAAAGACCGTTGTCATAAATTAATTAATGAGGCTAATCGTTTAGGTGGTGGAGACAATATCACAGTTTGCCTAGTGCTAAATGAAGGCGGTGATGACTAGTGATCAATAAAGGATATTTATTAGGTGACCGTTATCGCATCCTTGATACGCTGGGTGAAGGTGGAATGGCTAATGTTTATTTAGCAGAAGACATCATTTTGCAGCGCAAAGTAGCAGTTAAAATCTTAAGGTTGGATTTGCAAAAAGAACCGCAGACATTGGCTCGTTTTCAGCGTGAAGCCCTCGCGACTAGTGAACTAAGTCATCCAAATATTGTCATGGTTCTCGATGTCGGTACTGATCAGGGATTACCTTATATGGTAATGGAATACGTTGATGGCCCGGACTTAAAGGACTATATATTACAAAATTCGCCCCTAGATTTGCATGATGTTATCCGAATTATGGATCAAATTTTAAGTGCGATGGCATTGGCTCATAAGCATAATGTGATTCACCGTGACTTAAAGCCGCAAAATATCCTCATGGATAAAAGGGGAAATATTAAAATAGCGGATTTTGGGATTGCTGTAGCCCTGAATCAAAATTCAATTACCCAAACTAATTCTGCTCTTGGTTCTGTTCATTATATGTCGCCCGAGCAGACTCGTGGCGGCTTAATTACTAAGCAGTCTGATATCTATTCTTTAGGTATTATTCTTTACGAATTAATAACCGGTTCGGTTCCGTTCAACGGGGATTCGGCAGTCGCGATTGCACTTAAGCATGCCCAGGAGCCAATTCCTTCTATTAAGGAAAAAGACGCAAATGTGCCTCAGGCGCTTGAAAACGTTGTGCTAAAAGCAACAGCCAAAGACCCGCGTGACCGGTATGCTTCTGCTAGGGAAATGCAATCAGATCTTGATACTAGTTTAGATCCAGCCCGCGCAGATGAACCCGTTTTTGAACCGACTCATGGTGTCAATGACGATGAAACTATTATTTTGCCTAATTTCAATGCTAAGTCTAAGCCAAAGTCAACTGAGCAAAAGGTTGAAGATGAGATTGAGCAAAATGAAGAAAAAGAATTACCTAAAAAGACAAACTTCTTTCAAGCATTGCGCAATCACAAATGGTGGTGGCTATTTGTTGGCTTGGCAGCAATTTTAGTAGTCGTCTTAATGTTTTTTGTTGTTACTAATAATAGTCGCAATGATATTAGAATTCCAGATGTGACTAATTTATCGGAAGACCGTGCCCGGCAACAAATTGAAAATGTCGGTCTCAAAGTGGGACAAATTAAGCACCGAAATTCTAACAGTATCAAACGCGGGAAAGTCATTCGAACTTCTCCAAGCGCAGGAAAAAGTTTGAAGAAAGGTCGCTTCGTTGATATTTATGTGTCAGACGGGGCGGGAATGGTCCGCGTACCTGATGTAACCGGAGAGGCATATGAAAGAGCCGTCTATAAGTTAGAAAAAATGGGCTTTGACGTTATTCGCGAAAATCAATTCTCTGATAATGTTCCCGTCAACCACGTAATTTCGCAAAGTATTGCGGCAGATGTTGAAGTAAAACCGGCAAGGACAACAATTACGTTAGTTGTCTCTAAAGGTAGAGATGACAATGATCGGCGCAAGAGTGTAAAACTACCTAACTTTAAAAATTATTCTCTTAAGGCCGTCCAAGAATTCGCTCATAAACATGAATTGATTTTGCAAGTAACACCAACGTATTCTAAACGGGTGAAAAAGGGTAATATCATTTCGATGAGTCCGTCTGCTGGTACAGAGGTTCCTAGAGGAAGTACGATTGTTGTGAGTGTTTCGGAAGGGCCTAAGGCTGAAAGAGACTCTACGGTTATTAAGACGTTTACGATTACCTATGAAGACGATGATGACGATGACTCATCAAACAAGCGCGGCAATCACGTTCAGATTTATATTGCGGATGATAATCATTCGATTGATAATATTTATCGTGATTTATACATTAAGCGGGATGTTAATTTCTCAATTCCATTTTTACTGAAGAACCATTCTGGTGAATTACGAGTTGTTCGCGATGGACAAACCATCCTGAATGAAAAGGTGACTAAATGACAAAGCAGACTGAAGGAATAATTATTGGCTTAATTGCCGGTTTTTATGATGTTCAAACTAAGGATCAAGTTGTGCGGACACGAGCACGCGGACTTTTTCGGAAAACCAAAATGAAGCCTGTTGTGGGTGATCTCGTCAAAATTCAAATAGATGAGCAAGGAACAAGTTACTTAGTCGAAGTTTTACCACGAACGAATCTGATCGGTCGTCCAGCTCTTGCCAATGTTGATCACGTTTTATTGGTAATGTCGGCAGTTGAGCCTGATTTTTCCTTGCAGCTGCTTGATCGCTATTTAACCTTTTTCTCTTGGCAAAAAGTGGCAGTTAGTATTTATCTTTCAAAAAGTGACCTGATCGATGCAAACAGGTTTAATCAGATTAGTAAAAGTTTAGCTTACTATGTCAAAATCGGTTACTCCGTTTACTACAAATGGGAAGATTTGGCTGCTAAGTTACCCTTAGCCATTACTTCTGCGCAAATCTGGACACTGGCTGGACAATCAGGTGCCGGGAAATCCACCCTAATTAATCACCTGAAAAAAGACCTTAAACAGAAAACAGGAGCAATTTCTACTAGCTTGAATCGGGGCAAGCATACGACTAGAACTGTCCAGTTGTTTAAATTGGGTGAGGGCTTTTTGGCTGATACTCCGGGATTTTCCGCGCTTGATTTTACGCCGATTAAAATTAATGAATTATGCAACTATTTTGTTGAATTTAAAAAGGCAAGTGCTAAATGCAAGTTTAGGGGCTGTCAGCATTTAAAAGAGCCTAAATGTGAAGTGAAAAAATTAGTAGAAGAAAAACAATTTTTGCAAAGTCGTTATGATGATTACCTATTAATGCGGTCAGAAATTGAAAATGGTCGCATTCCTGAGTATTTGAAGTAAGGAGAATAATTTTGATTGCACCTTCGATTTTAAACATTAATAATTTAGATTTGATTAAAGACATCCAAGTTGCTGCAGACGCAGGAATAACTCGCTTTCACATTGATATCATGGATGGCCATTTTGTTCCTAATTTGTCATTTGGACCTCAGGTAGTTAGCGACTTTAAGAAGGCTTTCCCTGATCTGGAGGCAGAAGTCCATCTGATGAGTGATAATCCAGATGATCTTGTTCCAGCATTTATTAAGGCAGGAGCTGATCTTATTCTGCTTCACTATGAAGCAATTAATGAAGAAGATTTAAGCAAATGGATTGCATTTTTGCATGCAAGTAAAGTTAAAGTGGGGCTGGTCTTAAATCCTGATACTCCGGTTTCTGTCTTGGCTAAATATAGTGCTTTAATTGATCAAGTTCTAATTATGACCGTATATCCGGGCTTTGGCGGACAAAAGTTTATTTCCGAATCATGTTCTAAGATTGAAGAAGCTAAGAAAATTATTGGCGATAATGTTCCAATCGAAGTAGACGGTGGAATTAATGATGAAACGGCACAGCTGACTAAAAAGGCTGGTGCAGAAATTTTTGTTGCCGGTTCATACCTTTTCTGTCAAGACAGCATACCCCAACAAATTACTAAATTAAGACAGAGTATTGATGAATGATGAAAGCAATAGCGTTATTGGGTGCGCCGAAGGATCAATGGCCAACTGATTTGACGGCACAGTTAAAGCAAGCTAAGCAAAATGGCGAGTTTTTGATTGGCGTTGATCGGGGCAGCATCTTGTTGCGAGAATTGGGCTTAAAGCCAGATTTAGCAGTTGGAGATTTTGATTCTTTAAAGCCGCAGGAACTTTCGCAAATAGAGCAAACAGTGGCAGATATCCGCTATTCGGTACCTGAAAAGGATCTGACTGATACTGAATTAATGATTAGATATGCGTTTGAAGATTACAGGGTAGAGTTTTTAACCCTCTTTGGATCGACTGGTGGCCGACTTGATCATTTTATGAATAACTTACTGATGGTATTAAAACCAGAATTTAGTGCTTATACGGAAAAAATAGCAATCGTTGATCAGCAAAATGAAATTCAATTTTATCGGCCTGGAACCTACACTGTAAAAAAATTACCCGGCTATAAGTATTTTGGTGTTATTAACTTAACGCCTGTTCAAAATTTAAATATCAGTGGGGCAAAGTATCATTTAACTGGTTACAACAGTCCCATACCCGTTTCTTTTGGCTCAAACGAGTTTTTACCGGCAAGTGAGACATTTAATCTAGCTTGTGATCAAGGTGTTTTAGCCGTTATACAGTCAAAAGACCTTGATCGCTACCAAAATATTTAGCAAAAAACCATTTTTCAATTTAATGAGCATTTGTTATCAGCTCAATAAAAAGAAAAATGGTTTTTTATGTTTAATTTATAAAATAAAAAACTGACAGATAAATCTGCCAGTTTTTATCGTTATTACGCACGAGTTACTTTACCAGACTTCAAAGTCTTAGTTGAAACCCATACACGCTTTGGTTTACCATCAACAAGAATACGAACTTTTTGAAGGTTTGGCTTCCAGGTACGACGTGATGAATTCAAAGAATGTGAACGCGTGTTGCCGAAAGTGGTCTTTTTACCAGTTATATAATCTTTTGCCATTTGCTAAACCTCCTTTATTTGTGTTTTCATACTAAACTAAGATAGCATATCCTTAAGATCTTTGCAACCGTAAAAGTATTTTTTATAAATGGAATTTTGCATTAATACTTGATTACTATGATAAAATAGATTCATAATATTGAGAACAATGATACGGAGGATAAACATGGCTGTTAAAATCAAAACAAAAGATGGCTTGATTGACATTTCTAATGGAGTAATTGCAATTGTCGTTGGTAGTGCAGCTACATCCAATTATGGCGTTGTCGGGATGGCATCAAAGAATGCTATTCGAGACGGTTTTGATGGAATTCTAAATCGAGCAAATTATAAACGTGGTGTTGTTGTTAAGTCAGAAGATAATAAAATTACGGTTGATGTTTATATAATTGTTGGTTACGGACTAAAAATTTCAGAAGTTAGCCGTAACGTACAAACTAGCGTCAAGTTCAATTTGAAGAATCAACTTGGAATTGATACGAAAGCTGTTAATGTCATCGTTCAAAGTGTTAAAGTGCTTGATGAATAACTCAAGCGGAGGGTAAGAATATTGGTTTTAAAGGAAATAGATAGTAAAAAGTTTAGAGATATGGTTCGTGTGGCCACGCATCGACTTGGACGTAACGCAGAGTTTATTAACTCCTTGAACGTTTTCCCAGTTCCGGATGGAGACACTGGTACTAATATGAATTTGACTATTGAAAGCGGCGCTAAAGCTGTTAGTGAAAATACTAGTACAAGTGTTGGCGACCTAACTGAAAGTCTTGCCAAGGGAATGTTAATGGGTGCTCGCGGCAACAGTGGGGTCATTTCTTCACAACTCTTTAGGGGTGTTTATAAAGCTACCCAAGGCATGAAAACTTTAAATGCTCAAGAGCTTGCAAATGCTTTTTCAAATGGTGTTGCAACTGCATACAAGGCTGTTATGAAACCTGTTGAAGGGACTATTCTAACTGTTGCCCGGGTTGCTGCCCAAGAAGGTGCTAATAAGGCCAATGAAACTGACGATGTTGAAGAAGTAATGAAGGCAATTGTAGAGGGTGCAAAAGCTGCTCTTAAGACGACCCCTGATTTATTACCAGTCTTAAAACAAGTTGGGGTGGTTGATTCAGGTGGTCAAGGCTTGCTCTTCATTTATGAAGGTTTCTTAGAAGGTTTATTAGGAGAAAACTTTGCTGATCGTTATCAGCCTGATGAAGGTGAAATGGATGAAATGATTAATGCCATGCACCACCAATCAGTTCAATCCCAACTATCTACTCAAGATATAGCTAATGGTTATTGTACGGAAATCATGGTTGACTTGACTGCTGATGTTCCTAATAAAAAACCTTTTGACCTTGAAGAATTTAGAGCACACTTGTCACAAATAGGCGATTCTTTATTGGCCGTTTCCGATGATGAAGTTGCTAAAGTCCATATTCATACTGAGCATCCAGGTGCTGTCTTTGAATACGGCAAGCAATTTGGCCAACTAGGTAAAATTAAGATTGACAATATGCGGATTCAGCACGAGACAATCGTTAATAACAGTGAAGAAGAGCAAGAAAGTGTTGATTTTGCTGTAATTGCTGTTGCTTCAGGTAACGGCATTCGTAAGCTATTTGAAAGCGAAGGAGTCAATAGAATTATTTCTGGTGGTCAGACGATGAACCCATCTACCCAAGACATTATTGACGCAATTAAAAAATCTGGTGCTAAGAAGGCGATTGTTTTACCAAATAATGGCAATATCGTGATGGCTGCTAAGCAGGCTGCTGAAGTAAGTGATATACCTGTTGGCATTGTTCCAACTAAAACAATTTCACAAGGTCTGACTGCAATGCTTTCCTTTGATGCTGATGATTCTCTTGACGATAACGTTGAGAGTATGACAGATGCTTTAGAAGATGTTGTTTCTGGTGAAGTGACTAAGGCGAACCGTGATACGACAATTAATGGTGTAGAGATTCATGAAAATGACTATCTCGGCATCATTGACGGTGACATTCAGGTTGCAGAAACGGATTTGATTAATTCAACGATTGATATGGTTGAAAAAATGCTGGATGAAGATTCCGAAATCATAACAATTATGTTTGGTCGGGATTCTAACAAAGAAGAAGCTAACCAAGTTGCAGAGGCACTTAAGAACAAGCATGACGATCTTGAATTTGAGATTCATAATGGTGGTCAACCTGTCTACAATTTCTTGATTTCTGTTGAATAAAAATGAATACAAAGAAGTTGTTTGCTCCTGTCACTGACTTAAAAGGTGTCGGGACAAAAACTGCGGCTGCACTTGGAAGTTTAGGCATTTACAGCATATATGATTTGTTGTTTTATTTTCCTTTTCGCTACGATGAACTGCAGACGATACCTCTTGATCAGATCATGGATGGTCAAAAGGTAATGCTGAAGGGAATAGTAGCAACTGAGGCTTTTGTCAGTCGTTTTGGTTATAAAAAAAGCAGACTTAGTTTTAAAATAAGAATTGACCATGATGTTGTCATGGTCAATTTTTTTAATCAACCTTGGTTAAAGGACAAAATTACAATTGGCAAAGAAGTGGCTGTTTATGGCAAGTATAATGCTTCTAGACAAAGCTTATCTGGCTTTAAATTTGTCGCTAGTAAAGAAAATGATAGTGGAATGGCGCCAATTTATTCGGTTAACCGCAATATCCGGCAAAAAAAGCTTGTTGAGTTAATAAATTTAGCTATTGAAGATTTTTTACCTGAAGTTGAGGATATCGTTCCGGAATCATTGAGAAATAAATACAGATTGCTTTCTGAACAACAGATTATCGTTCAGATGCACCATCCTAAGAATGCACGAGAAGCGCAGCTAGCAAAAAGAAGTGCAATTTTTCGTGAATTCTTTATTTTCCAAACAGAATTGGCCCAATTAACTAGTCAAAATAAGCACAATCGTGGCATTGCCAAAAAATATGATTTAACTGAAATAGCCCGGCTGACTAAAGAACTGCCATTTGAATTATCTGCTGACCAGAAACAGGTAATCAATGAAATATTTGCTGATATTCATTCAACTAGACAGATGAACCGTCTTTTACAGGGAGATGTTGGTTCGGGAAAGACAATTGTTGCTATTTATGTCATTTATGCTGCGATTACTGCAGGTTTTCAAGCGGCTCTGATGGTGCCAACGGAAATTTTAGCCACTCAGCATTTTAAAAAAATTGATGAGCTACTCCGACCATTTGGAGTTAGGTGTGCACTATTAACTGGGACTACCAAAACTTTAGAACGACGGGAAATTTATCGCGAATTAACAGATGGTACAATTAATGTTGTAGTTGGAACTCACGCTTTAATTCAAGAAAAAGTGATTTTTAAAAACTTAGGTGTCATCATTATTGATGAGCAGCACCGTTTTGGTGTCAGTCAAAGGCAAACTTTAATAAATAAAGGTAATGTACCTGATGTTTTGGCAATGACCGCGACACCGATTCCGCGGACATTAGCCCTAACTGTCTACGGCGATACCACTGTTTCTGAAATACGTCATTTGCCTGCTGGTCGTAAGCAAATAAAGTCTTCTTGGAAAACTAGTGGCCAAATGAAGGAAGTCTATCAATTGATGCGCGAGCAATTGGCGCAAGGCTTCCAGATTTACGCAGTTACACCGTTAATTACCGAATCTGAGGCATTGGATTTAAAAAATGCAGAAGAGCTTTTTGAAAAATTAAGTCACGATTTTCCTGACCAAAAAGTAGTACTTCTTCATGGTCAAATGCCTGGCAACAAAAAAGAGGACATTATGGCTGCCTTTGGGGCAGGTCAAATTGATATCTTAGTGACAACCAGCGTAATTGAAGTAGGGGTTGACGTGGCAAATGCCAATATGATGGTGATCTATAATGCTGATCGCTTTGGTATTAGTCAATTGCACCAACTTCGAGGTCGAATCGGTCGAGGCAGCACACAAAGTTATTGTATTTTTCTGGCTGATCCTAAAACGGAGGCAGGAAAATCACGCATGAAAATCATCGCTTCGACAACGGATGGTTTTAAGCTTGCCGAGGAGGATTTGAAGATGCGTGGTGAAGGAGATTTGTTTGGTAGAGCACAGTCTGGTCTGCCGGAATTCCAGGTCGGCAACGTAGTGAATAATTATGAAACTTTGGTGGTTGCGCAAAAAGAAGCACAGGAATTAATCAAAAAAGATCCAAATTTAACAAATTCTACGCATAAAAATTTACAACAAGTGCTAGAATATAAACAATTACAGCAAGAACGTACTTAGAAAAGATTGTGGTGACAAATGAGAACAATTGCAGTTGATGCAATGGGTGGCGAGAATGCCCCCAAAGCTATTGTCCAAGCCGTTTTGCAAGCAAAGGCTGAATTAACCGACACTAAATTTATTTTATTTGGTGACCAGAAAAAAATCAGAAAACTGGTTGGCAGTGATCAAGATCGGATTGAAATTGTAGCAACATCCGAAATCATTAATGATGAGGATGAACCAGTAAAAGCAATAAGGACTAAAAAAGATTCGTCTTTAGTCGTTGCTGCACAATTTGTGAAGCAAGGCAAAGCAGATGCTTTGTTGTCTTTAGGAAATACGGGTTCAATTCTTGCTTGTGGTATTTTCATTATTGGACGAATTAAAGGTATAGCACGACCAGGGTTTATGCCTACGTTACCGGTTAAAAATTCGGATGATGGCTTTAATATGATTGATGTTGGTGCTAATGCTAAAAGCAAACCTGAATACCTTTTAACCTGGGCTAAAATGGCATCGTATTATGCTGAAAAAGTACGGGGTGTCAAAAATCCGCGCGTTGCCCTTCTTAATAATGGTTCAGAAAGCGATAAGGGAGACGATTTGCATCAATCTGCTTATCAATTGCTACTCGATAGTGACCTTAACTTTGTTGGTAACATTGAAGGCAATGAACTTTTGGAAGGCAAGGCCGATGTAGTTGCAACTGATGGCTTTACTGGAAATGCAGTTTTAAAAAATATTGAAGGCACATCTTCTGTTTTAATCCATTTATTAAAAGATAAGTTGCTAAATAGTGGTTTTATGGTTAAAATTGGAGCTTTATTAATTAAAAAGGCATTGAAGGGATTGGTTTCTAAGTTTGACGTTGATAAATACGGCGGGGCAGTTTTACTTGGAGTTGATGCTCCAGTAGTTAAGACACATGGCCGTTCAGATCAACGAGCAGTTTACTTTACGATTAAGCAAATTGATAAAATACTAAAAGAAAATATTATCGGAGAATTTAGAAGCGAATTTGCGGTTAAAAACTAACGGAATTAACTAATAGTAACAAGGAGAAGAAATGATGACCGAAGAAGAAATTTTTACCAAGATTAGAGATATTTTGGCAGACAATTTTGAAGTTGATAAAGATAAAATTACAAAGGAAACCAATTTTACCAATGATTTGGATGCAGATTCAATTGATCTTGTTGAATTCATCTTGCAGCTTGAAGATGAATTTGGCTCAGAAATTTCAGATGAAGATGCTGAGAAAATAAAAACAGTGGGAGATGCGGTTAATTATATTGCAGCTCACCAAAAATAATTTCTAAAATATTGATTTGGCATTTGCATGTAGCCGATTTGATGTATATAATTAGAAATTAAATAAATTTATTAAGTATCTTTAATAAATCTGTTGAAAATTTGAGAGGGGAATGGCCTTTGGAAAAACAAAGTGATCTCTTGCTAGATATCCAGCATTTGCATACTGCTTACCGATTACAAGGAAAATTTTATGATGCTGCCGATGATATTAATATAACTCTGAAGCGTGATGAAATTTTATCAGTCGTAGGTGAATCTGGCTGTGGTAAGAGTACAATAGCTGCAAGTATAATTGGTCTGTATGACCATAAAAATACAAAAGTAACTGGTGATATTTTATATAATGAATTGAATCTCGTAGGTTTAAATGAAACCTTGTTTGATAAGATTCGTGGTAATAAGATCGGAATGATCTTCCAAGATCCTCTTGCAAGTTTAAACCCATTAATGCGGGTTGGCGATCAAGTTGCCGAAACGCTTTATTATCATACGGATATGAATGAAAAAGAGCGTCATGCTCGGGTAATTGAACTTTTTAATCAAGTTGGTATGCCTAAGCCTGAAGAAACTTATTCTATGTATCCATTTGAGCTTTCAGGTGGTTTGCGTCAACGGATCGTTATTGCGATGGCAATTGCATGTAAGCCAGAAATTATTATTGCTGATGAACCAACTACTGCTTTGGATGTTACTATTCAGGCCCAAATTTTGGACTTGCTAGAAGATATTCAACGTCAGTCACATTCTGGGATTATTTTAATTACTCATGATTTGGGTGTTGTTGCTGAAACTGCTGACCAAGTTGCTGTTATGTACGCTGGTCAAGTAGTTGAAAAAGCCGATGTTAAGACTATTTTTGAGCATCCACTTCACCCTTATACTCGCTCACTTTTAAATTCAATGCCTCAATCTGAAGATGAGGATGAGGATTTACACGTTATTCATGGAACTGTTCCTTCATTGCAAAATATGCCGCGTGAAGGTGATCGTTTTGCGGCTAGAATCCCATGGATTCCAGCAAGTGCGCACGAAAAAGATCCAGTCATGCATGAAGTTGAACCAGGACACTGGGTAAGATGCACGTGCTGGAAGACGTTCCACTTTCAAGATGCTGAAGCAAGTGGGGAGTAATTATGGCTAAAGAAATTATTCAAGTTAAAAATTTAAAGGTGCATTACCCAATTAGATCAGGTTTTTGGAACAGAATAACAGATTATGTTCGTGCCGTTGATGACGTAAGTATTACCATTAATGAAGGTGAAACTTATGGCTTAATTGGTGAATCAGGATCGGGTAAATCAACGACAGGTAAGGCAATAGTTGGTGTAGAACCAGTAACTAGTGGCCAAATCATTTATAAAGATGTTGATATTACTAAATCAAAGAACAGAAAAAAGCTTGATTACAACAAAGATGTCCAGATGATTTTCCAAGATTCAATGTCAAGTTTGAATCCTAGAAAACGAATTGAAGACATCATTGCTGAACCAATTCGTAACTTTGAAAATTTGACTACAGATCAAGAACGTGATCGAGTACAAGAATTATTGGATATCGTTGGTATGCCAAGTGATGCTATCTACAAGTACCCACATGAATTTTCAGGTGGTCAGAGACAAAGAATTGGTGTTGCTCGTGCTGTTGCAACAAATCCAAGGCTGATCGTTGCTGATGAACCAACGAGTGCTTTGGACTTGTCGGTTCAGGCGCAAGTTTTGAACTTCATGAAACATATTCAACAGCAGTACAACATTGCATATTTATTTATTTCGCACGACTTAGGTGTTGTTAAGCACATGTCTGAGAACTTGGCAATTATGCACCGTGGACGACTAGTTGAAATTGGTACCCGTGAAGATATCTATAATCATCCAATTCACATTTACACCAAACGTTTACTTTCTGCGATTCCGGTTGTAGATGTTGAGCACCGTGAAGAACATAAGAAGCATCGTGAAGAAGTTGAACAAGAATTTCAGAATGATCAAAGTAAATGGTATGATAAAGACGGTCGTGTCTTCCCACTTCAACAAGTGTCCGGAAAGCACTGGGTTGCATTACCTAAAGATGAACTTCAGCGAGAAGAATTAAACGAAAAGGGGAGAGACTAATAATGTGGAAAACAGTCTTAAGACGTATATTAATTATGATTCCTCAATTGATTATCTTGAGTATCTTAGTCTTCTTCTTGGCTAAAATGATGCCGGGTGACCCATTTACTGGTCAAATCAATCCGAATACTGATCCAAAGCAACTTGAAGCATTGAAGAGAGCGGCAGGTCTTTATGATCCAGCTCCAGTTCAATATGGACGTTGGGTTGGCAATTTATTTAAGGGCGACCTTGGAACCAGTTACATTCAACACGTGCCAGTTACTTCTTTAATTGCTGATCGTGCTGTAAATACTTTTTGGCTTGCAATGTTGACTACTATTCTTAGTTACTGCATTTCTATTCCTTTGGGAGTTACTGCAGGACGTCACCAAGATCAATGGCAAGATCAAGCAGTTCAAATTTTTAACTACGTTACTTTTGCCGTGCCGCCATTTGTCTTTTACATTTTAGGAATTTGGTTATTTGGTTTTACGCTAGGATGGTTCCCAATTTCTGGCTCTGTTTCACCTAACGCTTCTGGCTTCTGGGGTACTTTAGGCAGTCAAATTTATCACATTATCTTGCCTGCTTGTCTTGTTGCATTGATAACAACGACATCAATTGTACAGTATCTGAGAACAGGAATCGTTGATAATAAAGTCGAAGATTATGTTCGGACCGCTCACAGTAAGGGTGTTCCCGAAAATGTTGTCTTCAACAAACATATTTTACGTAACTCGTTATTACCAATTGCGTCATCAATAGGTACAGTTATTACTGGTCTTTTAAGTGGTTCTATGGTTGTAGAATCAGTGTTCAGTTACCCAGGAATGGGTAAACTATTCCTAGATTCAATTGGACAACGTGATTACACCACTTTGACGGCATTGATTTTAATCTTTGGTATCCTTACTTTACTCGGAAATCTTTTGTCAGATATTATTATGAGTATCGTTGATCCAAGAATCAGAATTAAGTAAGGAGGAAAAGAAATGTCTGAAAAGAAAGAAAACACTTCAACACAAGAAGTAAAAAAGAAAAAAGTTTCTTCTCCTGCTTCAAGTTTTAAGGTAGTAGTTAGAGAAATTGTCAAAGATAAAATTGCACTTACCGCATTTATCATTATTGTTTTAATTCTCTTATTTACTTTTGGAGGATCATTATTCTTAAATTCTGAAAAGGTAACAGAAACAAATATTATTGATGCCTATATGGGATGGGGCATGAACGGTCATCTGTTCGGCACAGATGATGGTGGTCGTGATATTGTTAACCTTCTAATCATGGGTGGACGTAACTCCATCTTGATTGGTTTAGGTGTTACTGCTGTCTGTGAAATTGTTGGTTTGGTCGTTGGCTTAGTTTCTGGTTATTACGGCGGTTATGTCGATGCAATTATCATGAGAATAGTTGACTTTGTTCAAGTTTTACCTGCTATGCCAATTGAAATTGTTTTAGTAAGTGTTATTCCGCATTATAGTCCTGTGAGTTTAGTATGGATTATCTCAATGTTCGGTTGGACAACTACAGCGAGATACTTTAGAGCGTTCGTCCTATCTCAACGTGGAAGAGATTATGTTCTTGCTTCGAAAACCTCAGGTTCATCAGATTTAAAGATTATGTTCCGCGAAGTTTTGCCGAATATTACCTCAATGGTTATTATTGATGTGGTTTTAGCAATCGCAAGTAACATTGGTATTGAAACAACACTTTCCTTTATTGGCTATGGTTTGCCATCAACAGTTCCTTCACTAGGTACCTTAATTGGTTTTGCTAATGATCCGGTTAACGTTGTAAGTCGGCCTTGGCTTTGGCTACCCGCTACGGTCATGTTGTTAGCAATTTCATTGAGTGTTAACTATGTTGGACGTGCATTCCAGCGTGCTGGTGATGCAAGACAAAGAGAAAACTAACTTAATATTAAAAATAACTTCGTGATTAAACGAAGTTATTTTTTTGGATTTAATTAGAATGTTAATTTTAATTTATCTATACATTAATGTTTATGAAATGATAAGTATTTGAACTTAAACTAACTTATGCTAAAATGTAATTATTAGCTTATTCCAAGAACACACGGGATTATTCATTATTTAGATAGGAGTTTTAATAATATGAATAAGACAAAAATTCTTCGCGCAGCAGGTATTGCTTCAGCTGCAGCGTTGACTTTGGTAGCCTGTGGCAAAAATAGCAATACTGCTAATAACCAAAATGCTAAGACGGCAAGTAAATTCCCTCAAGCAGTACCTGTTAAAGAGGCCAAGCAGGGTGGTACTTTGAAGTATGCTATTAAGACTGATACACCATTTACAGGTGTTTTTTCTGACGAACTTTCTACAACGGCGATAGATAGCTCAGTAGCTGAGCCAGGAGAAGAATCATTATTTGATACTGATGATAGTTATAAGATTACTAACAAAGGTCCAGCTACAATGAAGCTTGACCGTAACGCTAAAACTATCACAATTACCGTTAAAAAAGGTGTTAAATGGTCCGATGGTAAGCAAGTGACCGCTAAGGATCTTGAATATCCATATGAAATTCTTGCTAATAAAAAGACAAAGGCACAGAGATATAGTAGTCAACTGGAAGAAATTGAAGGCGTAAAAGAATACCACCAAGGCAAATCAAAGACAATTTCTGGAATTGAAATGCCTGATGGTGATAATGGTCGTACAGTTGTTTTACATTTTAAGGAAATGAAGCCTGGAATGTTATACAGTGGTAACGGTTATTTCTGGGAAAGCGCAGCCCCATATCATTACCTAAAGAATATTCCATTTGAAAAATTACAATCTTCTGACCAAATTAGAAAGAAGCCATTATATTTTGGACCGTATAAAGTTGAAAAAATTGTTCGTGGACAATCTGTAACTTGGGTTCCGAATAAATATTATTGGCGTGGTAAACCAAAACTAGATAAAATTGTTTCGCAAGTTATTTCACAAAATTCAATTTCACAAGGTATCAAGAGTCGCAAGTTTGATGTCGCTGAAGTTGTTAATGACCAATGGAATGAGGTTAAGGACACTAAAGGCGTAAACTTTGTTGCACAAATTCCTCTTGCATATCACTACATTGGTTTTAAAGTTGGTAAATGGGATGCTAAGCAAGATAAAAATGTGATGAATCCTAATGCAAAAATGAATAATAAAGCTCTACGGCAGGCAATGGGTTATGCAGTTAACGTTGATTCTGTTGACCAACATTATACTTCCGGCTTAAGCTTTAGAATTCCAACCTTAATTCCAGCTCAATTTGGCGATTATTTTGACAAGGATGCTAAAGGATACAATTATAACTTAAAGAAAGCCAATCAACTTTTAGATAAAGCTGGCTACAAGAAGAAGGGTAAGTGGCGTGTTCAACCTAATGGCAAGCCATTAACTATTAACTTCATGGCAATGACAGGAAGTTCAGCTCAAGAACCAACGGTTCAAAATTATATCCAACAATGGCAAAAGATTGGCTTGAATGTAAAATTGCTTGGTGGCCGATTAACTGAGTTTAATTCATTTTATGACAAGATTCAAAATGATGACCCACAAGTGGACGTTTATATGGCAGGCTGGAGTTTAGCTAGTGAGCCATCACCAGCTTCAATGTATGGTGAGTCTTCACCTATGAATTATTCTCGCTTTGCAACGTCTAAAAATAATAAGCTTTTAAATGAGATTGATTCGCAAAAGTCCTTTAATCATAGTTATCGGGTAGAAAAATTCCATCAATGGCAAGAATACATGAATGATCAAGCTTATGTTTTACCATTGGATAACTCTTATAAAGTGATTGCAGTTAATAATAAACTAACTGGGTATTCAACTAAGCCGTCAGACAATTCGAATGGTCATCAATTATGGTATAAAGTTGGCTTTATTAAGTAATTAAGCAAATAAGATTAAGTACAAGATACTTCTAGAACTAGAAAAAACTAGTTTTAGAAGTATTTTTTTGCATAAATTAAAGTAAAATTATATTTATAACTTTAAATATGGTAATATTTAATAAATAGTTAATTATAATTAAAAAGGAGTGTAGTATAATGACCAAATTAAAAACTATCGGTTCGGTTGGTATTGTCAGCATGGCTGCTCTAACCTTAGTTGCCTGTGGTAAAAGTAATCAAAGTAATAGCAATGATGCAAAGACAGCAAGTAAATTTCCTAGTTCTATGCCTAAGAAAGCCGCTAAACAAGGAGGAACAGTTAAGGTAGCTTTAGAAACTGATACACCTTTTACTGGTATTTTTTCTGATCAATTAGCTACAACTTCTTTTGATGCACAGATAGCTTCACCAGGTGCAGAATCACTATTTGATACGGATGATTACCATAAAATAAATGATAAGGGACCAGCAACCATTAAGATTAATCAAAAAAATAAGACAATTACGATTACGTTAAAAAAAGGCGTTAAATGGTCAGATGGCAAGCAGGTAACAGCTAAAGATCTTGAGTATCCTTATGAAATTTTAGGCAATAAAAAAACAAAGGCACAGAGGTATTCGACTAAGCTGGAGGTCCTTAAAGGACTGAAAGAATATCATGAGGGTAAAGCAAAAACTATTTCAGGAATTGAATTGCCAGATGGTGATAATGGGTTACGGATGATTTTACATTTTTCATCGTTAAAACCCGGGATGTCATTTAGCGGCAATGATTACTACGTTGAGTCTGCTGCGCCTTACCATTATTTAAAGGACGTTCCATTTAATAAGCTCGAGTCTTCAGATAAGATTAGAAAAAAGCCACTTTATTTTGGCCCTTATAAATTAGCCAAATTGGTTCGCGGTCAATCAGTGACATGGATCCCCAATAAATATTATTGGCGCGGAAAGCCGAAGTTAGCCAAAATTGTTTATCAAGTAGTTTCACCTAACTCTGCTTCGCAAGCGATTAAATCGCATAAATTTGATATTGTTCAGGTAGTTAATTCGCAATGGAAAGAGGTAAAAAATACCGAAAAAGTAAAATTTATCGCGCAAATCCCGTTGTATTACAGCTATTTAGGCTTCAAAGTGGGGAAATGGGATGCTAAAAAAGGCAAAAACGTCATGAATTCTAATAGCAAGATGAATAATAGGTCATTGCGGCAGGCAATTGGCTATGCAATGAATATTGCTGCCGTTAATAAGCGCTACACCAATGGCTTAAGTTTTCAGATTCCAACTTTAATTCCCAAACAATTTGGTGACTTCTACGATCCTAATGTCAAAGGTTTTACGTACAATTTAAAGAAAGCAAATGAACTTTTGGATAAGGCCGGATATAAGAAAAAAGGTAAATGGCGTGTTCAACCTAATGGCAAACCATTAAAAATTAACCTTTTGGCCATGTCAGGAGCTGCAACCCAGGAACCGATTGTACAAAATTATATTCAGCAGTGGCATAAAATTGGTTTAAATGTTGGTTTGCTCAATGGCAGGCTAACTGAAATAAACTCGTTCTACGACAAAGTTCAAAACGATGATCAATCGGTTGATATGTTTATGGCTGCATGGGGACTTTCAAATGAGCCGTCGCCTAATGGTCTATATAGTGAAGGTGGTCCGGCAAACTATACTAGATTTGTTACTGCCGAAAACAATAAACTAATTGATGAGATAGACTCAGAAAAAGCATTTAACCACAAATATCGTGTGCAAAAATTTCATGAGTGGCAAGAGTACATGTTTAAAGACGCTTACGTTATTCCAATGTACAATGCATATAAAATTTATGCTGTTAATGATCGTCTTACTGGATATTCTCTTAAACCGTCTGAATCTAATAATGATCATCCATTATGGTACCAAGTTGGCTATGTTAAATAATAATAGTAGCACTAAAATAGCAAAATCAAATACTATCTTAATATAGATTAAAAAATAAATTAAATAAAAACTAATATTTTTATTGATATACTAATTTTGTATGTTAATATTTAATCATTAACTTGTTTCAAATATTACCAACGTGAAATTAGAAGGAGTTAAATTATGAAAAGTGCAAAATTTTGGGGGTCACTTGGTGTAGTTAGTGCAGCTGCGCTAACTTTAGTAGCCTGTGGCAAAGGCGGTAATTCGGCTAATACCGATGATACTAAGCAAGCTAGCAAATTTTCCCCTGTAGTACCAAACAAGTCCACCAAGGAAGGCGGGACGGTTAAGCAAGCTATCGAAACGGATACACCCTTTACCGGTATTTTTGCTAGTGAATTAACCACCACCCAGACCGATGTGGATGTTATGGAACCTGGTCTTGAGAGCTTATTTGATGTTGATGACGATTATCGAATCAATGACAAAGGCCCAGCTACCATGAAACTTGACCGTAAAAACAATACAATCTCAATTATGGTTAAGAAGGGCGTTAAGTGGTCTGATGGCAAGCAAGTTGTTGCTAAAGATCTGGAATTTTCTTATGAAATTATGGCCAATAAAGCGACCAAATCGCAAAGATATACTAGTTCGATTGCCTCAATTAAGGGGATGAAAGAGTATCATGATGGTAAAGCTAAAACTATTTCTGGCTTAGAAATGCCAGATGGTGAAAATGGTCGTAAATTAATTATTCATTACGATAAATTAAAGCCGGGTATGTATAATAGTGGTAATGGCTACTTTAGTGAAAATGCCCAACCATATCACTACTTGAAAAATGTACCATTCAGTAAGCTGGAATCATCAGATCAAATTCGGAAAAAGCCGATGTTCTTTGGCCCATACAAGGTAGATAAAGTGGTTCGTGGTCAATCAGTAACTTGGTCACCTAACAAATATTACTGGCGTGGTAAACCAAAGTTAAACAAGGTTATTTGCCAGGTAGTTTCTACTAAATCCGCCTCTCAAGCAATTAAGAGTCAAAGATTTGACGTTGCACGTGTAATTAACTCACAATGGAAACAGGTAAAAGATACTAAAGGCGTAAACTTTGTTGCTAAAATTCCTTTGGAATATTCATACCTTGGCTTTAAGGTTGGTAAATGGGATGCTAAAAAGGGTAAAAACGTCATGAATCCGAACGCCAAGATGAATAATAAATCTTTGCGTAAAGCTATTGCGTATGCCATGAATATTTCACAGGCAACCAAACGCTATACTGGTGGCCTGACTTTCCAAATACCAACTTTGATTCCGGCTCAATTTGGTGACTACTTTGATAAGGATGCCAAGGGCTACGATTATAACCTTAAGAAAGCAAATGAACTGCTAGACAAAGCTGGTTATAAGAAGAAAGGCAAATGGCGGGTTCAGCCAAACGGTAAACCGTTAAAAATCAAAATTTTGGTTAGTGAGGGTTCGGATCCAAGTAAGGAACCAATTACACAAAATTATATTCAACAATGGCATAAAATTGGCTTAAATGTCAGTTTGATTAACAATCGATTGATTGAATTTAATTCTTATGTTGATAAAGTTCAAAATGACGATCCCGAAATCGATATGTTTACGGGAGCTTGGTCCTTGTCAAGTGAACCGTCACCAAATGACTTATATGGTGAGGGTGCACCATTTGATATGACCAGATTTGTCACACCAGAAAATACTAAACTACTTAATGCAATTGATTCAGAAAAGGCATTTGATCATAAATACCGTGTTGAGCAATTCCACAAGTGGCAAGAATATATGAATGAAGAAGCATACTGCATTCCGATGACTAATTCATATCAAATAACTGCAGTTAACGGTAAGATTACTGGATACTCGGTTAAACCATCAGATAGTAACGATAAATGGTTTAAGGTTGCATATGTAAAATAAGATTTTTAAAACTCGAAATTATTTCGAGTTTTTTGTTTGATTAAAAATATAAAAGACGAGAAGTCTTAAAAATTAAGCTTAAATTAATCATTCTGTTGCAATTTTCATTTATAATGATATTATTTAATTATTAACTTGTTTCGAACACTATTAAAAATTAATTATTAAGAAGGAGAAACTCGTTTTATGAAAAAAGGTAAATTTTTAGGTTCGCTGGGAGTTGTTTCAGCTGCTGCTTTAACATTAGTAGCCTGCGGTAAGAGTAGCAATACTAGTAATGAAGGTGCAAAAACTGCCAGCAAGTTTCCAATCGAAACTAAAACTAAGACTGCGAAACAAGGAGGTACCCTTAGGATTGCAGAAGAAACTGATACTCCTTTCACAGGTATCTTTAATGATGAATTACAGATGAGTCAACCCGACGCTGATGTTTCAAGTCCTGGTCAAGAGTCATTATTTGATACAGATGATCACTACAAGATTAATGATAAAGGTCCTGCTACCTTGAAACTTGATCGTAAAGCTAAAACCGCTACGATTACAATTAAAAAGGGCGTAAAATGGTCTGACGGTAAGCAAGTAACGGCCAAAGATATTGAATATGCATATGAAATTATTGCCAATAAGGCAACTAAATCACAACGTTATGCATCTCAATTCAATATAATTAATGGTATGAAAGAATACCACGAAGGTAAAGCCAAGACTATTTCTGGGATTGAAATGCCTGATGGTGAAAACGGTCGCGTTGCAGTATTACACTGCCAGGAATTGAAGCCAGGCATGTATTACAGTGGTAACGGTTATATTTGGGAAAACGCCGCACCATATCATTATTTAAAAGATATTCCATTTTCTAAACTAGAAGCTTCTGATCAAATCAGAAAGAGACCTTTGTATTTTGGTCCATATAAAGTGCAGAAAATTAATCGTGGTCAATCTGTAACCTGGGTTCCAAATAAATATTACTGGCGTGGCAAACCAAAATTAGATAAGATTATTTACCAAGTAATTTCACCAAATTCTGCTTCGCAAGCAATTAAGAGTCATAAGTTTGATATTGCTCGTGTAATCAATAACCAATGGAAACAAGTAAAGGGTACTAGCGACGTTACCTTTGTTGCCCAAGTACCATTAGCATATCATTATATGGGCTTTAAAGTTGGTAAATGGGACGCTAAACAGTCTAAGAACGTCATGAATCCTAAAGCTAAAATGAATAACAAATCGTTACGGCAAGCGATGGCTTATGCAATGAACACTGATGCGGTATACAAGCATTATACTGATGGCTTAAGCTTCCAAGTTCCAACTTTGATTCCTGCACAATTTGGCGATTACTTCGATAAGAATGCCAAAGGTTATACTTATAATATAAAGAAGGCCAACCAACTTTTGGATAAAGCTGGCTATAAGAAGAAGGGTAAGTGGCGCACTACTCCTGATGGTAAACCACTGACAATTAACTTTATGGCAATGTCAGGTCAAGCAATTAACCAACCAATTGCTCAAAACTTTATTCAACAATGGAACAAGATTGGGTTAAACGTTAAGCTAGTAGGTGGACGATTAACTGAATTCAATTCTTTCTATGATAAAGTGCAACATGATGATCCTAAGGTTGATGTATTTTTAGCTGGCTGGACACTTTCAACAGAACCATCTCAAGAGCAAATGTATAGTGAAGGGACAATGTCCAATTACTCACGTTTTGTAACTCCAGAAAATACGAAGCTCATTAAGGATATGGACTCACAAAAGGCCTTTGACCATAAATACCGTGTTGATAAGTTCCACGAATGGCAAAAATACATGAATGATGAAGCTTATGTCATTCCAACTTATAATGAATACCAAATCGATGCTGTTAATAGTAAGATTACTGGCTACTCATTGAAACCATCGAAATTAAACAATGGTCATCAATTATGGTACCAAGTTGCTTTTGCTAAGTAAAACTGTTAAATTTAATTAGTAATTTACCGGTCTTTTTGCGAAAAATATTTAAAAGCGTTAGGGTTAATCACCCTAACGTTTTTTTGTTAAGCTGGTTTTTGTTTGTTAATCGTGATGCGGCGTATTCGTCTGAATAATCAAGAATTAGTCTTGTTAAACTATATGCTCGCTCTCATAGTAATCAAGTTTTGATTTTAAACAAGTTTTAAAAATAAAGCTCATAAATAAGGGGTATTTGTTGTCCTTATGTAAATAAAATTAAAATATAGCGAATAATAATACAAAATAATGAATTAAAAATTAATAAATGTATTGATTTTTTAATTTTTTCTGCTAATATTTATTTATTAGCTTGTTTCAAACACTTAATTACATATTTTTAACAAAAGGAGAAACTTGTTTTATGAAAAAAGGTAAATTTCTAGGCTCATTAGGAGTTGTTTCTGCAGCTGCCTTAACTTTGGTAGCCTGTGGCAAGAGTAATAATAATAGTAATGAAGGTGCTAAAAAGGCCGACAAGTTTCCTGTTGAAACGGCGAACAAAGCGGCCAAGCAAGGCGGAACGATTAAGGTAGCACTTGAGTCAGATACGCCGTTTACTGGGGTCTTTCTAGATGAATTGCAAAATGATCAACCAAGTGCAGATGTTTCTAGTCCCGGTCAAGAGTCGCTTTTTGATACAGATGATAATTACAAAATTAATGATAAAGGCCCAGCAACCTTAAAGCTCAATCGTAAAGCTAAAACAGCAACGATTACGATCAAAAAGGGCGTTAAGTGGTCTGATGGTAAACAGGTTACAGCTAAAGACATTGAATATGCATATGAAATCTTGGCAAATAAGGCGACTAAGTCGCAACGATATTCATCGCAGTATGCCATTATTGATGGACTAGAGGCTTACCGTGATGGTAAAGCTAAAGCCATTTCTGGAATCGAGATGCCAGATGGTGAAAATGGACTGAAAGTGGTAATTCACTGTAAGGAATTAAAACCTGGCATGTATAACAGCGGTAATGGCTACTTATTGGAAAGTGCAGCACCATATCACTACTTGAAGGATATTCCATTTGACAAGTTAGAGTCCTCTGACAAGGTGCGTGAGAAGCCGCTTTACTTTGGGCCATACAGAGCGCAAAAAGTTGTTCGTGGCCAGGCAGTTACGTGGGTACCTAATAAATACTACTGGCGAGGTAAGCCAAAGCTAGATAAAATTATTATTCAAGTAATTACGACCAAATCAGCTTCGCAGGCAATCAAGAGTCATAAGTTTGATGTTGCGAGGGTGGTTAATAGTCAGTGGAAGGAGGTCAAAGATACCAAAAAGATTACCTTCGTGGCTAAAGTCCCATTAGCCTATTTTTACATGGCTTTCAAGGTCGGCAAGTGGGATAATAAGACCTCTAAAAACGTCATGAATCCTAAAGCTAAAATGAGTGATAAGTCACTTCGGCAAGCAATGGCGTACGCGCTAAACACTGATTCTGTTTATAAGCACTATACAGATGGCTTGAGTTTCCAAGTGCCAACTTTGATTCCTGAACAATTTGGTGATTATTTTGCGAAAGATAACAATGGCTATTCGTTTAACTTGAAGAAAGCCAATCAGATTTTGGATAAAGCTGGTTATAAAAAGAAGGGTAAATGGCGGACTACGCCAGAAGGCAAGCCTTTAACAATTAATTTACTCGCCAAAGGCAATACGCCAATTGATGAACCGATCGTTCAAAACTATATTCAACAATGGGCAAAAGCTGGCTTAAATGTAAAGTTGATCGGTGGCCGTCTTAGTGAATTCAATTCATTCTATGATAAAGTTCAACATGATGATCCTAAGGTCGATGTTTTCCTTGGTGGTTGGATGTTATCTTCGGAGCCATCGGCAGAACAGTTATACGGTCAAGGATCAATTCAAAATTACTCACGGTTTGTTACTCCTGAAAACACTAAATTATTACAAGAAATGGATTCGCAAAAAGCCTTTAATCACCAATATCGGCTTGATAAATTCCATGAATGGCAAAAGTACATGAATGACCAGGCTTATGTGGTTCCAACTTATAACACTTACCAAATTGATGCTGTTAATAGTGAGTTAACGGGTTTTTCGCAAAAGCCATCGAAAATGAATAACGGCCACATCCTTTGGGGTAATGTTGCATATGCTAAGTAAAGATAAATAGTTAGAATTTAAGAAAATTATTGCATGAATTTGATGTAATAGTTTTCTTTTTCATTTTCGGCAATAAAAACTGGTATAATCTAGAGAGAAAAAGGGGTTGAAAAGATGGTCAGTACGAAATTTATTAATCAATTAAAAACAAAATATAAAATTAGATTTAATAGCCCAAAATTATTAGAAGAAGCTTTCACTCACTCTTCATACGCCAACGAACACCCAGGAGATGGCGTGCGTGATTACGAAAAGCTTGAATTCTTAGGCGATGCAGTACTTGAATTGGCTATTTCAGATTATTTATACCGCAACTTTCCTCAGCTAAATGAAGGCGAATTGACTCGCATGAGGTCTAACATTGTTGATACTGAAGGCTTCGCTGAATTCGCTCAAAAATTTGGCTTTCCAGCAGAAATAAATCTAGGTCATGGTGAAGAAAAAGCAGGTGCTCGTTCACGCAAGACACTTTTGGAAGATGTATTTGAAGCTTTCAACGGTGCCCTTTTTCTTGATCAGGGCATGGATGCAGTTGAACACTTTTTGAGTTTGACGGTTTTTCCATTGATTGATGCGGGTAAATTTGATGCCTCTCGCGATTATAAAACTGATTTGCAAGAATTTTTACAACAAGATGGTCCAGTAAAAATTGAGTACGAAGTGATAAAAGAAGAACAAATGCCGTCACGTTTTACCGTTCAACTGGTAGTTAATGGTAAAGTATTATCACAAGGCAAAGGACATAATAAAAAAGCTGCGGAACAAGAAGCAGCACGTGCAGCTTTGCATAAACTCAATTAGGGGGATGAGTACTTGCCGTTAACAGAACTTATTATTGATGGTTTTAAATCTTTTGCAGAAAAAACCAGAATTAAATTTGATACAGGAATTACCGGCATTGTTGGACCAAATGGTAGTGGTAAAAGTAATATTACGGAAGCTATTCGCTGGGTAATGGGTGAATCTAGTGCAAAATCACTCCGGGGTTCGAATATGAAAGATGTGATTTTTGCTGGAAGTGAATTTCGTAAGCCTGCTAGCCATGCCGAAGTGTCGATGATCTTTGATAATCATCAACGTGAACTTAATTTTGATGAAGATCAAGTTATCATCTCTAGGCGTATCTTACGTTCAGGCGACAATGAATATCTGATTAATAAACGTAATGTTAGACAAAAAGATATTCGAGCGCTTTTCTTAGATTCAGGGATTTCGCAAGATAGTTTAGCCATCATTTCTCAAGGTCGGGTTGATCAAATCTTGAATTCGCACCCTGAAGACCGCCGGGGATTATTTGAAGAGGCCGCGGGAATTTTACATTTTAAAAAGCAAAAAGAAGAAGCGAGAGTTCAACTTGAGCAAACAACTGATAACTTGGTTCGGATTAATGATTTAGTAAAAGAACTTGAACAGCGAATTGAACCTTTACATGAGCAAAGTTCCCTTGCAAAGGAATACCAATTTCAAAAAGATGGCTTGGATCAAGAGCTGAAAACACTTTTAGCCTTTGAAATTGAGGATTTGGATATTCAAAAAAAGTCCGTTCAAACTAAAGCTGATCAAAATCAAGTTCTTTTGTCAAAGCTTGATCGCGAAGTCAAAGAATCGCAAGCTGCAGTGGCTGCTAAAAGGGATGAATACAAAGAAATTAGCGGGCAGCGTGAGCAAATTCAAGAGGAATTGCTGGCTTTGACAAAGAAACTTTCCGAAATAAATACCAGTTTACAAGTAGCTGAGCAAAGTAAACAGTATAGTGAAGCTACTAAAAAAGAATATGAATCTGAATTAGTTGATTTAAAAAAGCAAGTGGTAGCCTTACAAAATGAATGTTCTGAATTAAGTGAAAATAAGCAAAGTTTAGCTGCTGAACAAAAGCTTTTGCAAGACCAACGGACAGAATTAACTAACCAATTAGATGAAAATCCGACTAAGTTATCACAAAAATTAGATGATTTAAGAAGCGATTATATCCAACTTTTGCAAGATCAGACTTCTAATAATAATGAAATTGTTTATTTGAAATCTGAACTAAAACGGACGGCTGAAAATGACGAATATCAAAATGATGATGTTGCTGCTCAATTGCAAAAAGCAACTTTAGAATTAGATAGATTGCGTGAAACTGGCAAACAACTGAAGGAAAAGCATCAAGCAGAAAAAGACCAGGTTAATGCATTAACAAGTCAGCAAGCGGAAAAACAGGAAAAATTAGCTGATTTGCGGCAAGTTGTCAATACCAATAGTCAGCGCTATAGTCAGATAAATGCTCGTTATGAAGCTTTAGAAAACATTCGTAAGCGGCACGAAGGATATTATTATGGGGTTAAAAATGTTCTTAATAATTTAACGAACTATCCTGGCGTGATCGGTGCGATTGGTGAGTTAATCTCCTTTTCAGCTAAATTTGAAGCTGCAATGGCCACTGCACTTGGAGGCGGTGTGCAAGATTTAGTTACTACCACGAAGACAAGTGCCCGTGATGCCATCAATCAACTGAAAAGTAGCCATTCTGGTCGAGCAACGTTCTTACCGCTTGATGGCTTACGAGAAAATTCCATCCCGCCTTCAACAGTTAAAATTATCGAATCTTATGATGGCGTTCAGGGAATTGCTAATCAGTTAGTAGAAAATGCCACAGATTATGATATTACGCCTGCTATCAATTATTTATTAGGCAGTACGATTATTGTCGATACAATTGACAATGCCATGAAAATCCGTCAGAGAATTGCTCGCTACCGAATTGTTACGTTAGATGGTGACGTCATTTCGCCTGGAGGCTCAATGACTGGGGGAACGCGAAACCAAAAAAATAATTCGCCACTGCAAACCGTAACTGAACTTAATCAGTTACAAAAAAGCCGGGTTCAATTAAAAAAGCAGTTAACTGAAGATCAAACTGCTTTTACCGCCTTAGCTGCTGAAAGTGATGTTTTAAACCAAAAAATTACCGAAGCTCAAAAAAAACAGCAGGATTATAGCCGTGAACTTGGTGAGGCAGTTCTTTCCTATCAAAACCAAGAAAAAGAAGTCAACCGCTTAAAGGCAGCTAATCAGTTATTTGAAGTCCGTAAAAAAGAACGCGATGAACAAGTTGTCGAGCTTAAGGAAAAGATTGCAAAAGCCGAGCAGCAAAAGGCTAGCTTTGTTACGCAAATTGAGCAACAAAAAGCGGCAATTAAAAATATCCAGGATCGAATCGAAAACTTTACCGCTCTAAATCAAAAGGTTCAGGAAAAATTAGCTGAACTTGATCCACAGATTGCAGTTTATACTAATAAACTAGAAAATCTGACCAAGCAACAGTCAGATAAAAAACGTGATTTAAATCAGCATGAAAAACAAATTACTGCTTTAACTAAAAAGTTAGCGACGCTCAATGAGAGTGGCCAACTTGACCAGCAAAAAAAGCAGCAAATGGACGAAGAGCAAAAAAATGGAGCGGTAAAAAAAGAGCAGTTGCAAACGCAGTTAAGTCAATTAAGTTCCCAATTAGGTAAGGCTGACGCTAAAATTACGCAGCTAGACCAAGTTGCTAGCCGGAACTATGATTTACGTAAAGATGCTGCGGCAGAACAAGAAAGCTTTTCCGTCAAAATTGCACAGTTAACTAGTCAAATCGATCAGCGCTTAGATCAACTAAGTAAAGATTATTCGTTGACATTTGAGGCAGCTTTAGCCCAAGCCGACTGTGAAAATGATGAAGAAACCCGTCAGCGACTGCAAAAAAGTGTCAAATTGCATAAAATGTCAATTGAAGATATTGGTCCGGTAAATATTAAGTCAATTGAAGAATATGAAGACGTTAAGAAGAGATATGATTTTCTGAACAACCAGCAAAATGATTTAATCAAGGGGCGCGATAATTTGCGGGAATCAATGGCAGAACTTGATCAAGAAGTTTCTACTAGGTTTAATGCCACGTTTAGCGCTGTATCTGAGAGTTTCACGCAATTATTCCCTGTAGTCTTCGGCGGAGGGAATGCGAAACTTGTTTTAACTAATCCAGATGATATGTTAACGACGGGTGTCGAAATTATTGCGCAACCGCCTGGTAAGAAATTGCAGCGACTAAGCCTACTTTCGGGAGGAGAAAGGGCACTGACTGCCATTACATTATTATTTGCTATGCTGAAATACAAACCAGTACCATTTTGCGTATTAGATGAAGTCGAGGCAGCACTTGATGATGCTAATGTAACGCGTTTTGCTAAGTTTTTAGAAGATTACGATATGCATACGCAATTCATTGTAATTACGCACAGGCGGGGCACGATGGAGCGTGCTGACCAATTATATGGCGTTGTGATGCAGGAGTCTGGTGTATCGCAGGTACTTTCCGTTTCATTAAAAGAACTAAAAAATGAGGTAAATTAACATTGGGTTTATTTGATAAAATAAAAAAATCATTGTTTGGCGACAATGAAGAAGAGGAAAAGAATAAAAAATCTGAAGAGGAATCCCAAGACAAAGAGGCTCAAGATGACGATCAGGCAGATAGCGATTCTGAAAAGCCGTCTGAATCTGAGCAAGAAGAGAAAAATAGTCAGCTAAATGAAAGTGATGCTGACAGTCAGTCCGACATTTCAGCAAAAAGTTCAACTGCAAATAAGGCAGAAGAGGAAAATGGACAAAAGCTGGTTGCGGTTGAAACTGAAAACCAGTCTCAGGACAACGATACCGCTTCAAGTGACGTAACGGCAAAGTCTGAAGCAGATGAAGCTGAAGAAGAAACTGATCAATCTGATAGCCAAACTGAGCTTTATGAAAAAGGGCTAGAAAAGACCAACCAAGGCTTTGGAGCACGTTTAAATAAATTTTTTGCTCAATTTAGAACAGTTGATGAAGATTTCTTTGACGATTTGGAAGAACTGTTAATAGAGTCAGATGTTGGTTACGAGACGGCTGAACAATTAACGACTGCACTAAGAGACGAAGCCAAATTGCAAAAAGCGAAGTCACGTGATGATTTGAAAAAAGTGATCGTTGAAAAATTAGTTGAACTTTACGATCAAAATGGGGATGCAGCTAATGAAAAATTGAGCTCTCACGATGACGGTAAAACAAATATTTATTTATTTGTCGGTGTAAATGGTGCTGGTAAAACAACAACGATTGGCAAATTGGCTAAGCGATTCAAAGATGAAGGAAAATCTGTTTTGTTAGCGGCAGCTGATACCTTTAGGGCTGGAGCAGTTGAACAATTAGTTGAATGGGGCAAACGAGTTGGTGTCCCGGTAGTTACTGGAAAAGAGCAGGCCGATCCAGCCTCTGTTGTCTTTGATGCA
Organism: Lactobacillus sp. B4026; assembly: GCF_026535825.1. Classification (NCBI taxonomy): domain Bacteria; kingdom Bacillati; phylum Bacillota; class Bacilli; order Lactobacillales; family Lactobacillaceae; genus Lactobacillus; species Lactobacillus sp. B4026. The sequence continues at coordinate 62,154 of NZ_JAFNPD010000002.1, forward strand.
ACAACAAAAGCAATTGCGGAACATGCTGATTACTTGTTGGTTGATACAGCCGGCCGTCTTCAAAACAAAAAGAATCTGATGAGTGAACTCGAAAAAATTGAGCGAACAATCAAAAAGCAGGCGCCGGATGAACCAACCGAAACTTTATTAGTTTTAGATGGATCAACTGGACAAAATGCATTATTGCAGGCCAAGGACTTTGATAAAACGACAAAATTGACTGGTTTGGTTTTAACCAAGTTAGACGGCTCTTCAAAGGGTGGTGTTGTTTTAGCAATTAGAAATGAAATGAAATTACCGGTAAAATTGGTTGGCTTAGGCGAAAAAGCTAGCGATTTAGCCGATTTTGACGCGGCTGATTATGCAGTTGGTCTTTTCCATGATTTGGTTTAAGATAAAGAAAAAACAAAAGGAGTTTATTAATGAAAGAATATAGCGCATGTACAACTATTTTGGTTGGGAAAAAAGCATCCGTTGACGGTTCAACGATGATTGCTCGAAATGACGATACTTTTCGACCAATTACCCCGCAAAAATTTATTATTCACCCAGAGGCAAAAGGCGAAAAGGGGCGGAAGATAAAATCATGGCTTAATAAGTTTGAAATGGATCTTCCAGAAGATGCACAACGTGTGCCTGCAGTACCTAATGTTGATTACAAGCACCGGGGTTATTACGATGAAAGTGGTATTAACCAAGATAATGTTGCAATGTCTTGTACAGAATCAACCTATGGTAATGAACGTGCTTTGGCCTATGATCCCTTGGTGAAGGATGGTTTAGATGAAGATTGTATGCAGTCGGTTGTTTTGCCATACATTCATTCGGCCAAAGACGGTGTCCAATTTTTAGGCAAATTAATTGCCAAATACGGATCACCTGCGGGCAACTCTGTTTTATTCGGTGACAAAGATGAAATTTGGTACATGGAAATTGTAACTGGTCATCATTGGGTTGCACAGCGTATCCCAGATGATGCATACGCTGTTGCGGCTAATCGGGTTTCAATTGAGCAGGTTGACTTCACTGATTCAGATAACTTCATGTGGAGTGACGGTATACGAGAATTTGTTGCTGATCACCACCTAAATGTTGACCATGAAGGTTGGAATTTCCGTCATATTTTTGGTACTTACAGTCAACAAGATCGTTATTACAACACTAATCGTGTATGGTATGGGCAAAAGTATTTTAATCCTGAAATTGAACAAGAACCAACTGATGGTGATTTGCCATTTATTCGCCGGGCTGCTAAGAAAATTACCCGTGAAGATATCGAATTTGTCTTAGGAAGCCATTATCAAAATACTCCGTTTGATCCTTTTGGTAAGGGAACAGAAGAAGAAAAGCACCGTTTCCGTCCAATTGGTTTAAATCGGACTCAAAATGCGCATATTTTACAAATTAGAAATGATGTTGCTGCTGATAAGGCAGCTATCATGTGGCTATGTATTGGTGGACCTACTTTTACGCCATTTGTACCATTCTTTGCAAATATGAGTGATACTGATCCATCATATAACAATACATCAATGGACTATAACATGAATGATGCATGGTGGTATTACAAGTCACTTGCTGCACTAGTTGAAAGCCATTATCCACAATTTGTTCAGTTGGATACTGATTATTTAAATGAGTTGAATCAATATTTCAGGCGTCGTGTACACGAAATAATTGATGGTGCTGGCGATAAGTCCGGTGCTGCCTTAACTGAATACTTAACAAAGGCGAACCAAGAAACCGTTGCTTATACTCGTAAGCGTTCAGAAAAATTATGGGCACAAATGATGATTGATTCCATTAACATGTCAAAATTAACTTTTAACATGGATGCTAATTTATAATCTTTAGAAGAAACTTGTATGACACAGATTGTGAAATACAAGTTTTTTACTCGGCAAATCAATCCGATTGGATTACGCCTAACATTGATAAACTTGTATGATCGTTATCTATGATCGTTATCAAAAACCTTTTTTATTGGTATCAGAAATTGCTGCATTTTGTCAGAAGATTCCTAAAAGCTTCTTTCTGGAAGAATAGGTCAAAAATGTGTGGTAAGTAAAAAACCTCCCGCTAATATTTCGACCGTCTACTTGACACGGTACGGATCATTTAGTTAGCGAGAGGCTTTTTTATTTTCTATTATTAATGTTGGAATGTCTGATACCGTAAAAGCAATAAATTAGTATCCCGATGATTGACCAGAAGAGCATATACTTTTTGGCTTGTAAATCTAATCCCCAGAAAACTGCGAAAGAACCTAAAAAGGCTAGGAACGGTAGGATGGGATAAAGAGGCATCTTAAATGCAGGATCCACAATATCATGACCTTCTCTAGGCCGCAGACGATAAATTCCAATTGAAACAAACATGAAGGCAATCAGAGTACCTGCGGAAACTAGTTGTGTTAAAAATGAAAAAGGAATAAAGGCAGAAATGATAATAGCCACGATTGCAACTGTCCAGAGTGAATTGGCAGGACGATGATCACTATTTAATTTTCCTAATTTTTTAGGTAACATCCCATCTCGGCCAAAAGAATACACTAAGCGTGAGCTGGCCATGCATAAACCAATTAATGCTGTAAACATCCCTAAAACGGCGACAGATTGAACGATTACAGCAATTACGCCATGTCCAGTATGCCGCAAAGCGTAGCCAACGGGCTCGGCTGAATTAAGGTATTGGTGATATGGTACCATTCCAACCAATACGAGGCTAACTGCAACAAATAAAACGACAGCAATTAATAATGAACCAATAATACCGCGTGGCATTGTTTTTTGCGGATTAACGGCTTCAGCTGAATTTGAAGCAATTGTGTCAAAGCCTAAAAAAGAAATATAAATCATTGATACACCAGCGTAGATACCTTGCCAACCACCGAAAGGACCATGGCTTGTTGCCCGGTATTGCGGCACAAAAGGTAGAAAATTGGCTTTTTTAATTGCAGTTAAACCAACCACAACAAACAAAATAATTGCCAAGACTTTAATTATCACTAAAAAGTTTTCTACTTTGGAGGCTTTTGAAACACCGAAGCTAACTAAAATAGCACACAAAAAAATAGCGATTAGGGCAACTAAATCTAAGACTCCGCCGTTAACTCCAAGAGGATTGACTAAAGCATTCGGCAGACGCCAACCTAGGGGAGAAATTAAGGCACGAAAGTTAGCTGATAATCCAGAAGCAACAAAAGCCATACCGATTAGGTATTCCGCTAATAAAGCCCAACCTGAGAACCAACCCCAAAATTCGCCAAAAATAACATTGATCCAGGAATAAACTGAACCTGCAAATGGCATCGCTGCTGCCATTTCAGCGTAGGCAAAGGCAACAAGTCCAGCGACGATTGAGGCAATCACACAGGAAATTGCTACAGCTGGGCCCGTATGTAAAGCTGCCACTTCACCTGGTAAAGTGAAAATCGACGTAGAGACAATGGTCCCAACACCAAGTGCTAAGAAATCCCGTACTTTTAATGTTCGAACTAAATGTCCGTCTTTTTCTTGATAAATACTAGGATTTTCTTTTCGATTCATTTTTTTCCATAAATTCACGTTAAAATCTCCTTATTATTTTTTCCGAAATCAGAGGACTTAAAATGATCCAAGTTCAGCTAATTGTTCAAGTAAAACTGCTAGTTGATAATCAAACTACTTTGGATCGCTTTAAAATTGATTTTAATATTACTTATCTATTATGATAGTTGTTTTTAAAAAAGTTAAGTCCTATCAAATAATTTTGTAATTATTCTACTATATTTCTATGTGAAATAAACATTCGTAATAATACAGGCATTAATATCAAAAAGCAAGTTTTGCAGTAGGAGATTTTCAGACAATATTAGCTTTCTCGATCGTCAATTACCCGTATTTTTGCTATACTGGTTCAAGGTGAAAGTAATGGATGAACTCGTAAAAAATGAAATATTAGGTGATTTATACGCCTATTACGGAAAATTGCTAACCAAAAATCAGCAAGACTATTTCGAAGACTACTATTATAATGATCTATCCTTGGGAGAAATCGCCCTTAATCATCAGGTATCAAGACAGGCAGTTTATGATAACCTTCGGCGCTGTCGCAAGCTTTTGACGAATTATGAAGAAAAATTGCATATGCAAAGAGATTATAATGACATTGAACAAAAACTAACTAAAATTTCTGTAACGATTAAAGAAAATCAACCAGCATGTGCGCTTAGTCAAATAGAACAATTATTAAGTAAAATGAGGGGAGAATGATTCATGGCTTTTGAAAATTTAAGTGAACGAATTCAAAAAGCGTTACGCAACCTAACTGGCAAAGGTAAAATTTCCGAAGAAGATATCAATACTGCTAGCCGAGAAATTAGATTGGCATTGTTAGAGGCCGATGTTAATTTTAAAGTTGTCAAAGACTTCATTAAAAAGATTAAGAAAGAGGCTCTGGGCAAAGAAGTTCAGGAAAGCCTGAATCCTGGTCAGCAAGTAATTAAGATCGTCAACGATGAACTGACCAAGATGATGGGTGAGAGTGCAGCCACTCTTAACAAGTCCAAGCATATTCCGACGATCATTATGATGGTTGGTCTTCAGGGTACTGGTAAGACGACTACGGTGGGTAAATTAGCTAAGCGGTTAATTGACAAGGATAAAGCTCGCCCATTGTTAATTGCCGGTGATATTTATCGTCCCGCCGCAATTGATCAACTTGAACAAATTGGTGAGCAGTTAAATGTTCCTGTTTATAGTGAACACGATGAAAAAAATGTTGCCAAAATAGTTGAAAACGGCTTAAAGCAGGCTGATGACAATAAAAATGATTATGTAATTATCGATACTGCTGGTCGACTAGAAATCGATGAACCATTAATGGAAGAGCTTGAGCAAGTTAAAAAGGTTGCGCAACCAGACAACATTTTGCTTGTCGTCGATGCCATGACTGGTCAAGCCGCTACGGATGTGGCTAAAGGTTTTGATAGTCGGCTAGATATTACTGGGGTAATTTTAACTAAACTTGATGGTGATACCCGTGGTGGTGCAGCTTTATCAATTCGAGCTGTCACTGGTAAGCCAATTATTTATACTGGTCAAGGTGAAAAGTTAAGTGATCTGGAACAATTCCACCCTGACCGGATGGCTTCAAGAATTTTAGGCATGGGAGACATGCTGACCTTAATTGAAAAGGCGCAGCAAGATTACGATGCCAAAAAGGCTGAAGAAGTTGCAGAGAAAATGAAGGAGAATACCTTCGATTTTAATGACTTCGTAGACCAGCTTGAACAAGTTGAAAAGATGGGTCCGCTTGATCAGTTAATTAAAATGATTCCAGGCATGGCCAATAACCCACAATTGAAGAACATGAACTTTGATAAGAAACAGATTGTTTACGTCAAAGCAATCATTTCTTCAATGACAGAAGCAGAACGGGAAAATCCCGAATTGCTTAACCCAAGTCGGCGCCGGCGAATTGCTGCAGGTTCTGGACGACCAATCGTTGAAGTTAACCGAATGATTAAGCAATTCAAACAAGCCCGTGATATGATGAGCAAGATTACAAAGGGTAATCTAAAGGGCATGGGCAATCTTCCTGGAATGGATTCACCAATGGGCAAGATTGCAATGCGCCGCATGGGTAAAAAGTTTAAGAAGAACAAGAAGAAGAGAATGAAAGTCAAGCGTTATCATTCTTAAAAAATATCTGTTAAGGAAAAACACTTTACACCTATTTTGAAAAGTGCTATATTATTATTCGTAAGTTTTTAGGAGGAATTTAATATGTCAGTTAAAATTCGTATGCGCCGCATGGGTGCCAAGAGAAAGCCTTTCTACAGAATAGTTGTAGCAGACTCAAGAATGCCTCGTGATGGTCGTTTTATCGAAGAAGTTGGTTACTACAACCCAGTTTCAGAACCAAAAGAATTGAAGCTTGATGAAGATAAAATCTTTGAATGGTTAAAGAAGGGTGCACAACCTTCAGACACTGTTCGGTCACTTCTTTCTGGTGCCGGCTTAATGAAGAAGCTGCATGAATCAAAATTTAACAAATAATTGATTTGTTTACTTTAAAAGTTTGAAGCAGTTTGCTTCAAACTTTTTTCTTTGTTGAATTTAGGAGAAGAAATGCAATATTACGATGTCGCACGCATACTGAACACACATGGTCTAAATGGGGAAGTTAAGGTAACAGTAATTACTGATTTTCCTGAAGAACGTTTTTCACCGGGGAGTGAACTTTCTTTAAAAGACAATCCTAATTTTGTCCTAACCGTTAAAAGCAGTCGACCATTTAAACAATTCTGGCTATTGCAGTTTGAAGAAGTTAGTACGATTGATGATGCCGAAAAATTAAAGGGAGAAACAATCGTAATTAGTCAGGAAAACCAACACGAATTACCTGCTGGCGCCTACTATTACCGCGATATTTTGGGTTGCCAAGTCTTGGATAACGAAACCAACCAAGACCTAGGCAAAATTACGGGTATTGAAACTCCTGGTGCAAACGATGTCTGGGAAATAACCGAAGACTCGGGCAATGAATATTTAATTCCATATATTGATGAGGTCGTTAAGCAAGTCGATATTGCCAATAAAAAAGTTTATGTTGAGTTATTGGAGGGCTTACGCGATGAAGATTAATGTTTTAACTCTTTTTCCTGATATGTTTACCCCATTAACAACTTCAATGTTAGGACGTGGACTGGAAGATGGAAAATGGGATCTTAACTTAGTAAATTTTCGAGATTTCACAAGCGATGTCCATCATCACGTTGATGACACGCCATACGGTGGTGGTGCAGGCATGGTTTTACAAATTATGCCAATTAAAAAGGCATTGGCTTCTCTAGCAAATAAGGGCAAAGTCATTATAACAGCTCCACAGGGTAAAACTTTTAACCAAAAGATGGCACAAAATTGGTCCCAAGAAGAAAATTTGACCTTTATTTGTGGTCACTATGAAGGTTTTGATCAGCGGATTTATGACTTAGCAGACGAGACTGTTTCGATTGGGGACTATGTTTTAACTGGTGGTGAGTTGCCAACAATGAGCATGATCGATGCTACTGTTCGTTTACTTCCAGGAATTTTAGGGAATGCTGCCTCACCAATTGAAGAAAGTTTTGCACATGGTTTGCTTGAATATCCGCAATATACCAGGCCAGAAGATTTTGAGGGGATGAAAGTTCCTGCAGTATTAACTTCTGGCAATCACCAAAAAATTGCTGAATGGCGAAAGAAAGAATCTTTGCGTGCTACTGCATTATATCGCCCGGATTTATTAGCAGATTACCACTTAAGTGATGAAGAAAAGAAATTGCTCGCAGAAATTAAGCATGAAGATGATGAAGCTTGATTTAATAACTTTATTTTGCTAAGATGATTGAGGTGCAAATTTTTTGCATTAATAGTTATGGGTGTTCCGCTGGCGCATAGGACGTTGATGAATGCCGCAGAAGGAGAAAAAATTATGGATCCATTAATTCAAGAATTGACTAAAGAACAATTACGTGATGATATTCCTGACTTCCGTGCTGGTGACACAGTTCGTGTTCACGTACGTGTTGTTGAAGGTAGTCATGAACGTATTCAGATGTTTGAAGGTGTCGTAATCAAGCGTAAGGGTGCAGGCATTGCTGCTACATACACTGTTCGTAAGATTGCTTCTGGTGTTGGTGTTGAACGTACCTTCCCAGTTAACGATCCTCGTGTAGCTAAAGTTGAAGTATTACGTCACGGTCGTGTTCGTCGTGCTAAGCTTTACTACTTACGTGAACGTCACGGTAAATCTGCAAGAATTGCGGAAAAACGTCGTTAATTCACTATTAAAAAAGAACCATCTCGCATTTAAGAGATGGTTCTTTTTTTGTGCTTTTTATGATAGCATTTTAATCAATATCTTAATTTGGAGGTAATTTGATGAGCAAGCCATTTTTATTAGATTTTGATTCAACTCCGCGTGCGGTTTTAGAACCAGATCATGAAAGAAATGAAACGCATTATCACTTTCATGCAAAATTGCTCTTTGCCTTTTTAACGCAAGAAGCAATTGATGACTTCTTAGCTCAGCATCCGCACCGAGTTCTGGGTCACTTCGATTGCTTTGGTAAAGTGACCTTAATTTATGAGGTGGAGATGCCAAAAGAAAAAATCACTTTGTGTCAGGCAATGCTTGGCGCTCCTGCTGCGGTTCAAATGTTAGACTGGCTCATTAGCTATGGTGTCAAGCAGATTTTGGCAATCGGTTCAGCAGGGACACTTGTTGATCTGCCAGAAAATTATTTTTTAGTTCCGACCAAAGCAATTCGTGATGAAGGAACATCTTTTCATTACATGGAGCCAGGCAACTTCGTTGATTTGCGTTCAGCTTTTTTAACTAAAACTGAAAATTTGATGGTGCAAAATGGTTTTAAAGTCAAAGAGGTAACGACTTGGACTACTGATGGTTTTTTCAGGGAAACTGCTAGAAAGGTCAAGCAATTTAAGAAACTTGGTGCTGCATGCGTTGAAATGGAATGTGCCGCAATGGCTGCTTGTGCACAATTTCGGCAAGCTGATTTTGCGCAAATTCTGTTTACTGCCGATTCACTTAATGATATTGAGGATCATCAAGAACGTGGCTGGGGTATAGATGCGCATGGTAAAGGACTGGAACTAGCAACAAGCATACTCGACCAACTCTAGTTTTGACTTTGTGAAAAGATATGCTGTGAAACCAAAGTGAAACATCTAAATAATTCACAATGTAAAATTAAAATGTTGTAATATCGGTATTTATTGCTAAAAATCGCCGTAAACTTTGTGAAGCTAAGAAGCATAGCTGATGTGGAAAGTCATCAGATTCTTTTTATGAAAGCGATTATACTTGACTTAACGTTAAAAATGGTAACAAATATATTGAAGTGGAATTAAATAGCAAACAGAAGATCTCTTTTGTAAATTAAATAATGCCATTATTTTAAAAACACCAGTTTAACCAACTTAAAGCAATAGTTATGGTCAGTCTGATAAACCAGTGAAGCCAATTGATTTTTCTGTTTAGGCAATAGCCATTAATTAACGCAATGAGTAAGATTGCAAATAAACAAATTGGCGCATATTTATGGTAACCAGTTAAGCAGGTCAGTATTAAGAAAACGCTTGCGATAACGTTTAAGCAGATTAACCAAACAGGAATTTTGTGAATGCTAGCTACGGCCGCAATTATCATTATTGTTCCGTAAATAATAGTCAATAAATTAGTTGAAATTTTCAATTTTCTTTCCTCCTAGCGCTAGTTAACTATAGGGGGTTGACCCAACGTCAAGGAGAATATACATGTATTTAAAAGAATTTATCACTAAAATGAATACTACTAAGGATACAGTTAGGTTTTATCTTGAATTAAGTTTATTAACGCCAATACGAAAGGGGAAAAATTATTGGTTTACTGATAATGAAGTAGAATCATTTCAGGAAATAAAAAACTTACAAGAATTGGGCTTTTCACTAAAAGAAATTTGCGCAATCAAAGAATTGAATGACCAGTCATGTGGTACAAAAAAGCAGCATGAGCAAAATCTTCGGCTAATCGAAGAAAAAATAGCAGAAAATGATGCTGCAATCAGAGAACTGCGTCACAGAAAAAAAGCTTTAGTGGCATTGAAAAAAGCACTAAAAAAACTGCTCATTAAGTAAATGAACAGTTATTAATTAAACGATCTAACAGACTAAAAACTTTTTAAGCTAATTAATATTATTACGGTAAAGACCAACAACTTTACCTAAGATATGAACACTATTAAGAATAATCGGTGCCATGTTATCATTTTCAGGTTGAAGACGATAATGATCTTTTTCCTTATAAAAACGTTTAACAGTTGCTTCGTTTTCATCTGTCATGGCAACAACAATTTCACCATTTGTTGCTGAGCTTTGTTTACGAACAATAACATTGTCACCATTTAAAATACCAGCATTAATCATACTTTCCCCGTGAACACGTAGCATGAACAGGTCACCAGCATCATTTTCTAAATCTGGTGGAAGAGGGAAGTAATCTTCGATATCTTCAACCGCCAAAATTGGCTGACCGGCAGTAACAACACCGACAACAGGTATTTCAGTTGGCTTAACGCCAATGGCTTTCTTACCTTCGTCTGTTATTTCCAATGCTCGCGGCTTGGTGGCATCCTTAACAATAAGGCCTTTGCGTTCCAACCGTGACAAATGACCGTGAACAGTCGAAGTCGAAGAAAGTTGAACTCCTTGGCAGATTTCTCGCACAGTTGGCGGAAATCCGCGCTTTTCAACTGTGTCATAGATATAACGTAAAATTTGTAATTGTTTTGAACTTTGTTTGTTAGTCATCTTTAGCTCCCATGATAGTCTATTTGCTGATAAACATATTCTAACAGAAATTAAGTCATAATACAAACAAGCGTTCTAAGAAATTAAACTTTTTTTCTTAGCTGAAATAGGGTAGACTCTTTTTATTAAGAAGTGCGAAAGAGGTGCAAAAAATGACAGAAGACAATGAAAAAAAGATGATTAATCGGATAAACGAACTATATCATAAGAAAGAAAAAGAAGGTTTGTCTGATGAAGAAGAAAAAGAACGTGAAAAACTTCATCAAGAATTTATCAAGAACTTTCGTGCCGGTTTTAAGCAAGATGTTGAAAACCTTGTCATAATTGATAAGAATGGCAAGGAAATTACTTCTGAAAAAGCAAAGAAAGCTCAGCGGAAGAAAGGTTTACGAAAAGACTAATTTACGTCTTTAAATTTACTTAAATTTTCGGTAAGATATATCTATTGGACAAATTGAGGTGATTATTTTATGAAATTAGGATTAGCGATTGTTTTAATTATTGTTGCATTATTAATTGGCCTTGTTGGCGGTTTTTATGGTGCAAGAGCATACATGAAGAAATACTTTAAAGATAATCCACCAATCAGTGAGGATATGATCGTTGCCATGATGTCACAAATGGGGCAAAAGCCTTCCGCTAAGAAGGTTAACCAGGTGATGAACATGATGAAGCATCAAAAATAGTCAATCTTACTGAATTGAAAATAAAGACGGAGGATTATTTCTCCGCCTTTTTATTTGGAAAGAAAGGTGAAAAATGGGTATATTTTTTAAGCTTGGATGGTTTTTTAAAAAGGAGAAAAAACGGTACCTAATTGGTGTGACCTTCTTGGCTTTAACGTCTGTAATTAATTTGGTTCCACCGCGAATATTAGGACTAATGGCTGATCAGCTCGATAAAGGACATATTTCTTGGCAAGAATATGGCTTGTTAATTTTGACAATCATTTTCGCGGCACTACTTTTATATGGCTTTCGTTACTTGTGGCGCAGGCAAATATGGGGTGGAGCGGCAGAACTAGAACTGCAGTTGCGCTCGAAATTATTTCGGCATTTTATGGAAATGGATCGCACTTTTTATCAACGCCACCGAACAGGTGATTTAATGGCGCACGCAACCAATGATGTTTCAGCTATTCAAGAAGTTGCTGGTGAAGGTGTTTTGACTTTGGTCGATTCTTTATTAATGAGTGTTTCAACCATGATCGCAATGATCATCTTTGTTGACTGGCGGTTGACGATAGTTGCTTTAATTCCCTTACCTTTCTTAGCTTGGGGAGCTTGGAAGTTGGGCGATCAATTATATGATGCCTTTGATGAATCACAGGCTGCTTTTTCCCGCCTCAATAATAAAACACAAGAATCTGTTTCAGGAATTAAGGTCCTAAAAACTTTTGGTCAGGGTAAAGAAGATACGCAAGCATTCAATGATATGATTGCTAATACGATCAAAATCAATAAACGTGTTTTCAAGTGGGACTCCTTGTTTGATCCACTAGGTACTTTACTAATCGGTTTAACTTACACAATTACAATTATCTATGGTGGGTTATTGGTTAGTAACCGGGCTCTTACAATTGGCCAATTAGTTTCTTTCATTGCGTATATTGGGAATATGGTTTGGCCGATGTTTGCAATTGGCTATCTATTTAATATTCTAGAACGTGGTAGCGCCAGTTACGACCGTGTAGAAAAGTTACTGGATGAAAAGCCTGCAATTACTGATCAAAATGCTGATCAAAGCATTCATGCTCAAGATATTGATGGCGACTTAAAATATGAAGTAAAATCCTTTGCTTATCCAGATGAACCACAAATTCCAGTTTTGCACAATATTGATTTCACTTTGAAAACAGGTCAGACTCTTGGCTTGGTCGGTAAAGTTGGTGCTGGTAAAACGACCATCATTCAACTTTTGCTACGCGAATTTGATCAATACGATGGCAAAATCACTTTAAACGGTCATGATATTCGGGAAATTCCTCTGAATGTTCTATTAAGACAAATTTCATACGTGCCGCAAAACAATTACCTCTTTTCTACTAGTATTCAAAAAAATATTGCTTTCTCTGATGCAAATTCCGATGAAAGTGCGGTCATTTCTGCTGCGAAAAAGAGTGATTTGCACAATGATATTCTACAGATGCCTGGCGGATATAATACGCTAATTGGCGAAAATGGCGTTTCCTTATCTGGTGGTCAAAAACAAAGAATGTCTATTGCTAGGGCGCTTTTAAAGCAAAGTAAAATTTTGGTGTTGGACGATGCGCTATCAGCAGTCGATGCCAGAACAGAAATGGCAATTTTGAAATCACTTCGGCAGGAGAGAAAAGGGAAAACGACCTTAATTGCAACTCACCGATTAACTTCCGTAATGGGAGCAGATTTGATTTTGGTATTAAAAGACGGACGAATTGTTGAACGAGGCACACATGATCAGTTATTAGCAGAAAATGGCTGGTACGCTGATATGTGGCAACGGCAAGAATTAGAAGAAAAGGTAGGTGAATAGCTTGGAAGAACAAAATAATTATGAATCGGTCTGGTCCAAAGAAATACCTGTCAAGGAACAAATTGGCATCTTCAAGCGACTACTTCGCTTTGTAATGCACTTTAAAAATGAAATGATTATTGCTGGTGTGGGTGCATTTCTTGTCAGCGTCATTAATATGCTGTTACCTTATGGTCTGCAGTATTTCTTGGATAATTATTTAGTCAAAGCCAATGTTACGACGCAAGTGATTTTATTTGCCGGTTTTTTATATGCTTTTGGCTCAGTAATTAAGGGTATTCTTCAATTTACCTACGAATACTTTTTTGCTCTTGGATCCGAAAAGTCATTGGAAGGCCTACGGTCGGCTTTGTACCAAAAACTCCATCAATTGGGAATGCGTTATTTTGACCAAACGCCAGCAGGCTCAATTGTGTCAAGAGTAACAAACGATACGATGACTTTGAGTAATTTTTTAACGGTCCTATCTAGTGTCGTTATCTCTTTCTTTTCGATTATTTCAGCGCTAGTAGCAATGTTTACAACTAATTTTTTAGCTGGACTAATCGTATTGGCTTTCTTGCCAATATTATTACTTATTATTTGGCAATATTCTAAAAGAAGTTCCAAACTCTATCGAAGTTACCGTGAGCGGTTAAGCCGGATAAACACTAATTTAAATGAATCAATTGAAGGTGTTTCTCTGATTCAGCAATTCAAGCAAGAAAAACGAATGACTGGCCATTTTGAAAGTGAAAACACGGCACTAATGAAAACCCGTTTTAACATGATCAATCTTAATTCGCTTTTACTTTCGCCGTTAACTAGTTTGCTTTATTCTCTGGCACTTGCTTTAACTTTAATGTACTTTGGCTTTCCACTACGCCAGACTTTTGTGCCTGCGGGTGTTGTGTACGCTTTTTCACAATATATCTCACAGTTTTTTAATCCGATTGCAAACATGATGGACCAGATGACCTTTTTCCAAGACGGAATAGTTGCTGGTAAGAGAATTTTTCGAATTTTAGATAATACTGATTATGAACCTAAGCAGCAAGAACAACCGGGATTAACAATCACACAAGGGAAAATCGAATTTAAGCACGTAAGCTTTTCCTACGATGGAAAAAACGAAATTTTACACGATATTTCCTTTACCGTTAATCCAGGAGAAACTCTTGGAATCGTAGGTCATACAGGTTCCGGTAAAAGTTCAATCATAAATGTTATGATGCGCTTTTATGAATTCTACCAAGGTGAAGTTTTAATTGACGGCGTCGATATTAAGAAGTACCCGAAAAAGGAATTACGGCAAAAATTAGGTCTAGTTTTACAAGAACCGTTCATGTTTTATGGTGATATTAATTCTAATATTAGGCTGTATAACCAAAACATTACCGATGACGAAATTAAGGCTGCCGCAAAAACTGTCCAGGCTGACAGTTTTATTGAAAAATTGCCTGGCAAATATCATGCTAAGGTTGGCGAGAATGGCAGCGAATTTAGTCAAGGGCAACGACAATTGATTTCTTTCGCACGAACTTTAGTAACTGATCCAAAAATTTTGGTTTTAGATGAAGCTACTGCAAATGTTGATACCGAGACAGAAACCTTGATTCAACAGGGATTGAAGAGCTTACGAAAAGGAAGAACGACTTTAGCGATTGCTCACCGTTTATCAACTATCGTCGATGCTGACCAGATTATTGTTCTAAATGATGGTAAGATTATTGAACGTGGTAACCACGAGGAACTGCTTTCCCAAAAGGGTTATTATTATAACTTATATACCCTTCAAAATAACCAAAATTAACTTTATGCACGAGTTCACAAAGAGCTCGTGTTTTTGTTTCCAATATAGTATTGACAGCGTTTACATAAAAGAGTAGATTATTTATGTCAGATATTAATTAAGTTTATGATTTAGGAATGGGAAGAAAAATATCATGGAATATCATAAAATAGACCAAACTGATCGGACAAACTTAAGTAAATTTATTTCCGATCCAGAACGTTTTATTAATCAACCTACAAAGCACTGGGATCACGATCAATTTCGAACAGTAACCGCTCTGCCGGACCTGGTTATTCAACCGGTTAATAATGAAGAAGTTATCCAAGTAGTTAAGTATGCGAATGAAAAGCACATTCCTTTGGTACCACGGGGTAATTCAACCGGCTTGATGGGAGCCAATTTATCTGTTGACGGCGGTATTTCTCTTGATATGGTTAAAATGAATAAGATCTTGGAATATGATCCAGATAGCTTAACAATGACCGTACAAGCAGGAATAAGATTAAAGGATATCGAAGAATATTTGGCCGATAAGCCATTTACTTATATGCCAGCACCTGCAATGCATTGGGCAACAATTGGTGGTAATGTGTCAACTAATGCTGGTGGGTTAAAGGCAATTAAGTACGGCGTAACCAGAGAACATATTCGTGAGTTAAAAGTGGTTTTAACGAATGGTAAATTATATAAGTTTGGTTCTAAAGCGGTAAAATCATCTTCCGGCTACTCTTTAAAAGACTTAATTATTGGAGCAGAAGGAACGCTTGGTGTGGTAACGGAAGTAACATTGAGACTATATCCTAAACCACATAAGACAATCAATGCTATCATTCCTTTCCCAACTTTAAATGATGCTATTAAATCAGTACCAGCAATTTTAGCTTCAGGAGTTGTACCAACAACTGTTGAATTTATGGGCAGAAAAGTAATTAAGTTATGGGAAAAATATGCTAATGATGAATTTCCAATCAAGAATGGTGATGGTTTTATCATTATGGGCCTAGACTCATTCACTGAGGGAGAATGGCGTGCAGAATTGGATCAAGCACTAGAAACTGTTAAAAAGTTTAAAGCTGAAGAAGCAATTGTTTTAAGTGCAGACTCTGAAGAAGCTAAAAAGATTTGGAAGTGTCGGGAAGAGCTATTGTTGGCAATTCAGAAATCAACGCCAAAAATGGATGAAATTGATGTTTGCGTACCAATTAATCATATTCCTGATGTGCTGGACCGAATTGAAGAGTTAGAAAAAGAGTTAAAGATCAGAATACCTAGTTTTGGTCATGCCGGCGACGGTAATTTGCACATCTATCTCTGCTCTGATGAAATGACACCAGAAGAATATGCTAAAACTAGTGATAAAGTCATTTCAGAACTATATAAGACGGCTAAGTCATTTGATGGCAATATGTCTGGTGAACACGGAATTGGTTATGCACGAGCAAATTACTACGAAGAGTTCTATGGTCATGATTATACAGAGCTATTGCGTGAGGTTAAAAAGTTATTTGATCCAAATGACATTGTTAATCCAGGAAAAATCTTTGAAATGTAAATTTTGGTAATAAAAAAAGAATGAGGTAACTCATTCTTTTTTTTTGGCGCTATTTATTGACCTAGCATATAATCGCGTGTCATTGGTAAGTTTTTACCTGAAGCACCTTTTGTTAGTAAATATTGGACAACATCAATGTTACCTGATTCAAAGGAGGCTGCACAGGCCTGTAAGTACAAGTCCCACATTCGGGTGAAGCGTTCACCCATTTTCTTTTCAATAACATCACGTTGCTTATTAAAATTATTGTCCCAAATTTCCAAAGTTCTTTGATAATGGCGTCTAAGCATTTCCATATCATCAATTTGCAAGCCACTTGCAACGATGTGATGAACGTTTTCTTCTAAGCCTGGGATATAACCACCTGGGAAAATGTAACGGTCAATCCATGCGTTACTTGCTCCACCTTGCTGACGAGTTATGCCGTGAATTAACGCAACACCATCCTTTTTAAGGTATTTGGCAACATCAGCGAAATATTGACCCAAGTTTTCTTTGCCAACATGCTCAAACATCCCAACAGATGTAATATAATTCCACTGCTCATTACCAAGTTCACGGTAATCTTCAAGCTTAACTTCAGCTACGTCTTGCAGGTTTTCATCATAAATCTTCTTTTGAACTAGCTTGTATTGTTCTTCACTGAGAGTAACACCAGTGACTTTTAAACCATATTCTTTAGCTGCGGTGAGCATTAAGGTTCCCCAACCACAACCGATATCTAGCAATGTTTTACCCTTTTCAGGATTCAGCTTTTCAAGAATATGCTTAATTTTGTCAATTTGTGCTTTTTCTAAGTCATCCTCATTGCCCTTTTTAAAATAGGCACATGAGTATGTCATGGTTGGATCTAACCAAAGACGGTAAAAATCGTTTCCGATATCGTAATGACTTTGAACGTCTTTTTCACTTTGTTCTTCAGTGTGTTTTTGGTGAGGCATAAATTTACGAAACTTGCTGGAACGCATAAAACTATCAGCACTTTCATAAGCACCAAAAATTAGCTTCTGCAAACTACCATTTATTTCGATTTTTTTGTCCATATATGCTTCTCCTAAAGCTAGGGAAGCATTGCGCGTTATATCACTAATTGGAATTTTTTCATTAAAAACAATTTCAATATTGGGAGTGCCATTGCCGTAAATTTCACTTTTGCCATCCCAATAAGTTACCTTAATTGGAAAAGGAAATGACTTGCTTAGCATCTTCTTATAAAACGACTTTTCTAACAATTTTAGAATTCCTCCATTCAATTACTGTTGTAATTTATTTTAACACTACAAAAAAAGACTGAACTCTTTCGAATTCAATCTTTTTATTTTGCGTGATAGTGAAAAGCAGGGTTTTGTTCCTGATCAATTTTTTTCCAAGCATCTTTTAGCTGATTATCTAAAAGATGTTCATTTTCGTGGGTTAACCTTATTTTCGGATCTACCCGAAATGGGTGCCCAAAACAAACTTCTAACGGTTCCCTTTTTAATAGCCCAGTAAAAGTTAACGGCCCCTGATAAACAACCGGAACAATTGGTTTACCAGATAATTTAGCAATGGCAATTGTCCCACTTTTAAGTTCAGCCGAATGACGTGTGCCGGATGGGAAAATAATCAGTGAGTAATTGCCTTTTCTTAATCCCTTTATTGGGGTTTTTAAAGCGGATGGGCCTGGATTTTTACGATCAACTGGAAATGCATGTGCGTGCTTTAATATAAAGCGCAAAATTGGATTTTTGAATAATTCAATTTTAGTCATAAACATAAATTCCTTAGGGCTAGCAGCTAATGCAAATAAAATCGGCTCCCACCAAGTACGGTGAGGTGCAGCCAAGATATAATTTCCCTCGGGAATACGATCTTGATGATTAACATGTAAATGCCCGTTTAACACCCACACAATGAAGCGGGCGATGGGCCGTATAATGTGATAAAACATATTTTCCTCCAATGATGTAAAATATTATAGCAAAGCTTTGCGAAGGGATAAAATATTTATGGTAAATTTGAGCAAAAATGAACGAATCGACTATATGTATAGCGATAATTTGAAAATTATTCAAGATAAAGATGCCTTTAGTTTTTCACTTGATACCTTATTATTGGCGGCTACGGCCAAAGATGCGATTAAAGATAGCTCTAAAGTTGCGGACTTATGTTCTGGTAATTGTGCTGCCAGCATTTATATGGCTTATTTTAACCGGGCAAAGTATGATGCAGTAGAAATTCAACCAGAAGCTGCTTCACAGGCTATGCGTTCTGTTCAATTGAATCAAATGGAAAATCGAATCCATGTTTTTCAAAAAAACGTTAAGGATGCTGCCCAGTTTTTGCGAAAAGATTCTTATGATGTGATTGTTATCAATCCACCTTATTTTAAAGTTGCCAAGGATCACAAGGTTAATCCTGATCCTAAAAAGGCAATTGCCCGCCATGAAATAATGATTACTTTGGAAGAAATTATTGCAGTTGCTAGTGGTTTATTAAAAATGAAGGGCAAGATGTACATGGTTCATCGACCTGAACGGTTAAATGAAATTGCCTATTTTTGTTTAAAACATGACCTAAGTATTAAATTCATTCAGCCTTATGTTTCTCATCGCGGCGAAGATACAAACTTAATTATAATTGAAGCTGTCAGGCACACTGCTAGTGATGGCTTAGTTTTAAAAGATGCTATTGAAGTCCACGATCACGATGGCTCATTTTTACCAGCGATTCAAAAAATCATTCGCGAAACACCAGAAGAAAAAGCCAAGCACGATCAACAAGCAAAATATTACTTTTATGTTTTATTGTGTAGCGATGGAAGTTTTTATGGCGGCTTTACTAACAATTTAACTAAAAGGCTTGAGGCTCATAATACGGGGAAGGGTGCAAAATATACTAAAAATAGGCGACCGGTCAAAATGATCTATCATGAAGAATTTAGTGATAAACGCTTAGCTTTAAAAAGAGAATATTGGTTTAAACACCATACACGCCAATGGAAAGAAAAATTTTTACATGAGCATGCTGTTAATTTTTAGACTTGATTCTTAGTCTTAAATTTAGTATGATTTTATCTGTGTGTTGTGTGAATACACAGTTAGAAAACATCAAGAGCGATCAACGTTTTGGTGCCAAACATTGGTGAAGCGTTGAAATGACCGCTTGAGAGGACTAAAACCATAGGAGGAATTTATTATGTCAGTAGTTTCAATGAAACAATTACTTGAAGCTGGTGTCCACTTCGGTCACCAAACTAGAAGATGGGACCCTAAGATGGCTCCATATATCTTCACTCAAAGAAACGGTATCTACATTATTGATTTGCAAAAAACTATCAAGATGTTGGATGACGCTTATGCTTTTGTTAGAGCCGTTGCTCAAGACGGTGGAGTTATCTTGTTTGTTGGTACAAAGAAGCAAGCACAAGATTCAATCGCTGAAGAAGCAACTCGTGCAGGTCAATACTACGTTAACCAACGTTGGTTAGGTGGTACTTTGACTAACTGGAAGACTATCCAAAGTAGAGTTCAAAGATTAAAAGATTTAAAGAAGATGTCAGAAGATGGTACCTTTGATGTATTACCAAAGAAGGAAGCTTCACTTTTGACTAAAGAAATGGACAAACTTGAAAGATTCTTAGGTGGTATCGAAGATATGCCTAGAATTCCTGATGTTATGTTCGTAGTTGACCCTAAGAAGGAAAAGATAGCTGTTCACGAAGCTAACATTTTAGGTATCCCTGTTGTTGCTATGGTTGACACTAATACTGATCCAGATCCAGTTGATGTTGTTATTCCTTCAAACGATGATGCAATCCGTGCCATTCGCTTAATTTCAGGTGCAATGGCTGATGCAGTAATCGAAGGAAAACAAGGCCAAGATGACAGCGATGCAAACGTTGAAGCTGAAATGGCTAAAGACGCTGCAGCTGATGACGCAGAACAAGCAGCTGAAACTGAAGAAAGTTCAGAAGAAGATTAATTTAATAATTAGCTTTTATTTGGAAGGATACATCAATGGCAAATATTACTGCTAAACAAGTTAAAGAGTTACGTGATCGTACTGGTGCCGGAATGATGGACTCCAAGAAGGCTTTGGTTGAAGCTAACGGAGACATTGAAAAGGCAATTGATATCTTAAGAGAAAATGGTGTTGCTAAAGCTGCTAAGAAGAGTGGTAGAATTGCTGCTGAAGGTTTAGCAGAATACGCTTTTGAAGGTAACACTGCTGCTCTTGTTGAAATCAACTCAGAAACTGATTTCGTTTCATCAAATGATAAGTTCATTAAGTTGGTTGATGATGTAACTAAGGCTATTCTTGCTGCAAAGCCAGCTAACGTTGAAGAAGCTTTAAAGGCACCAATGGGTGATTCAACTATTGGTGAAGAAATCACTAACTTAACTGCTGTTATTGGTGAAAAGATCACTTTAAGAAGATTTGATTTAATTAATAAGAACGATGATGAAGTTTTTGGTGCTTACAAGCATAACGGCGGTGCAATTGTTGCTGTTGTTACTTTAAAGGGTGATAGCGAAGAAGCAGCAAAGAACATTGCAATGCATGTTGCTGCAATTAACCCAGAATACCTTGATAAGGATTCTGTTCCAAAGGCTGACTTTGATCGCCAAAAGGCTGTTTTCACTAAGGAAACTGAGAATGAAGGCAAACCTGCCAACATTATTCCTAAGATTGTTGAAGGTCGTGTCAACAAATACTTAAGTGAAATTTGTTTAGTTGACCAACCTTACGTTAAGGATGGCGACATGACAGTAGCTGAATATGCTAAGTCAGAAGGCTGTGAAGTTGTTGCATACACTCGCTATGAAGTTGGCGAAGGTATCGAAAAGAAGCAAGAAGACTTTGCTGCTGAAGTTCAAGAACAAATGAAATAATTAAAATTATAATATAAGCAAAAAAGAATCTTATCAGTGATGATAAGATTCTTTTTTATTAGAAAAATAGGTAAAACAAAACTTACCAAAATAGATTAATAAAATATCGAAACTATAGCTTTTAGTTCGAAGTCTGGACTAAAAATAGTTAGGAAATTCTGATATCCTTCCTAACTGATTACGGAAAGCGCTTGCTAAATAAGCTTATTTCTGGTAGCATATACAATTGCACTGTCAATTAAATGGTAACAAACCATTTCATTCATGAAAGGAGATTATCATGAAAATAACCGATGAGCAATTTACTAAGAGAAAAGAATATGTTAAGGGAATGTTCTCATTAGGTGGCTTAAGTGAATGCGGTAAATCAGCAGCTGGACTTTATTTTGATAGTATTGGCATAAAGCGAATGAAAATCATTGCAATTGAAAAAGAGATGATGCTTGAACGAAACTATCAATTTAGCGGGCATCCAACGGAAAATGATTTCGAAAAGTTATATGCAAACAATCCTGAACAGATTTTTCGTGAATTCTTGTATCGTCTAATTGGTAAAATGCAGGAGGCAGGAACTCATTACGCTTCGATTGAAAGTTTGTATCGCTCAGAACTTGGGGCATACCTGAAAAAGGAACTAGGAGCAAAGATGCTTAATATTTATATTGAAGCTCCTCTTGAGGTTAGGGCGAAACGCGAATTTAAGAAACAAACTATCGATAATGGGGAAAACTATACCTTTGATGAAATAGTTGAACGAACCAAGAAAAAAGACCAGTTTAAGATAAAACATGGGGCATTAAGGGTTAAAGAAATTGCAGATATTATCGTTAATAATGACAAATTTGTTGAAAATGAGCAGCAGTATGAAAACATCATGGCCGGATTAGCTTCTATTGTCAAAAAGTAAAGTTTTCAAACTCAATTATTTATTACGTAATTTTAGCATATTATTAAAACATAAAAGGCTTGATTCAGTTGACTACCGAACCAAGCCTTTTTATCTAGTTAAATTATTTGTTTTATTTTCGTCCACCAAATATGCAGACAATAAGCTGACGTGAATGACAAAATCCATGTTAATATCCATGTGCCAAAGAAAGTTAAGAATGGGTGGTATGTTGCGTGGAATTGCATATTTAGTCCACGCCAGACCAGTTGATTCCAAAAGACATTTGATAAATAGGCACGATAGGCATAAGTAGCAAGAAAATGGAAAACTGTTAAAGCTGTTTCTGAATTTTTTCGTACTTGATATAAGCAAAGTGCAGCGATTAATGCAATAACCGCTAAGCAATAAAATGTCATTGATGGCTTATAATACGGTGCATTAGCAAAAAGAACGGGATGACCGAACTGATATAATTCAAAGTTGGTCCAAATGAAACAAGCAACAAAAGCAATTAAGATCAGCCACCAAAATTTTTGTAAAAAGTTATTAACTTGATTCCGCAATTGCCAGCAGAGGACACCAAAGACTCCGTAGATAAAAAACGAAATAAACACGCGATCAAGCAGATACCACGTTTTTTCATGCGCACCGTGAAATACCTCTGTGTCGTAAAACAAGAGCCAAGCTAAATATAAAACTAGGGTGATTAATGCTACAGCAATTCCTTTTTTTACGTTATTGCCGACAAAGCGACTGATTGCCCAGAAAAGTGGCATTAAGATGATAAATTGCAACATCATTGTGTTGTACCACAAATGTGGCGCAGCGTTACCATTAATAAAATGCCAACAAAAAGAACCAAAATTATGAAATTGATTAATCTGTTGGAGCCAAGGCATTCCTAGTAAATAAATCAAAGTCCACCAAATAGTTGGTACAAACAAGTTCGACCAACTTGAATGCAGATGCTTGCGGTAAGAAAAGTTTCCCGCTAAATCATTAGTTCTAATGGTGGTATATAAAATGCCAAAAATAAAGGCCGGAGCAGTATATTTGACTAAATTATACAGAATACCAAAAATGTCTTGTGTTCTTATAGGCTGACCACTTCCCATGATTAAGGACATGATTGGTTGAGACATCACTGCTGTACAAGCAAATACTTTTAAGTAGTCACCAATGTCAGCAATTTTATAGGTGGGATAAGGATATTTATCCATTTTAATTAAGACCTTTCTTAGAAGATTCGTGAGATCCCTAAGAAGTTCCAGTTTAATATATGCGCTTTTTGGTAAAAACGCAAGCCCATTTTTAGTAATTATATTCTAACTATTTTGTGCACCCGTTAGTACTGCAGCGATTTCGTTACTAAATAATCTTTGGTTATCAGTTAAATTTTGGTAGGGAGTATTTAGATAAATTGTTCTTTGCGGCGAATTGGGGAAAATTCTTGCACTGTCGATTAAATGAAAATTGGTAAAAAAGCTTCCCCAGGTAACTTTGGGAATAAAGCCCATGCCTAGACCTGCTGCAATCATTTCTCGCACCGTAGCTGGTTCATCAGATTGATATTTAAAATTGAGTTTTAATTCATTTTTAGCTAAAAACTGATTAATTGTTTGTTGCAATTCAGTTTCATCACTTTCGCCGACAAAAGTAAAATTCGGTAAATCTTTAACATCTAAATTATGTTTACCTTGCATAAAATTCTTTTGCCAGCCAATTACTATTTCTTCTTTTAATAACGGAATTGCGGTAAAATGGTCGATTTTATTGGAAGAGATAATAAAATCAAACTGCTTTAAATCCTTAGCGAAGGTTGTCCGTTGATGAATATTTAGACTGACGTTAGGCAGTAATTTTTGCATTTTAAGGGCAACAAGTGGGATGAGCGGTGAGCCAACAGTAAAAAGAACATTAATTTGGCTATTTTCTTGGTCTTTATTAGTTTGGACAGCCTTAATTCCACGGTTTAGTAAATTTAAGCTATCGGAAACATATGAATAAAAAATCTTTCCTTGTTGGTTAAGCTGAATTGTTCTTCCTTGCCGGTCAAACAATTTAACGCCTATTTCTTCTTCTAATTGCCTGATGGTTTTACTAATTGCTGATTCACTTACGTATGCCAGCTTAGCTGCTTCAGTCACTGAACCTATACTTGCAACACTAACAAAATATTTTAATCCGGTTAAATTCATTTTTTACACCAATTGATAACCTTTTAGTTAACTATTATTCCTATTATCTATTATAAATGGTTATCGATTAGGGTTAAACTGTTTTTGTGAGATCCAAAGAGGTGATAACTTGAAATACTTATGGTTATTTCCCGGTCAAGGGGGTCAAAAGGCCGGGATGCTTCAAAAGATTGACCCGACATTAAAAAGTAAGGTTGAAAGTTGGACAGGTGTGAAGCTTGTAGACAGTGAAAAGGGCTATCAAAATTCGCAACAAATTCAGCTTAGTATTTTGCTGTTGCAAGTTCAGCAAATTGATCAGCTCAAAGAAAAAGGCTGGCTGCCAGATATAGTAGCGGGACATTCACTTGGAGTTTTTGCCGCTGCCTATGCTGCCGGCGTTATTAATAAAGAGGATGTTTTTAAACTTGTAAGTTTGCGAGCAAGTCTAATGCAATCATCATTTCCAATAGGCTATGGCATGGGTGTCGTTGTAGGTCTATCTCGTCAAGAAGTTGGGAACTTGGTGCAACAAGTGAACACGAAAAAAGATCCGGTCTTTTTATCAAACCAAAATTCTGAATTGCAAAACACTTTGTCTGGCAAAATAACTGCTATTCAAGCTGTACTCAAATTAGCTAAAGAGAGCGGTGCAGCCAAGGCTAAACTTTTACAAGTTCCGAATCCTTCGCATTCACCATTGATGCAAAGCGTGGCGGATAAATTGACCAAACAGATTGGGAAGTTAGAGTTGCATTCTCCTACCTGTATTTATTTAGCAAATAATAATGGACATCCGGTTAAAAATATAGCTGAAATTAGCTATGATTTGGCCAATAATCTAACTCATCCCGTTTTTTGGGAAACAATGATCAATGTGGCTCTTGAATACAACCCACAAGTAAGCGTGGAATTTGCTCCAGGAACTGCTTTTACTAAATTATTAAATGCAAAAACGAATCAACTAGCTAATATAACTTTGGCAAATATGACGATTGATGACGCAGATTTTTTATTACATAAATGGAAAGGAAAAGATAATGACTGAAAGAAATTGGCACACCCATCGGGATGCTAAAAATGCACGCTTAGCAAAAGCGGCGACACTGCTCGAGGGGAAATTTGCTAAAACAGAGGATGTTGTTAAGGTCCTTGAGACACTAATTAAACCTGGAGACAAGGTTGTTTTGGAAGGCGATAATCAAAAGCAAGCTTCATTTTTGTCAGAAGCACTGACAAAAGTAGATGCGGAAAAAGTTCATGACTTACATATGATTATGTCAAGTATTTCTAGGCCAGAGCATTTAGACATTTTTGACTTAGGAATTGCTGCCAAAATGGATTTTTCTTACGCAGGTCCTCAGAGCACTCGCGTTTCGCAAATGATTTCTGATGGCACCATGGAAGTTGGCGACATTCACACATACTTGGAACTTTTTGGCCGTCTATTTATCGATTTAATTCCTAATGTTGTTTTAGTAGCCGCTGATAAAGTAGACCATGAAGGCAATTTATATACGGGCTTTAATACTGAAGAAACACCGACTATTGTCGAAGCAGCAGCTTTTCATGATGGCATTGTAATCGTTCAAGCTAACGAAATCGTTGATCAAGTACCAAGAGTTGATATTCCTGCCGGTTGGGTTGATGTGGTTATTCCCGCTGATCAGCCTTACCAGCTTGAGCCACTATTTACCCGTGACCCACAAGCAATTAGCGAACTGCAAATTTTAATGGGCATGATGGCAATTCGGGGAATATATGAAAAACACAATGTTCAAACTTTAAACCACGGTGTAGGTTTTAACACTTCCGCAATTGAACTTCTCTTACCAACTTATGGTGAGCAACTGGGCTTAAAAGGCAAAATTTGTCGTAACTGGGAACTAAATCCAACCCCAACCTTAATACCAGCAATCGAAAGCGGCTGGGTGGAATCAATTCACTCGTTTGGTGGTGAAGTAGGGATGGAAAAGTACATTATGGCGCGACCAGATATTTTCTTTGTAGGTAATGACGGAACAATGCGGTCGAATCGTGCCCTAGGCCAAGTTGCCGGACAATATGCTTGTGATATGTTTGTTGGTTCTACTTTACAAATCGATCAATGGGGTAATTCTTCAACAGTCACCAATGGTCGTTTATCTGGTTTCGGTGGTGCGCCTAACATGGGCTCTAATCCAACCGGTCGGCGTCATTCAACTCCTGCTTGGCAAAGCTTGAAGCCCGAAGATAACCCATTGGCAAAAGGGCAAAAGCTCGTTGTGCAGATGGTTGAAACATTTGGTTCTAATAAAAAGCCCGTTTTTGTTGATCACTTAGATGCTGAAAAGGTACGTAAAGAAGCTAAATTAGCTAACGTTCCAATTATGATTTATACCGAGGATACGACCCATATCGTGACTGAAGAAGGAATCGCATATCTGTATAAAACTGACAGTATGGAACAAAGAAAAGCTGCAATTGAAGCAGTAGCAGGTGTGACACCGGTTGGCTTGCGCTCAAAGCCAAAAGAGGTCCAAAAACTGCGCGATCAAGGGATCGTTGCTTTACCAGAAGATATTGGTGTTGCCCGCCGGGATGCAAAACGTTCATTACTGGCTGCTCAAACAATGGATGATATAGTGCAATGGTCACATGGCTTATACAATCCACCTGCCAAGTTTAGGTCATGGTCATAATAAGGAGGTTAACAAAATGGAAAAACTTAATTTTAGCTATCAAAACACTCAGCCAGTGACTAAATTTGTTCATGTTGGTGTCGTTGCCTCCGGAGATTTAGAAGTATTAATTTATCCTGATGTCAAAACTACATTAGAAATTGTGACTGGTAGTGACGGTTTCAAACAGGTTTGGCAAAATGTCCTTGACCGCTTTTTTGCAAGGTATCCTTTACAAGGCAAGTTTGTTATTCATGATTTTGGAGCCACACCGGGTGTCGTTAATTTACGATTAACACAGGCAATGGAGGCATTAAATAATGAAGAATAGTTTTGTAGAATTAAATGGTCGTCAACGGGCAAATGCTTTAATTGATAAAGGCACTGGTCGAGAATTAGTTGGACCAGAATATGATATGATTTCACCACATCTTGAGCCGCAAAAAATTGTTCCGGAAAGTGATGATGGTGTTGTTCTTGTCAAAGGTAAACTAAACGGTAAAAGGGTCGTAATTATTTCTATCGAAGGAAAGTTTCAAGGTGGTGGAATTGGTGAAGTATCTGGCGCCAAAATAGTTGCAGCTTTAGAAAAAACCTTAGATGATAACAAGCAAGGTATAAAGGAATACCCAATAATTATTCTTGATACTGGTGGTGTTCGTCTGCAAGAAGCTAATTACGGGTTATTGTCTATTTCTGAAATTCAAAATGCCATTATTGCCTTGAAACAATATGTTCCCGTAATTGGACTAGTACCGGGAAGGGTCGGCAGCTTTGGCGGAATGTCAATTACTAGTGCAATTATGTCATACTTAATCACAACTCCAAAAGCTAGAATTGCTTTAAATGGTCCCGAAGTTATCGAACAAGAAGCTGGTGTACGTGAATTTGATTCTAGTGATAAGGACTTAATTTGGAATACGCTTGGAACTCGTCAAAGAGTAGCTACAGGAATTGCAGATGAAGTTGACGAAGATGATATCACGACTATTAAGGAAGCTATTGATAGAGCAATCGAAGAAAAAAAGGATGCTCATCGGACTGAGCAATCTGATTTTTATCTATCTTTACTTGATCAAATTGATTTTGCTAAGCCCCTTACTACAAAGCAATATTGTTCTCTTTATGCTAAAAATCAGGCTAATAAGCATAATATAAACCAAGCGGTAGCTGGGGATAAGGCAACTACCAAGTCTCGTGGCCGCTTGTGGTTTGAAAAGCTAACTGGTTTACCGAATGCAAAATCAGATTATCCAACAGTTCTTCATGCGGAAAAAGATGGCAAAGAATTTATTGCGATTGTTCCTAATGAAAATAATCGCTTTCCTCGTGTACGTCACGGTGAGGTGGGGTTGCAAGAAGGATTTTTAGTTGCAAAAATCGTTAATCAAATTGTTGCTGAAGATCAAAATAAAGATGTTAAACGTCCGCTTATCTTAATCGTTGATGTTCCAAGCCAAGCTTATGGGTATAAGGAGGAATTGATAGGTATTCACATTAGTTTAGCTTCTGCGGTAGCCGCCTATGCAAAGGCTCGGCAGGCCGGTCATCCAGTTATTGCCTTTATTCCAGGGGATGCAGTTTCAGGCGGCTTTTTAGCCCACGGTTTGCAATCCAACAGAATGATTGCCTTAGCTGATGATTCAATTACCATTCAGGCAATGTCAAAAGCTTCGGCTGCTCGAATTACCCAAAGATCAATTCCAGAACTAGAAGAGGCTACGAAGCACGTTCCGGCAATGGCTTATGACATTAAAAATTATGCCAAATTGGGTGCTTTGTATAAATTAGTCCCTGATGTTTCTTCTTGGGACGCAAATGATGCGGCCGTTTCAGAAGTTGAGCAAATTATTAATGAGGCCATTATAAGTACCAAGAAGCACTCGACCGATTTACATTATAGGTATGAAAATCCAGTTGCCATTGCAAGTGGCCGGAAGGCAACTAATGAGATGCGTAAAGCTGTGTTTTACCAATGGAACGATTAACGGCAATATGGCCCAACGATTTACTGCAATTCACTAGTTTGCAAGATCTAGTTTTAACCGAGAATCCTTTACCTGACTGGGCAAAGGATTCTTTGTCTGAGACAAAAACAGTGGTGGTTAGACGGGGCTTAATCAACGATAATCTGATCCCAGTTGGAATAAGAGGTTACGAACGAAAGCAAAGGTTTGCTTGCTACTTAAATGTTGCAGCTATTAAAAAGCAATATCATCCCCAGTACTTTATTCAACATAAAAGATGGGAAAGGTTATCTGAAGATAGACAAAAACTTCCACCTTTTCAGGCATTACAAAAGATAGTCCCGCTATTAAGCAATTTTCAGTGGGGAATAGGAGGCTCGTTAGGATATGAAATGGCAACCGGTGTAAAAACGGTTAAAAACACGACGGAACATGTCAGTGACTTAGATTTGCTACTTTATCAAACTCCTACGTTAAACAGAAGTCAGGCCCAAGAACTTTTGCAAAAGCTGAATCAGTATCATGTGCACGCTGATGTACAAGTAGTCAAAGGTCAAAACGGTTTTTCATTAGAGGAATATGCTGCTAATCGTAGTAAAAAAACTTTGGTAAAAACCGTTGCGGGACCACTTCTAGTTGTCGATCCTTGGCAATTTTTACAGGAAAATAAATGAGTATTTTTAAAACAAGCGATAACGTGGAACTTAATTTTCATCTTTATGGCACCGGTAAGCCACTGATTCTAATAACCGGTTTTGGTGGCTATCAAGAAGTTTGGACAAAACAAGTTTCCTACCTTAGAAAAATGGGTTATAGCGTTTTAACTTATGATCACCGTAATATGGGTAAAAGCCAGCGTACAGCCAAAGGACAATCACTTGAAAGACTAACTAAGGATCTAATTGAGCTATTAAGTTTTCTAAAAATAACTCGGGCCACGTTTATTGGCCATTCAATGGGCGGGAGTATTATTTATAACTTGTTAAAAATTAAACCGCAAATTATTGATATAGCAGTTATTATCGATCAAAGCCCATATATGCTAAATACGAAGTCTTGGCACTATGGCTTTATGAATTTTACTTTGGAAAATTACCAAGACTTGACCCTATTAACTCCGCAGGTGCATGAAACGCTTCATGGCATCGATAGTTCTGTCATGACGGAATTATTACCAGCCAAAATTGCTTACCCATTTGATCGAAAAGCAAATTTGGACTTATTGCAAGAGCATGTTCAGCTAGACTGGCGGACAATAATTAAGTGTAGCAGCCAGAAGATGATTATCTTTGCGGCTGAAAAAAGTCCATATTATCCTTTTCAGTTCGCAAACTGGATGGCAGAACAAAATCCTCAAATTACCGCTGCCATTGTGCCAAATTGTGGTCACGATATAATGGCAGAAGTACCGCAACAATTTAATCAATTACTACGCCATTTTTTATTACTTAATCATTATCTACCACAGTAAAGGAAGATAAAGATGTTTCGTCATGAAATTATTGTTACTAAGGGAATCTTACCGTTTAAGATTATTATTCATAATTCTTCAGCACTTCAAATTACTAAACACTGGCACCGTGCCCTAGAAATTGATTTTACTATTCATGGTGAAGGCGATTACCTAACTTCGGGGCACAAAACGCACTTGAGTGACGGCGATTTCATAATTATTAATTCTGGTGAAGTTCATGGTGTCGAAAATATTGGTCCAGGTGATGCTCGTCGATCAATTACCATTCTTGTTCCATTTGAGTTCTTGAATGAATTGCTGCCTGAAATTAATCATTTGTATTTTATTTCTCAAATCACTGATCAGGAAATAATGCTAAAGGTAAAAACTGAGCTAACAAGGATTTATCAGCTTTGGACTAATCAACATGATCATGAAAATAAGATTGAAATATTAGGACATTTTTATCTTTTAATGGCGCTTCTTCTCAAAAATTTTGTTGTACCAAAAAAGAATATTATTTGCTTTAATGATGCCAGAAAGCAGGACAAGGTTAAAGATATCATTAATTTTTTAACCGCCAATTATCGAGATAGCTTAACCTTAGGCGAAGTTGCTGATCACTTTGGCCTTTCAAAGGCATATTTGGATCGCTTATTTAAAATCGAAGTACAAACAAGCTTGATTCATTACTTGCAGCTGATTCGTTTACAACATGCCTATGATTTACTAGTTAATACTGATTTGCCTGTTACCGTTATTGCCGACCAATGCGGTTTTGCCAATGTTCGAAGCCTGCAAAAAATATTTAAAGACGTCTATAGTGCAACACCTTCCACTTATCGGAAAAAGTTAAAAAGTCAATAATTTACCTATTTAATAAAAATAATTGCAATATTTAGTCAATATTCTTCTCTTATAATATCTTAGTAAGCGATTACATGGAAGGAGAGGAAAATGACTCAGAATATTAAGCAAAATAGTCCACTTTTAAAAGTAGGTATTTTATCAATTTCAACCTTGTTAACTGCAGCTAGTGCGGTTTCGGGCACTTTACCAATGATGACAAAGCACTTTACCCATGAAAGCGTAGCGAATGTGAAAGCATTAGTGACTATTCCTTCAATTGGGATGGTAATCTTTGTCCTTTTGTCAACGTTATTTATTAAATACTTGGGTAAAAGAAAAACCGTTTTGCTTGGCCTGTTTTGCGGTTTAATTGGGGGCGTTGCGCCATTTTTTAGCACCAACTTTCACCTGATTCAAATTGCACGTTTTGTATTAGGAGCAGGTAACGGTTTATATTCAACTTCAACGGCCAGTTTAATTGGAGATATTTGGAGTGGGGATGAGCAACGGACCTTACTTGGTTATCAGTCAGCAATTCAAACATTTGGTCAAAGCTTGGCGGTTTTTGTTGCGGGTTTACTACTTGAAATTAATTGGCAAGCAGCATATTTAGTTTACCTGCTGTTTATCCCAATCATTTTGTTATTTGCTTTAGGCTATAGCAAAGAGACTGAAGCACAAATTAAATCTCGGCAAAAAGAAGAACTAGTTAAAGCTAAATCCGAAAAGAAAACTACTAATGTGCCGATCTTAGCATTAGTAGCAATACTAATGTCATTTGTATATTTCAATGCAATTATGCCACAACAAACCGATACTCCGCTGGTAATTCAGCAACTAAATTTAGCACACCAAGAGTTTTTCTCAACTGCTTTAGCGTTAGCAGGACTTGCTGGCGCAGTTTTTACAGCTTTTTATGGCAAAATTTACCGGTTACTGGGACATTACACACCAGTATTTACGATGTTGTTAGGGGTTATTGGCTATTGGGGCGTGCTTCATTCGCCTAATATGCTGGTATTCACGATATCAATGATGGTAATTTCTGCCACAAATATTATTTTTCCGTATATTTATGGTGCGGTAATGGAAGATGTGCCAGCAACTTCCAAGGATTTCTTCTTATCTTTGGCAAAAGTATTTAACAATGGTGGAGCTTTTATTTCACCATACACGATGGCACTTACAGCATCCATTTTACATTTGTCGGGACCAATGAACATCATCAGAATTGCAATGTGGTATTTAGTATTTGTCGGAATTGTTTTTGTGATTTTGGCAATTATTAGAAACAATAGGTTAAGAAAAACAACAAAATAGGAGTTATGAGCATGAAATTAAATGTAGTGTATCAAGAAGAAGTTACTGATAATGGTTATTTCGTAACCAGCGCCAAGATTACGCCAAGTCAAATAACCAAAGATTTACAAAAACGAATTTCTTTTACAATAGAAGGTAAAGAATTACAAATAACTAAGATTGAGGAAGAGCAAAATCAGATAATCTATTATTTTAAATTGACCAAGGAATTGTTAGCCTTAAGTTTTGATCCGGCTAAGTTTATTAATCAGGTAGCTTTGCCACAAATAATGCTTCACGTTAACGGGATACAACCTGAAATTGAAGTTGCGTTCCAACCAGATCCATTTTTAGCAGATTTTAAGCAAAAAATTATTCAAACGGATACAATTCAATTAAGCTATTCAATTTATGCTTCTGGCACCAATCGGAAAAAGCGGCCGTTAGTATTGTTTTTACATGGTTCTGGCGAGCGTGGTTTTAACAATGGCATGCCACTACTGGCCAATGATGTGCCAAAGACCTTGCATGATTATGCTAAAACTAAAGAAGATGCTGTTATTTTAGTTCCGCAAGCTACTTGGGCACCAACTCTAAATGGGTGGTTTAGAAAAGATTTTCGCAAAGCACTGTTCATTTTACTTAAACAAATAGAATCTGAGTGCAACATTGACACGAAGCGCATTTATTTAACTGGCTTATCAAATGGTGCTTCGACAACTTGGTATATGGGCCTACATCATGCAGATCTTTTTGCCGCTCTAGTGCCTTGTTCCGGTTATGTATATGATGATGGCAAAAAAGGTTATGGTGATCAAGGAAAAGGACGGTATATGCTTGCAAGCCCTGAAGAAGGTAAGACTTTGTCACAATTACCAATTTGGGCCTTTCATGCCGAAGATGATCCAACTGTTGGGGTACTCGGAACTAAGAAAGCTGAAGAAGCCATTCACCAAGCAGGGGGCAATCAGCTGAAGGTCACTATTTATCCTAAGAACACTGTTAAGCCTAATCCGCATGCAAGTTGGGCGAGAGCTTTTAATACCCCAGAGTTATTACCATGGCTTTTTAAGCAACACAAATAAAAAAGAGTGAGTTATTTATCTTGTATTTGCTAAAATATTTGAATTTTAGTCTATTAGATAAATTTCACTCTTTTTTTGTAAGTCAATTAAGCATTTAATTCTTTTGCTAGGGCCTTCTTGTCAGCTATTTTTGCAAAAGGTAAATAGATTAAAGCTGTAATAAAAATCATTATTACTTGCATTATTGCAAAAGCTGGACCTGATTGTATTAGTCCGCTTATGATTACAGGTGTTTGTTCTGGTAGGGCAAAGCCGATTACTGGCCTAACTAAATGTAATAATTCGCAAGCATATGATCCCAAAAAACTAACAACTGGGGCAAGAATAAACGGAATGAACATAATTGGATTTAGTACAATTGGTAAGCCAAAGATGATTGGTTCGTCTGTATTAAATAGAACCGGAATAAGTGATAAACGACCCAACATTTTAAATTGCTTAGATTTTGCAAAGAAAGCTAAATAGATTACTAATCCTAATGCACAACCAGTACCGCCGATTTTACTTGTCATGTAGAAAAAACGCCAGGTAATTAAATTAGTAACTGTGTGACCGGCATTGAAAGCGGCTAAGTTTTGAAAGTCTAGTGCATAAAGTATTGGCATAACGATTGAATTAATAGCTAAAGAATGAATACCAAAGTAAAAAAACAAACTATTCAAAATTACCACAAGCAAAATTGCCCAAGGAGAAGTGCCAATTTTTTGAAGAGGTACCTGAAGTAATGAATAAATTGCAGTATTTAAGTCGCCGTATTGGGTTAGCGACATTAAATATTTAATAATGACGATGATAATGGTGATTAAAATAATTGGTATTAGTGATTTAAATGAAGTAGAAATGTTTTCGGGAACACCTTGCGGCATTTTAATCGTCCAATTGCTGTTAATTAACTTACAATAGATTGCACTAATGACAATCGCCAAAATTAATCCTAAAAACAAGCCTTTGACTCCGATGTTATCAAATGGCAGAAATTGAGTCGGAACAGCTTTGTTTTGTGGCCCTTTAACCATAAATGTTTTTAACGGTGACAGCATCAGTAGCGCCAACACAGACATAATTGCCGGTAAAATCGATCTAACTTCATTTTTCTCACTAAAAGCCTTTGCCGTAAAAAAGTAACATAAATAGCTAAAATCCCCATCGTAAGTTGATAAGGAATATTTAGAAAGGCATAAAGTCCACTGACTTTAAGGAATTTAGTAAAAGGAGTATAAGGAAAATTAACGATAATACTAGCAAATGATCCTAAAATTAAGAAGGGCAGGGTGGCAATCATTCCTTGTTGAATTGATTGCAAAACCTTATTTTGGGCCATTTTGGTTATAATATGACCGACTTTATGTTGCATAAAATTTTGAAATTCAATAACTGTTGTTTTCATTAGAATTGACTCCTTCCATCTGCTTTATAAGAGCTTGATAAAACATGAAACTCTTTTTGGGGATTCGGTCCATATTTTGATCAACATAGATTAAGCCATATCGCTTATTACTACCATTATGTCCACTAATCACATCGGTAAAGCTCCAAATGCAATAACCTAGCACAGGTATATTTTGTTTGATAGCATCTAACATTTGATTGATGTGAGCTTTTAAATAGTTAACTCTATCTTGATCATTTATGTTGCCGTTTACTAGATGATCTTGGTCACCAAAACCATTTTCAGTAATCAAAAGTGGCAAATGGTATTGAGAATAAATATTTTTTAAAGCGATTTTTAATCCTTTTGGATCAATACTCCAGCCCCATTTGGTTGTATCTAACCTAGGATCATTTTTGATCTCATAGAGCCCAAACTCTTTTTTGGGTACAGGATGACCTTCAATTTGACCGTATTTATTCTCGGGTGGCAAATATTGAACTATATTGCTTGAATAATAATTAATTCCAATAAAATCCGGGTGGTTTTGCTTAATTTCATCTAACTCATTTGCTTTAATGTCTAGATTAACATTTTTCCATTGCAAATAGTTTTTAAACTCTTGTGAATAAAAGCCTTTGCATTGTAAATCCAACAAATATTTTTGAGTTAAAAGATCAGCATACTGAGCTGCCTTTTTATCTGATAATTGGTTGCTTGCAGGATAATATGGTTGGTAAGAAAGAGCTGGTCCAATTTTTGCATCTGGAATCATTTCATGACACAATTTTATGGCTAATGCTGAGGCAACTGACATGTTGTGATTAGCTTGGTAGCATTCTTGCATATGCTTAGCAAAAGAATCTGATTTAATCCCTAATCTTGTTGGAATTTTTATAACGTGATCTTGCTCATTAATGGTTATCCAATACTTGACTTGATTTCCTAATTGTTCAAATAAATAGCGACAATATGATAAGTAATCATCTATACTTTTTTTCGATATCCAGCCGCCATATCTTTTTACTAGGGTAAGAGGATAATCAAAATGATAAATCGTAACTATTGGTTCTATTTTTGCTTCGCGTAACTGTTTAATTATTTTTTGGTAATAATTGATTCCTTCTATGTTAGGTTGACCAGAGCCTTCCGGAAAAATTCTTGGCCATGAAATTGAAAATCTAAAGGCCTTTAAACCGGCTTTTTTCATATATTCAATGTCTTCTGGAAAGCGATGGTAAAAATCAACGCCTTTTTTGAAAGATTCAATGTTGTTTGCTTGATCAAGCTCAATTACAGACGCTCCTTGACCAGCTTTTTGCCACATTCCTTCTGCTTGAAAAGAGGAACTAGAAGCTCCCCACAAGAAATCCTTATTCATGTTGTTTCCTCACTTTCTTGTAAGCAATTAATTTAACTATATTATTAAGGATAAAATGTTAATAAACAATAATAAAAAATTCCCCAAGTCGGGGAATTTTCTATTATTCTTGTTCGAGTAAGTAGTAAATCAGCTTTTGGCTGATTTTTGGTTCTAATTTAAAAAATTGGATATGATATTTTTCATCAAATAATGAAATGCGTTCTTTTTTTGCTAGAAAAATAATTTGCTCATTCTTAACGTGTAATAACTTATCTAAATCAAAAAGGTTATTAGAAAGTTTAATTTCAAGTTCGGGAAACAAAATAGTTAAAAACGCTAATTTATCGCCGTATTTGGTTAATTCGAAGATATTTGATTCATAAACAACAATTCTTTTTCGCAAAAATTTCGTTGGTATATGTCTTAAAAAGGAGATAAATTCTTTATCTTGTTCGGTATAGCTTAGAGTTATATTTGCTATTTTAGTCTTTTTAATATTTAAAGAGAAATAGCTTGGCTGAAATTGAACCAATTTTAGGTGATGACTGATATTGCCAAGCCCATTATAAATAGTGTCTTTGTATTGAGGAAATACTTTGACTAAAGATTGGTAGATTACTTTGTCACTCTCGCACAATTTAAGAGTTTTACTATTAACATAAAAGATTAGTTCTTGATAAAATTTTTGATACTGTTTGCTAGTACCATTTTCGAGCATAGTCATTAAAGCCAATATATAAAGGTCTTTATCTTCTAATTGTAAGTTATATTCGTTTTTGACTTTTTTATTTATTGTGGTAATTTTGCTAATAAATTTATCCTTTGAAAATTTTTCTTGGAAGATTAAATAGAGGTATTGGTTTTTAACTAACCTACTTATGCGCTTTGTTGATAATAATGCCAATACATAATTTTGCCATATTTGTTGACCAACAAGACTAATGCCTGAAGAATTTGTTTCAATTTTAAGATGATATTGGCAACAAAGCCTTTTTAAATCTTTGATTGAATTTTCAATTTCGTTTCTTCCAATGTGAAGCTTTGAAGATATATCCTGAATTTTAACTTTTGGTTGATTATATAATTGTAAATAGATTAAAAATGGCCTATCAGACGGGTAATTTGGATAGTGTAATTGATTATCCTTGATAAAAATGTGTCTTCTTACAAGTTCTGGATTACTTATGTAGAAAAATGGTCTGCGGTAACCAATTACCTTTCCCTGCAAAGACCGGTTTAACTCTGTAATATTATTTCTAATAGTTCTTGGTGTGACATCTAGTTGCTTTGCTAAATCACTGCTTCTCAATCCCTTTTTTTGATTAAGTAAAGCAATTAGAATTTGTCTTTTGATGTTTAGCATGATTATCTTTCCATTTTAAAACTGTGTTTTAAAATATTGGGCAAATAAAGAAATATCTCTATTTGAATTACCTTTTAAAGTTGCTATTCCATAGCTTAGTCGCACTGGATAATCAATAGTAATTGGCTTAATAAATTGATTTTCTTTACCGCAAATAAAGTCAGGACATAAAGTAATCCCTAGCTCAGCTTCGCACATAATATTTGCGGTATTCACATTATTAACATACGCGATGTCTTTGACTATCTTTTTTTTACGAATAAGTTCTTGTAACTTGAGTTGTTCAGGTGGACACCAATTATTATCTAGAAGAATCAAATTTTGCCCTTGAAAATCATTCAGTGAAAACTGTTTTTTCCCAGATAAATGATTATTTTTGGGCACCACAGCACAAAAATTTCCGTTTACAAGTTCAAGATAATTAATATTTTTGTTTTTCTCAACATCATCTTGGGTTGTTAAGACTAAATCACAGTCGCCATTGATTAATTGTCGTTTAAGCTGCGTATGATCGAAATTTTGGATAAAAAGCTTAATATTTGGATGTTGCCTTTGGAACTTGGGCAATGATCTAGGAATAAAGAATGACTCAAAAGGAGAATCAGTAATTCCAATAGTTAAAGTGGAACGTTGATTATTCTTTTCACGCACTATTTGGATTGTTTTATAGTAGGTGTTTAACAGAGGCTTGATATTTTCATAAAGCAATTGACCAGTTGGCAGAATTGCTACACCACTGCGAGATCTTTTAAATAGTTTAACGCCTATTTCATTTTCAACGGAATTAATAGCCTGAGAAACTGCTGGTTGTGAAATACTTTTACGATAAGCGGTTTTGCGAAAATTTAACGTTTCTGCTAAATCTACAAAAATAGCTAAGTGATCTAAATTCATATTGCTCCTGAAAAGAAAAACTTATCACTAATAAGATAATTGATAATCAAACATTCTTACCGATGCTATTATTATAGCTGAAAGCGCTATTAATATGAAGGAAGAATTGGAGGATATACAATGATTGAATATAAAAACGTTGATGGCTATGATTTACAAAATATTAAACCTAGTAAAGTTATTCAAACCGATGTTCTAGTGGTGGGAGCAGGTAATGCTGGGATGATGGCTGCTGCAGCTGCAAAGGAACATGGTGCCCAAGTCGTTTTGATTGAAAAAGAAAAAACAATTAATTTAATGCGTGTAGGCATTGCTAGTGTTAGTAGTAACGCGCAAAAGCGGGCAGGAACGGTTATTAATAAAACTGATTTAGTTGAGTCACTGGCTGCATTTGCTCAGCATAACGTTGATGAAAAACTGCTAAAAACATGGGCAGATAATAGTAGCGAAAGTGTTAATTGGCTTGAAGATAATATCTTAAAACCACATGGTGCTCATTTTAGATCAGAACCGGACGCTATGGTTACTAGTAAAGCGTATCAAGGTTTTCCAACTGAAAACGATCCGACTATCGATGATCAATCTTTTGTCTCATATGGTGATTGGTTTGTAGACTATCAGAAAAAACATGGTGTAGAAATAAGGTATCAAACAGCACTCGTTGGTTTGCATAAGTCTCAAGATGTTGTTTCTAGTGCTATTGTTAAAGATTTGAAGACTAATGAATTTTATGAAATTGTAGCTAAAAAAGGAATTATTTTAGCGACTGGTGGGTATTCAGCTAATAAGAGCTTACTTAGCAAATGGGATCCACTGGCTTTAAAGAAAAATACTTATAATGATTCTCCTCGTTCAAATGGTGCAGGGATTACAGCTGCCTTGAATGTTGGCGCAATCAAAGACGAAGAACCAGCAGAGAGTATTTTTGATCGTGGACTTGTGCCTGTCGGCACTAAGACAGAAGATATGTATTATCAAACGGCAACTTATGATAATTGGTTGTGGATTGGTTCATATCCTTTCTTAAAGGTTAATTTAAAAGGTGAGCGATTTTCCAATGAATCAGTACCTTACCAGTTTATTGTAAATGCGGCAAGCAAAGAACCAGGCTATTTATACGCTATGATCTGGGATGACCAATACGGGCAGGTACTTGAAAAAATGCATATGTTAGGTTGCGCACGCTATGGCTTTCCAGGTTATATGAAAGATAAAGAAGCTTTTATTGCTGATACGGAAAATTATGTTAACAAGGGATTAGTAGTTAAAGCTGATTCTGTTGAAGAACTAGCTGATAAATTGAACCTGCCACTTGCTGCAGTTAATAAATCGATTGCTGCTAATAATCAAGCAGTTATTGCCAACGAAGATTGTGAATTTGGGAAAGAATCTTATCGCATAACTCCAATTAAGAAACCGCCTTTTTATGGTTGTATACTAGGAGGTCGAATTCTTTGCACTCTGGATGGTTTAAGGGTCAACTCGAAAATGGAAGTACTTGATAAAA
The DNA here is from genome assembly GCF_026535825.1 of Lactobacillus sp. B4026. Taxonomy (NCBI): domain Bacteria; kingdom Bacillati; phylum Bacillota; class Bacilli; order Lactobacillales; family Lactobacillaceae; genus Lactobacillus; species Lactobacillus sp. B4026. The sequence continues at coordinate 102,080 of NZ_JAFNPD010000002.1, forward strand.
ACCATGATCCTATTAAACATTTATATGCTGGAGGTAATGATTCAGGTGGCTTTTTCTGGGGGTCATATAATGATCGTGTTCCCGGACTAGCATCAAGTCATGCTCAAACGTTTGGCCGTTTAGCCGGAATAAACGCTGCAAAAAATTAAGCGCTAATTATAATTGATAGTGTTTCGCAAGATTAATTAGGATGACTGCTGGTACTAAACATTATCAAATTGGTTAAAAACTTTTCTTAAAACTGATTTCAAACTTATTGAAGTCAGTTTTTTTGCTTAGTCAGATATTCCCAAAGACAAAAAATATTTTTTAAAAATCTTACAAAGAAACAAATAAAATCTAATTTTATCAAAAAAGAAATTTTTTTAAGTTATAATTTTAAAAGGAAATTTCATCAGACATTGTTTCAAGATGATTCCATGTTAAATTTAAGTTTTGATAGTTATTTGGTTTTTGACTAAATTTTTTCTTGAAGGGTTAGTATGAAAAATTATTTAAGTATTGATATTGGCGGTACTGAAATCAAGTACGCACAAATTGATTTATCTGGTCATATAATTGAAAAAGGTAAAGTGAGCACGCCAGATGGCAAAGACAAGTTTCTGGCACAAATTGATCAAATCGTTCAAAAATATACCGGTTCAATTAAAGGCTTAGCTTTTTGTGCACCAGGTAAAATTGACAAAACGAAAATTAGGTTTGGTGGTGCTATTCCTTTTTTAGATGGAATAGATTTTGGTCAAATTTATGAAGCAGAAGATTTTCCTGTTGCCGTAATTAATGATGGTAAAGCAAGCATTTTAGCAGAAAATTGGTTAGGAAACTTAAAAGACGAAAAAAACTGTGCTGCGATTACCTTGGGTACCGGAGTAGGAAGCGGTATTATAGTCGACGGTCACCTTCTTCAAGGTACGCATAATCAAGCCGGAGAAATGAGCTTCATGATTGCTGATATTTCTAATCCTAAGGATATGCAGGGTAGTATCGGCAAGTTATGCTCGGCCGTTCGCTTTGTTGGCCAGGTAAATGAACAATTAGGTTATGAGGATGTAAGCGATGGTGTTCACGCTTTTGAAGCAATTAAAAACCATGTTCCCGAGGCAGTTGCTATTTTTGAACAGTATTGTTTGCAGATTGCTACTTTAATTCTTAACATGCAAACTGTGGTTGACGTTAATAAAATTGCCATTGGTGGTGGAATTAGTGCCCAAGCATGCTTGATTGATGGAATTAAGCATGCTTATGATCAACTAGTTAATGATGATAATTCGATTATCGGTCAAACTTTAACTAAACCGGAAATTGTTGCTGCTAAGTTTAGAAATGATTCTAATTTGTACGGCTCGCTATATAATTTACTGTTACAAACAGATCACGAAACTGTTTAAGATAAATGCGATCCGTAAAAATCGCTATCTGTTGCAAATGAAAAAAATTTATTAGATTTTAGAAAAGGACCAACTCCCAAAATTTAATTGGAGTTGGTCCTTTTCTTAGTCTAGATAATGATTAATTCAACCGCTATGCAAAAATGGTGTCAACTATTTGTTGCTTTTTACCATGTTTTGCTTTAGTTTAAACCTAAATTTTTGATAGTCATTTAAACATCAGCTTTCATCTGGATACTAGTGCAAAGCATATCTTTAGTCTGTTTAAATTGGAAGATAAGGAATGCTGTAGGTAATCACTACGATCAATAATGGATAATATGTAAGTCTTGTGACTATTGAATATAGTTTATGCTCTGAGAGAATCATGCCAAGATTACGTTTAATTAGATCGAGCTTAATTGAACCCAAGATGCAATGACAGGATTTTAACCTAAAAATTGTTTAATTAAGTTACACTTTTTGCTTTGCTTAGGATAAATAGACTGAATTTTAAATTTTTGACTGTTTTCATTTCCTTGCAAAGGTAGGTAGCTAATTTCTGATTCGGTATTAGAACCTAATTGAATTAGACCATCGGGATAATATGCATTAGCTTGATTAGCTGTAACTAAAGTTTGCATTTGCTCGATTGTTGAAACACGTGCAACTGGAATATTTTGATATGCTTCTGGCAAAGTTGCCAGGAAAGCATGCTTTAGATAATTAGTTTTTTCTGGACTATAGTAGAGCATCGGTTTATCTTTCAATGCTTTAATAGGAAAGGTGTTGTTCTGACTTAAGGGATTGAGTTTGCTGACGCCAATAACCATGGTGCTTTGAAATACGGTTTTGCTAGTTAGATTTTTTGTCAAAAATTCTTGTGAACCGTAGTCCAATATATAAGCCATATCTAGAATACCTAGAGATACATCAGAAATAAGGTGCTCAATACTTTCTTCAGTAATTTTAAATTTTATGTTCGGATACTTCTTACTGAAAGCATAGACTTGTTTTCGCATTAATGCTCCTTCAAATGGTGAAAAATAACCAATTTTAAATTCTTGGTGAACTGAAGTAGTTTGATGACGTAAAGAATTAATTTCAACAAAGTAGCTATGAAGCATTTCCTTAGTTTTTAAGAAGAATGCTTGTCCCTGATCAGTAACAATAATTTTGTTTTTGCCACGCTTAAAAAGTTCAAAGCCTAATTCTTCTTCCAATTTTTGCATTGATTGAGAAACAGATCTCTGGCTAACATATTTAGTCTTTGCAGTCTTTTGGAAACTGCCCGTTTCAACTACTGATATAAAAGTATTTAGTTGATCAAAATTCATTTTTACCCGAACCTCCATCTTCGCCTGACGCAAAATATTCTACCTGTCATTCTACGCAGATAGAAGCTAGGATTAAAGCATAAATTATTTATTTGGAGGAAAAGTCTAATGAGTTTAACAAAGTTATCAACTTATGATGTAGTCGTTGTTGGTTCGGGTGCTGCAGGTCAGGCTGCTGCCTTAACCGCCGTTGAACATGGCAATCAAGTTTTAATGCTCGAAAAAGGACGTCATACAGGTGGGTCGGCTAATTATAGCGAGGGTTTATTTGCAGTTGATTCATATTTACAGAAAAAGCAAGGAATTGACGTTTCAACAATTGATGTTTTGCAAGAAGAAGTCGAATATTCAAAGTATAAAGCTGATTCAAGAATTTGGCGCAAATATTTAGATGCTAGTGCAGAAAATGTCCAATGGCTCCATGATGAAGGTGTTAAGTATGAAGGCGTTCAAGCAATGGGAGCAGGAGAGGCTACTTGGCATATTTATGAAGGCTTTGGGGACGCAGTGATGCATAAAGCGTTACAACCTAAATTTGAAAAATTAGGTGGCGAATTGTTGACTTCGGTTTCTGCAATTGATTTGGAAATTTGTCGCGGGGGTAAGAAAAAAATAACTCTTAAAAGCGAGGCTGATGGTCAAACTGAGACAGTTACTGCTAAGGTGGTTATTCTAGCTGCTGGTGGTTATCTGAACAATTCAGAAATGATGGCTCATGATACTGACTATGATTTGACGAGATTAGTTACCGTTTCTTCTGGTAAAGGTACTGGTGATGGTTTACGCTTAGGTTGGCAAGTAGGCGGACAAAAAGCAGGAATGGGCATGGCAATGCTATTTGGTGGCTATTTAAAAGACCCTGAAGAACCATCTTTTAAAATGATGAACAGTCAGATGAACGTTGCTGCTGGGCAGCAGCCACTACTTTGGGTTAATGAAAACGGCGAGCGTTTTGTTGATGAATCAGTAATTTATAATTTCTCTTATGCTGGAAATGCTTTGTATAGTCAAAATAGTGTATATAGTATTTTAGATCAAAAAAATATTACCGAGATGATTGAAAAAGGGAATTTTATGGGCTTAGGCGTCTATGTTAAACGTGGGCAAAAAATGACTCATTTACAAGATGAAATTGATCAAGCTCTTATTGATAACAAACCATTTATTTTTAAAGCCGACACTATTGAAAATTTAGCAAAAGAAATGAATCTTCCTCAAGAAAAGTTGACAAAGACGATTGGACAATACAACCAGTTTGTTGAAAATGGTGAGGATCAATTCTTTGGTAAGGATCCCCAATATCTAAGGTCGGTAGAAAAAGGACCGTTTTATGGTTTCAAATTGAGTGTTGGTGCTTTTTGTACAATGGGCGGTTTAAAGGTGACCCCTGATAATGAGCTTGAAGATAAACACGGTAAACCAATTTCTGGTATCTATGCAACTGGTAATGATGCAGCAGGATTAACAGGTGACACCTATGGCCCTAACATGCCGGGTACTTGTGCTGGTTATGCCTTTTATTCCGGCAGAAATGCTGCTCAACATGCACAAAGATATTTACAATAAAAAATAGAAAAATGCTTTATTAGGATAAATTAATAATCTTAATGAAGCATTTTTTTATAAAAATTTAGAATTGAAACAGAAATGTGCTGTTACTTTTTATCTACAGTAAAAGTAAAAAAAAAATATAGGTGGTAATGTAGAAAAATTTAGCGAAATTTACTTTTTTAAAATAAAATTATTCTCTTTTGTTTTGTTGCCCCACATTTGCGTATTTAATATGTTAGAATAATTTAAGTTAATAGAGGAGGTTGTCATGACTCAAGTTAAATATCAACGTGTCGTTTTGAAAATTTCTGGAGAAGCATTGGCCGGTAACAACGGAACAGGGATAGATCCGACAGTTATCAGTCATTTAGCTGAAGAAATCAAATCAGTGCACGATTTAGGAGTTCAAATTGGAATCGTCTGCGGTGGCGGTAATATGTGGCGTGGTGAGACTGGTGAAAAACTTGGCATGGAACGCTCACAAGCAGATTATATGGGCATGCTAGCAACTATCATGAATGGTTTAGCTCTTCAGGATGGTCTGGAACATGTCGGTGTCCCAACTAGATTGCAAACTTCAATCGAAATGAGACAAATTGCTGAACCTTATATAAGAAGAAAAGCAATTCGTCATTTAGAAAAAGGACGCGTTGTTATCATGGGCGGAGGTACTGGTAATCCTTACTTCTCTACTGATACTACTGCAGCTCTACGCGCAGCGGAAATTAATGCCGATGTTATTTTGATGGCCAAAAATGGTGTTGACGGGGTTTACTCCGCCGATCCAAAATTAGACCCAACGGCAAAGAAGTTTAGCGAACTGACTCAACTCGACGTTATTTCAAAAGATTTAAAAGTTATGGATCGGACCGCTAGCTCGCTTTCAATGGATACCAATATTCCGCTAATTGTATTTAACGTAAATACTGAAGGTAACATTAAGAAAGTTGTTATGGGCGAGCATATTGGAACAGTAATTGAAGGAGGCAAATAAATGAATAACGAAACAATTAAAAAAGCAAAACAAAACATGGACAAATCAATCACTGTTTTTGAGAAAAACTTGGGTACTATCCGTGCTGGTGTTGCTAATGCCGCATTGCTAGATGGAGTTAAAGTTGATTATTATGGTGCACCAACTCCTTTAACCCAGATGTCTAGTGTCACTATTCCTGAACCACGTGTTTTATTAATTACGCCATATGATCAAAACAGTGTGGATGATATTGAACATGCTTTACTAGCATCCAATTTAGGATTAACCCCAGCAAACGATGGTAAAGTTATCAGATTGGTAATTCCTCAATTGACTGGTGAAAGAAGACAAGAGATTGCTAAAGAAGTCAATAAAATGGCTGAAGAGGGTAAAATTGCGATTAGAAATGTCCGCCGTGATGCTATGAATACCCTTAAAAAGCAACAAAAAGACGATGAAATTACCGAAGACGAACAACGTAATTTAGAAAAAGAAGTTCAAAAGGTAACTGATCAAGCAACCAAGAAAATTGATGAACTGGCTGAGCAAAAACGTAAAGAAATTACTCAAGGCTAACATATGGCAGTAAAAAAGAATCAATTAAATCATCTTGCCATTATCATGGATGGTAATGGCCGCTGGGCTACTAAGCAGGGTAAGCCTCGTGTAGCAGGTCATTATGAAGGTATGAACAATGTTGAACGGATTACTTTAGCAGCAGATGAATTGGGAATTAAAGTTTTATCACTTTATGCTTTTTCGACAGAAAACTGGGCTCGTCCTAAAGAAGAAGTCGCATACTTAATGAATCTGCCTGTCCGTTTTTTTGACAAGTTTATGCCTACCTTGATGGAGCATAACGTTAAGGTCAATATCATGGGCTTTTTGGACAAATTGCCACGTAAAACTTATGATGTTGTTCAGCGTGCAATGGCTGAAACGGCAGATAATACTGGACTAATTTTGAACTTTGCTTTTAATTACGGTTCAAGAAGTGAAATTACTTCAGCTGTTAAAGAGATTGGAACGCTAATTGAAACAGGAGCGATTAATAGTGATCAAATTGATGAAGAAATGATTTCTCAACGTTTGATGACTGCTAGTTTTGGAGAATTTAGTGATCCAGACTTATTAATACGAACTTCTGGTGAACAGCGTATTTCCAACTTTATGTTATGGCAGCTGGCTTATTCTGAACTTGCATTTAGTCAGAAGAATTGGCCTGATTTTACTAAAGAAGATTTAGAAAAAATTGTCATTGATTTTCAGAACCGTCATCGCCGTTTTGGCAAACTAGATGAATCGGATAGTTAGGTAATTTTGATATGAAACAACGGATAATCACAGCAGTTATTGCTTTAATTTTATTTATTCCAATCGTTATTGCGGGTGGATTGTGGATGGACTGGCTGACCGTGGCCTTTGCTGCAGTCGGCATCAGTGAAATCTTTTTAATGAAAAAACAGATACTGGTTTCTGTTAACTTTTTGTTGGCACTGCTTGCAACAATTACTTGGGCGGTTCCAGATAGCTTTATTAAGTCAATGCCATTCCATTGGACTAAATATGGAATTTATTTTGCCTTAATCATGATGATGCTAACTTGGACAGTTTTGTCAAAAAACAAGACAACTTTTGACGATGTTTCAGTTTACACGTTAGGTTCACTATATATTGGTACCGGTTTTCACTATATGGCAAGTATTAGAAATAGCAGCAATGGGTTAGCACTTTTATGCTATGTCTTTGTTGTAGTATGGCTAACAGATACTGGTGCCTATATGATAGGAAGGCAAATTGGTAAACATAAGTTGTGGCCTGTAATTAGTCCTAATAAAACCTGGGAGGGTTCAATTGGCGGAACTATTTGTGCTGTAATATGTGCCGCAATTTACGTTTACTTTGTTAATGTTAATTATCCATTCTGGCAAATGGTTATCTTTGCCTTTGTATTATCCATTGTAGGTCAAATGGGCGACCTAGTTGAATCTGCTTATAAGCGGTATTATGGCGTTAAAGATTCAGGTAAAATTCTGCCGGGACATGGTGGTATTTTAGACCGGTTTGATAGTATGCTATTTGTTTTACCCGTCTTTGCTGCTTTATTAGGAATCGTGCATTAGGAGAATTCCATGAAGGGAATACTAATCTTTTTAGTTGTATTTGGTCTTTTGGTTTTTGTCCATGAATTCGGGCACTTTATCGTCGCAAAAAAATGCGGTATTCTAGTGCGCGAATTTTCTATTGGTATGGGACCAAAATTGTTCCAAGTTCGTCGAAATCCTACAACTTATACTATTCGTTGGTTACCACTTGGTGGTTATGTTCGTTTAGCCAGTAAAGACGATGAAACTGAGCTTAAACCTGGAATGACTGTAATTTTGCAGACTAATGAGCAAAATGAAGTCGTTCGGATTGATGCTTCTGGATCAGACATTCCGATTGAGGGCTTGCCGCTTCAAATAACAGAAGTTGATTTAGTGGATCAACTCGTTATTAAAGGCTATGAAAATGGTGAAGAGGATAAATTAGTTTCTTATCAGGTTAATCACGATGCAACTGTTATTGATCAATCCAATACGGAATTAATCATTGCTCCTCGTGACACCCAATTTCAAGAAGCTAATGTTTGGCAAAAGCTTGCAACTAATGTTGCGGGTCCCCTAATGAATATTATCTTGGGATTCGTTGTCTTTCTAATTTGGACCTTTACTATTCCCGGTCCGGCAACAACTACGATTGGAGCTGTTGAAGCTAATTCACCAGCTGAACAAGCAGCGGTTGAACCTGGATCAAAATTTGTTTCAATTAATGGTCATAAAACAACTACTTTTAATGAAATTTCTAATCAAATAAATGCCAGTAAAGGCAAAGCTTTAAGTATTGTTTTAACAAGTCATGGTAAAACTAAGACGGTCTCTGTTAAGCCCAAAACGGTAAAAGTACAAGGCCAAAAAGTTTATCAAATTGGTATCAAAGCCAAAAGTGATGACCGTGTCCTTGCAAAGGCTAAGCGTGGTTGGGATACAGCTGTATCAACAACCGGAATGATTTTTAATGCACTTGGTGGCTTGATTAGGCACTTTAGCTTAAATAAGCTGGCTGGACCTGTAGGTATTTATTCACAAACTTCACAGGTATCACAAATGGGCTTTACCTACTTATTAGCATTCTTGGCAATGATTTCAATAAATCTAGGAATTGTGAACTTAGTGCCAATTCCTGGCCTTGATGGGGGAAAGCTTTTGCTTAATCTCATTGAGATTTTCCGTGGCAAACCGATATCGGAAGATCATGAAGCAATAGTTGAATTAATTGGTTTTGGCCTTTTATTACTATTAATAATCGCAGTTACCGGTAATGATATTTACCGCTACTTTATAAAATAAAATCTAGAAATTTATTTCTTGGGAGAGAATTGTTAATGCGTCAATCTAAATTATTTATGCCTACGTCAAAAGAAGCACCAGCAGATGCTGTTGCTGAAAGTCATAAGCTGATGCTTCGTGGCGGATATGTCCGTCAAGTAACGGCTGGTGTTTATGCTTATTTACCATTAGGCTATCGTGTCTTAAAAAAGGCCGAAAGAATAATGGAAGAAGAAATGGCTAAAATTAATGTGCCAGAAATGGCAATGCCTGAACTTTTACCTGCAACTTTGTGGGAAGATTCTGGTAGATGGCAAAAATATGGTCCAGAAATGTTCAGGTTAAAAGACCGTCACGGTCGTCAGAGCCTGCTAGGACCAACTCATGAAGAAACATTTACAGAAATTGTTGCCAAAAATCTTAAGAGCTACAAGCAAATGCCAATTGCTCTTTACCAAATTCAAACTAAATTTCGGGATGAAAATCGCCCAAGATTTGGTTTATTACGGACCAGAGAATTTATTATGCTTGATGCATATAGCTTTGCAGCAACTAGAGAACAACTTGATCAACAATTTGATGATGAAAAAAAGGCGTTTGAAGCAATTTTTCGGCGCTGCGGTGTAAAAGTAACTCCAGTAATTGCAGACTCAGGAACAATGGGTGGCAAAAACTCAACTGAATTTCAAGCACCTGCTGCAATTGGTGAAGATACTATTGCAACCAATGAAACAGGAACATATTCTGCTAATTTGGAAATGGCAGTCAGCGAAGATACTTTTAAACCAGAGCCTGAAGATGAAGCTGAATTAACAGAAGTTGCTACACCTGGACAAGAAACAATTGCTGATTTAGCTGAATTTTTAGCTGTTCCTAAGACTAAAATTGTTAAAAGCGTTTTATACATTGTAAATGAACAAGAAAAAGTATTGGTTCTTATTCGCGGTGATAAACAAATTAATGAAGTCAAGTTAACTCATGCTCTTGATGCAGATTCTGTTCGTGTTGCTTCTGACGATGAATTAAAAGAAATCACAGGAGTTGGCAAGGGAAGTGTAGGACCAGTTGCTTCTGATTGGGCAGATAAAGTGATTGCCGATAAGACAGTTGAAGGTCTGATTAACGTCATTGTTGGTGCAGGCAAAGAGGGCTATCGGTATAAGAATGCTAACCTTGACCGCGACTTTAAAGTAAATGAATTTGCTGACCTTCGGGTTGCGAACGAGGGCGAACCTGATCCAGTTGATCACTTACCATTAAAATTTACGACTTCAATTGAAGTAGGACACATTTTTAAGTTGGGAACGTACTACACCGAAAAAATGGGTGCAGATTTCTTAGATCAAAATGGTAAGACACAACCCGTAATCATGGGTTCCTATGGCATTGGTGTAACCAGAGTTTTGTCTGCTGTTATTGAACAACATCTTACTAAATTTGGCATTGCTTGGCCAAAGGAAATTGCTCCATTTGATTTGCACATTGTTCAAATGAAAATGAAGGATGAAGAACAAACCGAGTTAGCTGAAAAACTTGAGAAAATATTTAGTTCTAATTATGATGTATTATATGATGATCGTAACGAACGGGCTGGTGTTAAATTTGCTGATGCAGATTTAGTTGGAGCCCCAATTAGAATTACTATCGGTAAAAAGGCTAGTGAAGGTATTGTGGAAGTTAAGCGACCAACAGATGATAAGGCTAGCGAAATTTCGGTTGCTGAACTTGCCGATTTTGTAAATAAAGAGTTAGGATAATTTTCGTGACTAATAAAAACGAACTTTTCTTACGACTTTTACAACAAATTAATTTTCCAAATCAATTTTCAGATAATGATTTGTTGCAAAAAGGCGAAATTGAGAACGTGGATGTTTACGCTAAAGAACATAGGTGGGATATTCACGTTCTTTTTACTACACCCCTTAAATTTGAAACATATGACGCATTAAATAAGGCGATAAATGCTACTTTTTCATCTTTTGTTAAAACCCGTCTATTTGTGCGTACGAAAGATGGATTAGACGACTACCTTACGGACTATTGGCATTTTGTTGTGCAAAATTCGCAAGTTTTACAACCGGTTGCTCGCGAATTTATTTCTAGCCATAAACCCAAAAAAGAGGATGGTCGTTGGATTATTCCAGTCGATAATTTAGTTGTTGATGGTCTGATTGAGCAAAAGATGTTGGACCAGCTTGCTGAAGAAATGCGTGACTATGGCTTTTTTAACCTTAAATTTGTGACTGAAATAGATGAAGCAAATTCACAGAGTAACTTGGCCAGCTTACAGCAGTTGCAAGAACAACATGAGCAAATTATGCAGGAAGCATACAATGCTGCACCGCCTAAAGAAAAACCGAAGCAGCAAAATAATTATCCGACTAGGAAAACACGCTATGGCAGCCGACAACTTGACGAGAGTTTACCAATCACTCAAATAAAAGAGGTAATTGACGGAACGCGTAATGTTGTAATTGAAGGTAACATTTTCAATATTGAAAGTCGCGAATTAAAGACAGGTACCGTGATTTTTACCGGTGAAATTACTGACTATTCAGATTCAATTTCTTTCAAGAAATTTATTTCTGACAAAGAACAAATGAATAGCATCTCAGAGTTAAAACCTGGCACCTGGGCAAAAATGCAGGGATCAGCTTCAGAAGATCAATGGAGTCATGATGTGGTTTTCAATGTTGCCAGCTTTGAAGCAGTAGAACATGTTGGCCGGCAAGAAAAATACGATGGTGAAGAAAAGCGGGTAGAATTGCATCTTCATACTAATATGAGTCAGCTTGATGCAACTAATACTGCTTCGGATTTTGTTGCCGCAGCTAAAAAATTTGGTCAAAAGGCAATTGCAATTACTGATCACGCAGATGTCCAAGCCTTCCCTGAAGCATATAATGCTGGTAAGAAAAATGGTGTCAAAATTGTTTATGGTCTGGAAGCCAACATGATTGATGATCATGCTTTGTTAGTACTAAATCCAGCTCCTATGACTTACGAAAACCGGGAATTTGTGATTTTTGACGTTGAAACAACTGGTTTGTCTTCTGTTTATGACACCATTATTGAAATTGGTGCTGTCAAAATGAAGGACGGTGAAGTCCTTGAGCGTTTTGACAAATTTATTAATCCGCATCATCCATTAAGTGAACAAACTATTAATTTAACTTCGATTACTGATGAAATGGTCACGGCTGCCGATGATGAAGCTGTTGTTATTAAGCAGTTTCAAGATTTTTATGGCGATCGTCCGTTATGTGGTCATAATGTTCAGTTTGATGTCGGCTTTGTTAATGCCGCTTTACGACGTGCGGACTTAGCAGAAATTACGCAACCAGTTGTTGATACACTTGAAGTTTCGAGGCTGCTTCACCCAGAACAAACGCGTCATACGTTAGATTCTCTTGCAAAGAAATATAATGTTGTTCTTGAACATCACCACCGTGCTAATCAAGATGCCGAGGCAACGGGTTACTTAATGTTTAAGCTTTTAGAAGCTTTTACTAAAAAGTATGGTGAGGATGATCTTGGTAAAATGAATGATTATGCTGTCCGCGGACAAGTCTTTCAGAGGGCGCGACCGCAACATATGACCGTTTTAGCTAAAACCCAAGCAGGTTTAAAAAATATGTATCGTTTGGTATCAATAGCCAGTACCAAATACTTTTACCGCATTCCACGTACACCTAAATCAGATTTAGTTAAAAATCATGAGGGGTTACTATATGGTTCCGGTTGCTCTGAAGGCGAAGTCTTTGTTGCAATGATGCAGAAAGGGTATGACGAAGCACGGAAAAAAGCTAAATTTTATGATTACCTTGAAGTGCAGCCACCAGCAAATTATTCGCAGTTAATTGAGGATCATTTAATCGCCGACCAAGCAGAATTGGAAGAAATTCTAACCAATATCTATAAGTTGGGGCATGAACTGGATAAACCAGTTGTTGCAACCGGCGATGCTCATTATTTGGAAGAACATGATGCTATTTACCGGACAATTTTAATTTCTGCTCAGCGTAGTAATCCTGAACGAAACAAGAAACAAGCCGATTTGCATTTTTATACAACGCAAGAAATGCTTGATGCGTTTAGCTTTTTAGGTGAAGAGGCTGCAAAAGAGATTGTAATTATTAATCCAAACAAAATTGCTGAATCCGTTGAAGAAATTGCGCCGATTAAGGATGGACTGTATCCACCTCATATTGAAAATTCCGACGAGGAAATGAAACGGCTAACCTACGATAAAGCGTATGAACTCTATGGCAAGCCACTTCCAAAAATTGTTCAAGATCGTTTGGATATGGAATTAAATTCGATTATATCTAACGGCTATGCCGTTATTTACTTGATTTCTCAACGACTAGTAGCTAAGTCAAATAAAGATGGCTATTTAGTTGGTTCGCGGGGATCGGTTGGATCTAGTCTAGTTGCAACAATGTCTGGTATTACTGAAGTTAATCCTTTGGCGCCGCATTATCGTTGTCCAGAGTGCCAGTATTCAGAGTTTTTTGAAAATGGTGAATATGGGTCTGGTTATGACTTGCCCGACAAAAAATGTCCTAAATGTGGTGCCGAGCTCGTTAAAGATGGTCAAGATATTCCGTTTGCTACTTTCCTAGGCTTTCACGGCGATAAGGTCCCAGATATCGATTTGAATTTTTCCGGTGACTATCAGCCTGTTGCTCATAATTTTATTCGGGTTATGTTTGGCCCAGGCAATTCATATCGTGCTGGTACTATTGCTACTGTGGCTGATAAAACGGCCTATGGCTATGCTAAGCATTACGATGAAGAAAAAGAACTTAATTTAAGAAAAGCCGAGCTAGATCGGTTGGCCGCTGGCGTCAGTGGAGTAAAAAGAACGACGGGCCAGCACCCAGCGGGAATCGTCGTTGTTCCTGACGACATGGACATTTACGATTTCACGCCTGTTCAATATCCAGCTGATGATGTTGACGCTGCTTGGAAAACCACGCACTTTGACTTCCATTCAATTCATGATAATATCTTAAAATTTGATATTTTAGGACACGATGACCCGACGATGATCAGAATGCTGCAAGATTTGTCTGGAGTTGATCCACTGACTATTCCACCAGATGATCCAGGTGTCATGTCACTCTTCTCAAGTCCAAAAATATTAGGAGTAACTCCTGAACAAATTCAGTCAAAAACTGGAACGCTAGGGGTGCCAGAATTTGGAACTAGATTTGTTCGTGGAATGCTAGAAGAAACCAAGCCAACCACATTTTCTGAATTGTTACAGATTTCTGGACTTTCTCATGGTACTGATGTTTGGCTAGGCAACGCCGAAGAACTTATCAATGATGGAACTTGCAAGTTGAAAGATGTAATTGGGTGTCGGGATAACATCATGATGGACTTGATTCACTGGGGGGTAAAACCAGAGGTTGCATTTTCCACGATGGAATCTGTTCGTCATGGTCGTGGTATTAGTGATGATGACATGGCAGTTTTGAAGAAAAATGATAAAATACCTGACTGGTATATTGAATCTTGTCTAAAGATTAAATATATGTTCCCGAAGGCCCACGCGACTGCTTATATTCTAATGGCTTTGCGGATTGCTTGGTTTAAAGTATATTACCCTGAAATATACTACACTGCTTACTTTTCTGTGCGGGCTGACCTCTTCGACTTAGTAGCAATGAGTCATGGTAAAAATACTGTCAAAAAAGCAATGGCGGATATTCAAGAAAAGGGTAATGATGCCTCAGCAAAGGATAAAAGCTTATTAACTGTTTTAGAAATTGCAAATGAGTGTCTTGAGCGGGGAATTAAGATTAAAATGGTTGATATCAATAATTCGGAAGCAACTAATTTTAAGATTATTGATAAGCACACTATTTTGGCTCCGTTTAACGCTGTTCCCGGTCTAGGAAATAATGCCGCAAAGCAAATCGTGGCTGCTCGGACCGAGCAAGAATTTCTCTCCAAAGAAGACTTATCTAAGAGAGGAAAAGTTTCGCAAACAATTATGGATTATTTAGAAGAAAATGAAGTTTTGGAAGGGATGCCTGACCAAAATCAACTTTCACTCTTTTAAATTTTGCAGTATTAATATAATTATGGTATACTTCTTAAAGAAGTTCGAATAAATGATTCGGAGTGAGCAAGTTTTGCTCACTCTTTTTATTACGGAGGAAAGTACTTGGCGAAAGTTAAAGATTCTGTACTTGCAGAGATCAAACCAATCATTGAACAACGCAATGATGAATTTGTAGATATTGAATACGTAAAAGAAAAAGGTCAAAATTATTTAAGAATATATGTTGACCGCGAAAATGGAATTGATATGGACGAAATAGCTGGACTTAGCGAATTAATTTCCGCCAAGTTAGATGAAATCGAGCCTGATCCATTCCCTGATCCTTACGTTTTAGAATTATCTTCTCCTGGTATCGAACGACCTTTAAAATCTGAGAAGGATTGGCAAAAAGCACTGAATAATTACGTTCACGTTGGCCTTTACCAAAAAGTTCTCGGTGAAAAAGAATACGAAGGTACGTTAAAGTCATTTAATACTGATGAAATCGAATTAGAAGTAAAGATAAAAACAAGGCGGAAACAATTAACTATTCCCCGTAAGTTAATTGCAAATATACGTTTTGCAATTGAATTTTAGAAAGGCTGATTAAAACTTATGTCTAAAGAAATGCTAGAGGCGTTTGCTACTTTAGAAAAAACAAAGGGTATCAAACAAGATGTGATTGTTGAAGCTATCGAGGCAGCGCTTGTTGCGGCATATAAAAAGAATTATAATCAGGCAACCAATGTTGTTGTTGAATTTGATGAACGCCGAGGCGATTTCAAATTAATGACTGAGAAAGTTGTTGTTGAAGAAGTTCACGATGACAGACTGGAGATCAGTTTGAAAGATGCCTTAGCCATTAATAAAGCATACGAATTGGGCGATAAAATCAGATTTGAAGTTGCACCTAAGAACTTTGGTCGAATTGCTGCACAAACAGCTAAACAAGTTATTATGCAACATTTGCGGGAAGCTGAAAGAAACCATATCATTAACGAATATTCACAATATGAAGATGAATTGATTACGGGTACAGTTGAACGGCGCGACAACCGCTTTGTTTATGTTAAAATTGGTAATGTTGAAGCTGTTATGCCTAGAAACGACCAGATGCCTAACGAAACTTATAACCCTCAAGACCAAATTCGGGTACTTGTCACTCATGTTGGTTCTGATACCAAGGGCGCACAAATTACTGTTTCACGGACAGCCCCTGATATGGTTAAGCGTCTTTTTGAACAAGAAGTTCCTGAGATTTACGATGGGACAGTAGAAATTGTTTCGATTGCGCGTGAAGCGGGAGACAGAACTAAGATTGCCGTTAAGTCTAACGATCCAAACATTGATCCTGTTGGTACTTGTGTCGGTCAACGCGGTGCCCGAGTTCAAAACGTAGTTAATGAACTAGGTGGCGAGAATATTGACGTCGTTAAGTATGAAGAAGATCCGTCTGATTTTATTGCCAATGCATTGAACCCTGCAGAAGTTATTGCGGTTCAATTTGGCGATGAAGAAGATGAAAAAAGTGCATTGGTAATTGTTCCGGATTACCAGTTATCGCTTGCCATTGGTAAAAAGGGTCAGAATGTTCGTTTAGCTGCTCGGCTAACGGGCTACAAGATTGACATCAGGCCAGAATCAGAAGTTGAGTTTGTCGATGAAAGCTCAAACGAAGCCAATCAGGAAAATGAAGATGCCGCTTTAAACGATGTAGTAGATGAAGCCGCTGAAGATATTGCTGATTCCGTTTCAGCTGACGATGATTCTTCAGTTGATGATGAAGATGAGAATGCCGCTACTTCTACTCAAGAAGATGAAGAAACAGAGCAAGATGCTGAACTAACTTCTATTGAAAGTGAAGATACTGTCGACGAATAAGGCAGGGGGTGAACTCTTTTGAAAAAAAGAAAAATTCCGATGCGGAAAGATTTATTAACCAATACCATGCAACCGAAAAAAGAGTTAGTTCGGATTGTAATTGATAAGGAAAAAAACATTTCTGTTGATCCTACAGGGAAAAAGCCAGGACGTGGTGCATATGTATCGCTTGATCCTGATAAAATTGAGCAAGCAAAAGAAAAAGGAGTTCTTGAGCGAAGCTTAGGTGTTAAAATCGCCGCTTCATTTTATGAAGAATTATATTCCTATGTTGATCATCAAAAAGCAAGAAAAGAATTGTTTGGTGATGATTAAAGTTGCAAAATAGACAAAAGGCATTGAATTTGCTAGGGCTTGCTGAGCGAGCTGGTAAGCTTGTTTCCGGTTTGGAAATCGTATCAGTTGGCTTAAAGGCAAAAAAAGTTAAAATAGTAATTTTGGCTAATGATAGTCACGCGGATACAAGCGAAAAGCTTACTCGAATTGCTAAGCAAAATGATGTTACTGTCATTTCTGAATTCAGCAGTAGCGAGATATCGCATGCAATAGGTAAAAACCGTAAGGTATTGGGGATTACTGATACAGGTTTTTGCAAAGCGTTAATACAAAAGATAAATGAAGGAGTGTGATTTGATGGCTAAGAAAAGAATCTATGAAATTGCAAAAGATTTAGGCATCGATAATAAAGATGTGGTCAATAAGGCGAAAGACCTTGGCTTTGATGTAAAAAATCATATGTCATCACTAGAGGATTCACAAGTGAATCAGTTAAAGGGTAGTTTTCGTAACCCCGCTCCCGCCAAAAAGCAAGAAAAAGCTGCTAAAAAGAGTAGCAAGATTAAGATTTCTGTTACTTCCATCCGTAAAAATGAGAAAAACCATGAAGACGGTAAAAGTAATAAGAACAATCGGCACAATAATAATCACCGTTCAAACAACCGCAATCGCAAAGAGCAAGATCATTCACAGCAACGTTCTAACCGAGAACAATCCACAAGAACACAGAAACCCGCTGCACAAGATCTTTTGAAGCAATTAAAACAAAAACAGAGAGTTGAAGAGAGTACGCTGAATCGTCAAACTGAAAAGGCTCGTGAGTCTTATAAGAATAATACAAGTAAACCACAAGAAACTAAGGAAGAAACCAGTGCCAAGAAGCAAGAAGTTGTTAAAGTAAAGAAAGTTGAAACTTCTGCTCCTAAAGTGACCGGTCCTAAAATTATTAAGCCTTCGCCAGCTAGAATGAAGCAAAACCAAACTGCTACTTCAGAGCGGCCAAAGGCTATCGACAATAATTCTGTTCCAGAGCCTGCCAAAGAAGAAAAGCGTCGTGGTAATGGCCATAATTCACGTAATAATGGTAAACCAGGTCGCAAAGGAAAGAATCAAGCATTTGGCAATAACAACAATACTTATTCTAAGCACCAAGAGAAGCGTAAGCGCAAGAATAAGAAACGACAATATGAACAAATGCCGAAAAAGCAGCCAACTCAAAGAAAAGAGCGTCCATTACCAGAAACTTTAGTTTATGAAGTTGGGATGAATGCACAAGATTTGGGTAAAATTCTTCACCGTGAACCAGCAGAAATTGTTAAAAAGTTATTCATGCTTGGGGTAATGACTAATCAAAATCAATCTTTGGATAAGGACGCAATTGAACTAGTAGCGGCTGAATACGGAATTAATGCTGAAGAAAAAGTTCATGAGGACATGTCTGATATTGATAACTTATACAATAAGAGAATGGAAGCCTCTAAGGAATCTAAGCATCAGATTAAGCGTCCACCTGTAGTAACAATCATGGGTCACGTCGACCACGGAAAGACGACTTTACTTGATCGTTTACGTCATACTCATGTTACCGACCATGAAGCTGGCGGTATTACGCAAAAGATTGGTGCATATCAGGTCAGAATTGATAATCATTTGATTACCTTCTTGGATACTCCTGGACACGCGGCCTTTTCAAATATGCGTGAACGTGGTGCAGAGATTACTGATATTGTTGTTTTGGTCGTAGCTGCTGATGACGGTGTAATGCCACAAACAATTGAAGCGATTGATCATGCTAAAAGCGCTAAAGTTCCAATCATTGTTGCAATCAATAAAATGGATGCTCCAGGCGCCAACCCACAACATGTTACTGAGCAATTGATGAAGTATAATCTTATTCCAGAAGATTACGGTGGCGATACCATCTTTGTTAATATTTCTGCCAAAACTGGTGAAAATGTTGATGAATTATTGCAAATGATTTTACTTCAAGCTGATGTGATGGAATTAAAGGCTGATCCAAAACAAAAAGCTATCGGTACGGTTATTGAAGCTCGCTTGTCTCGTGGACGTGGTCCAGTTGCCGACTTGTTAGTTCAACAAGGTACTCTTCATACTGGTGATCCAATTGTTGTTGGTAACCGGTTTGGTCGTGTTCGGGTAATGACCAATGATCGTGGTCGGCAGGTTGAAAAGGCAACACCTTCAATGCCAGTTGAAATTACTGGTTTGAATGATGTTCCTGAATCAGCCGATAAGATCGTTGTCTTTGATGATGAAAAGACTGCTCGAAGTGTTGGTGAGCAAAGAGCTCAACAAGCATTACAACAATCACGTGAAAATGTTACTCATGTTACTCTTGATAATTTGTTTGACACAATGAAGAAAGAGAATATGAAGGAAGTCGATGTTGTCTTAAAGGCAGATGTTCAAGGTTCGACAGAAGCTTTGCAACAATCTCTAGAAAAGATTGAGGTAGAGGGCGTTCGCGTTAACATTATTCACGCAGGCGTAGGTGCCGTTAATGAATCTGATGTCACATTGGCTGGTGCTTCCAATGCCTTCATCATCGGCTTTAATGTTCGACCAACGGCAACTGCTAAGTCACAAGCTGAGGCTGATGGTGTCGATATTCGCTTATACAGTATTATTTACAAGGCGATTGATGATGTTAAGGCGGCTATGCAAGGAATGCTTGAGCCAACATACGAGGACAAGGTTGTCGGCAACTTAACAGTTCGTGAAACTTGGAAAGTTTCTAAAGTCGGAACTATTGCTGGTGCTTTTGTTGACTCGGGTTACATCACACGCGATTCTGATGTCAACTTAATTCGTGACGGTGTGGTCATTTATAACGGTAAAGTTGCTTCACTTAAGCGATTTAAGGATGATGCTAAAATTGTTAAGCAAGGTTTTGACTGTGGTTTGACAATTGAAGGCTATAATGACATTAAAATTGGTGATGAATTAGAAGCAGTTGAACAGCAAGAAGTTAAGCCTAACTAGTTTGACGGGGAGGAAAACATGAAACACAGAGTAGGTCGTGTTGAAGGAGAGATCCTCCGTGAATTAACCAAAATTCTGCGGAAAAATATTCGTGATCCACGCGTAAGCGATGTTACAATTACTGCAGTTGAATGTACTAATGATTTGTCGTATGCAACTGTTTACTACAGCATTCTTTCTGAAAATCCAAAAAAGGAAGAAGAAGCTGCTGCAGGACTTGAAAAAGCAAAGGGCATGATGCGTCATTTGCTTGGTCAAATTTTAACAGTTTATAAGGTGCCTGAATTAATTTTCAAGCGAGACAATTCAGTAAAATATGGTAGTAAAATTGATCGACTAATTGCTGAAGTTAAAAAGCAAGATGAAGATCGAAATAATTAACCAAAAAGCGCTGTTGGGCGCTTTTTTAGTGGGTAAGGTAAAATGATAAATGGAATTTTAGTGGTAGATAAAGACAAAGGCATGACCAGTGCTGACGTCGTCTACCATTTACGCAAAGCCCTTCATATTAGGAAAATCGGTCATGCTGGTACTTTGGATCCCGATGTAACTGGTGTTTTGCCAATAGCGATTGGTCAGGCTACCAAGTTAATTGAACTAATGCATACGCAAAATAAGAAATATGTGGGGACAGCTATTTTAGGCTATGCTACTGATAGCTATGATATAAGTGGTAAGGTTCTCAAAAGTCAGAAGTTGACTGATCCGATTGCAAAAGAAGAAATTGAACAGCAAATGCAAAAATTCGTTGGCCAAATTGAACAGGTACCACCAATTTATTCAGCTGTCCGGGTTAATGGTAAGCATTTATATGAATACGCTCGTGAGGGTATCGAAGTAGAACGGCCAAAAAGGCAAGTGCAAATTTTTGCCTATGATACTATGTCTGAACCGGTATTTGATTCAAAAACCAGTTTTCAAGAATTTGATTTTCAAATTGAATGTAGTAAAGGTACATATGTAAGATCCCTTGTTAATGACTTAGGCACCCGGCTCGGGGTTCCAGCCGTGATGAAAACATTACGCCGGACTGCAAGTTCTGGTTTTACCATTGATCAAGCGGTTAAACTTGATCAAATTATTGCTCATCCTGATGAAGTGACCAACTTTATTCAACCAATTGATGCCTTTTTTAAGGACTATGAAACTTGCGATTTAACTAGTGGTCAATGGCTAAAAGTAAAAAATGGCAATTCAATTCCTTTGAAAACGAATGCAAAAAAGGTTGCATTAAGGTACAATAATAGCGTTAAAGCAATCTATCAAAAGGATGATGCTGTTTATCGCCCTGATTTGATGCTGTTACAAAACGAATAGGTGAAATGAAGGTTATTTATCGTGCACATTATCCATTTAACTTACCCCATCGGCGAAAAGCTATTTCCAACTAATATTATCTTAGCGCTTGGTTTTTTTGATGGCGTCCATCTCGGACACCAACAGTTAATTAAAATTGCCAAAAAAAAGGCAGACGACAAGCACTTGCCCTTGGTTGTAATGACCTTTGACCGTCATCCTAAAGAGGTTTACCAAAATTCACAAGTTACCTATATAGATAATTTAGGTGAAAAAGCCTATAAAATGCAAAAACTTGGTGTCGACTATTTATTGGTCATGCATTTTAATGAGCAATTTTGCCAGTTAACTGCACAAGAATTTGTTGATAACATTGTCGTCAAACTGGGTGCTGACACGGTAGTGGCTGGCTTTGATTATACTTATGGTCCCAAAGATATTGCTAATATGAAAAATTTCCCTAAATTTGCTAGAGGCAGATTTGAAATAATTGATGTTCCGAAACAATCTTATGATGGTCAAAAGATTGGCTCGACGGAAATTAAAAAGGCAATTACTGCTGGTCAGATGGACTTAGCAAAAAAACTTTTGGGTGCGCCATATGTTATGTCTGGGACAGTAGGTCATGGTCTGCGTAATGGACATAAATTGGGCTTTCCTACAGCTAATCTAGTATGGGATACTAACAAAGTGGTGCCAAAGGTTGGCGTGTATGCAACCCGAACTAAAATTAAGGGTCAATGGTATGACTCAATGACTAGTGTTGGCTATAATGTAACTATTAATGATAATAAGAAGATTTTTATTGAATCTAATTTATTTGGGTTTAATGAAGAAGCTTATGACGAGGACATGGTTATAAAATGGTACAAGTATACACGTGGTGAGATTAAGTTTGCTAACTTGAACGAGCTAAAAATGCAGATGAAACAAGATGAAGCTGAAATAAAGGCTTATTTTGCCCAGAGAAACTAATAAATTCTTCCGGTTAATTAGAAAACTGCATTTTGTCATAAAAAAGTTTAGCACTCGACTTGACATTCTGCTAAAAACTAGTATCATAATAATTGTTAGCACCTGATAAGTATGAGTGCTAAAAGTGAGGGCGATTTTTATGTTGACCGAACGTCAAGAATTAATTTTAAAGACAATTATTAATGATTTTACGCAAACGCATGAACCGGTTGGATCTAAAACGGTCATGAATCAGTTGCCAATTAAAGTTTCTAGTGCAACTATTCGTAATGAAATGGCTGCTTTGGAAGACAAGGGATTACTTGAGAAAACACACCTTTCAAGTGGACGCGTACCGTCTACAGAAGGGTATCGGTATTACTTAGATAATTTACTTGAACCTCTTCAAATCCCGTCGTCTGTTTACCAGAAAATTGTTAGTCAATTAGATCAGCCTTTTCACCAAGTCAACGAGATTGTACAGGAAGCTGCCAAAATTCTTTCTGACTTGACTAATTACACTGCTTTTGCAGAGGGACCCGAAAATAGTGATTTAACTATCACTGGCTTTCGAATCGTACCGTTATTTAATCGCCAAATTATGGCAATCTTGGTAACTAGTGATGGTAACGTCCATAGCCAAGTTTACAGCTTACCTTATAATGTTCACGGTGATGAAGTAGAAAAAGCTGTGCGGATGATTAACGATGAACTCGTAGGAAAAGCTTTAAGTGAGATAACTCCTACCTTGCTTAATCAGACCTTGGGTAAAAAGCTAACGAGTAATCATGTAAGTGAACTAATTGATTTAGTTGAAGATGTTATTAACGATGCTGCTAGTGAGCAGATGTACGTTGATGGTCAAATCAACTTATTGAATAATAGTTCGTTTGATGATGTTTCTAGCTTGCGTTCACTATATGAATTGATTGATCACAATGATTTGATTTCTAATTTTGTTGATGACAAGACTAATTCAGATGGTGGTAAATATCCGGTACGTGTAAGTTTGGGTTCTGAATTGTCAAATGATTTGTTAAGAGATTATAGTCTGCTTACGGCAGAGTATAGCGTTGGCTCCCATGGCAAGGGCATAATTGCTTTACTTGGCCCGAATAATATGCCATATTCACAAGTTATTGGCCTTTTGGAATACTTTAGAAATGAATTGGCTAAGAAACTACTTGAATATTATGGTAGGTTTAAATAAAGGAGGTTAGCCGTGAGTAAGGAAAAATATGTTAGCGAAAAAGATTTGGCCAAAGATAAAAGTCAAACAGAAAAAGCTACAAAAGATGAAAAAAGCAAAGTAAATACTAAGGCTGACGAACACGAAGATCAAAAATCCGCAGAAAAAAAGCTTGCGGAAAATTTAGCCAAAGCTCAAGAAGAAAAGAAAGACTTGGAGGACAAATTCCTTCGTAGTCAAGCGGAAATGCAAAATATGCAAAATCGCTACAATAATGAGCGTGCACAATTAATCAAGTATGAATCACAATCTTTAGCAAAGGATGTTCTACCAGCAATGGATAACCTTGAACGTGCCTTGAATACTAAAGTAGATGATGAAGCTTCTAAACAACTTAAAAAGGGTGTCCAAATGACTTTGGATTCTTTGATTAAGGCGATGAAGGATCATGGTATCAGTGAAATTGAAGCTGAGGGAGCTAAATTTGATCCTAACTTACATCAAGCAGTACAAACTGTAGAAGCTGAAAATGATGAACAAAAAGATCACGTTGTTCAAGTTTTACAAAAAGGATATTCATATAAAGATCGTACACTAAGACCAGCAATGGTTGTTGTTGCACAATAATTGAAAGGAAGATTATTAATGTCAAAAGTTATCGGTATTGACCTCGGAACCACTAACTCAGCAGTAGCAGTTTTAGAGGGTAAAGAACCAAAGATTATTACTAACCCAGAAGGTAACCGTACCACTCCATCCGTTGTCGCATTTAAAGATGGTGAAATTCAAGTAGGTGAAGTTGCTAAGAGACAAGCAATCACTAACCCTAACACAATTTCATCAATTAAGCGTCATATGGGTGAGACTGATTACAAAGTAAAAATTGGCGATAAGTCTTATACTCCACAAGAAATTTCTGCCATGATTTTACAATACATCAAGAAGTTTTCTGAAGATTATTTAGGTGAAAAAGTTACGGAAGCAGTTATCACCGTACCTGCATACTTCAACGATGCACAACGTCAAGCTACTAAGGACGCTGGTAAGATTGCCGGTTTAGAAGTTAAACGGATCATCAATGAGCCTACTGCATCATCACTTGCTTACGGTCTTGATAAAGATGCCGAAGACGAGAAAGTATTAGTTTACGACCTTGGTGGTGGTACATTTGATGTTTCTGTATTGCAACTAGGTGACGGCGTCTTCCAAGTTCTTTCGACTAACGGTGATACTCACCTTGGTGGGGATGACTTTGATAATAAGATTATTGACTGGCTTATCAAGAACTTTAAAGATGAAAATGGCGTTGACCTTTCTAAAGACAAGATGGCTTTACAACGGTTAAAGGATGCTGCTGAAAAAGCTAAGAAAGATTTATCAGGTGTATCATCAACTCATATTTCTCTTCCGTTCATTTCTGCTGGTGAGTCTGGTCCTCTTCACCTTGAAGCTGACTTAACTCGTGCTAAGTTTGATGAATTGACTGCTGATTTAGTTGATCGTACCAAGATCCCATTTGATAATGCGTTGAAGGATGCCGATTTAACTGTTGGCGATATTGATAAAGTTATTTTAAACGGTGGTTCAACTCGTATACCTGCTGTTCAAGAAGCAGTTAAAAAGTGGGCTGGTAAGGAACCTGACCATTCAATCAACCCGGATGAAGCTGTAGCTTTAGGTGCTGCTATTCAAGGTGGGGTTATCTCTGGTGACGTTAAAGATGTCGTATTACTTGATGTTACACCACTTTCATTAGGGATTGAAACAATGGGTGGCGTCTTCACTAAATTAATTGAGAAGAACACCACAATTCCAACTTCAAAGAGCCAAATTTTCTCAACTGCAGCTGATAATCAACCAGCAGTAGATGTCCATGTTTTACAAGGTGAACGGCCAATGGCAGCTGATGACAAGACTTTGGGTCGCTTTGAGTTAACTGACATTCCTGCTGCTCCTCGTGGTGTACCACAAATCCAAGTTACATTTGACATCGATAAGAATGGTATCGTTAATGTATCTGCTAAGGATATGGGTACTGGAAAAGAACAAAAGATTACTATTAAGAGTTCTTCCGGCTTATCTGATGAAGAAATTCAAAAGATGCAAAAAGAAGCTGAAGAACATGCTGAAGAGGATAAAAAGAAGAAGGAAGAAGTCGATCTTCGCAATGAGGTTGACCAATTAATCTTCTCAACTGAAAAGACCTTAGATGAAGTCAAAGACAAGGTATCAGATGACGATACTAAGAAGGTTAAAGATGCACTTGAGGCTTTAAAGAAGGCACAAAAAGATAATAACTTGGATGAAATGAAGACCAAGAAGGATGAATTATCAAAAGTTGCTCAAGATTTAGCCGTAAAATTATACCAAGCTAACGGTGGAGCTCAAGGTGCCCAAGGTCAAGCTGGTCCGCAGGCAGGCCCACAAAACCCAGGTTCACAAGATGGCGGCTCTGATAATGGCTCTGCTGGCGATGGTGAATTTCATAAGGTAGACCCAGATAAATAAAGGGTTTATAATTGAATAAATTAGAAAAGAACTGCCGCATAAGTAGTTCTTTTCTTTTGTAAAGTAAGGAGCTTTTAGATGGCACAAGAAGATTACTATGATGTGCTAGGCGTTGATCGGAATGCCAGTGATAAAGAAATTAACTCTGCTTACCGTAAACTAGCTAAAAAGTATCATCCAGATATCAATCATGAACCTGGTGCAGAAGAAAAATATAAAAAAATTAACGAAGCATATGAAGTTTTACATGACCAGCAAAAGCGGGCACAATATGACCAATTTGGTTCTGCTGGCGTAAATGGTCAGGGCGGCTTTGGCGGTGGAGCCGGCCAAGGATATGGCGACTTCGGTGGCTTTGGCGATTTCGGCGATATTTTTAATGATTTCTTTGGTGGTGCTGGGGCTTCGTCACGTCATGTTGATCCGAAAGCACCAACTCGTGGAGAAGATCTTGATTATACGTTAACAATTGACTTTATGGATGCGATTAATGGCAAGAAAACACAAGTTTCTTATACTCGCAGTGAAACTTGTCCAACTTGCAAGGGTAACGGTGCTGAAAAGGGTACTCAACCTGTTACCTGTGACAAATGTGGTGGTACGGGAATAATGACCGTTAGCCAAAAGTCAATGATTGGTGTAATTCGGCGGCAAACTACCTGTGATAAATGTCATGGTCGGGGTGTCATCATTGAGCATCCATGTAAGACTTGTCATGGTAATGGCGTTGTAGACGGTAAAAATACCATTGAGGTTAATATTCCAGCCGGAATTGATAATGGTCAACAACTCCGTTATGAAGGTCAAGGTGAAGCAGGTAAAAATGGTGGACCTTATGGTGATTTGTACATAAGCTACCGAATTAAGCCATCTAAAGAATTTGAGCGTAGTGGGAACACAATTTATACTACCGTACCAATCTCATTTGCTCAGGCTACTCTTGGTGATGAAATTACGGTTAAGACGGTCCATGGTGATAAGAAGTTAAAGATACCAGCAGGAACACAACCGAATAAGAAATTCACTATCCGTGGTGAAGGTGTTCCTTACCTTCGCGGTAATGGCAATGGTGATCAGGTTACTACTATTCAAGTCCAGATTCCAAAAACGATCAACGAAAAGCAAAAGCAAGCTTTAGTGGACTTTGTTAAAGCTGGTGGCGGCTCAATCACTCCCCAAGAAAAAGGCTTTTTTGAAAGACTAAAAGAGAAATTGCAATAATAACAAAAAGACATTAAGTTCTGAACTTAATGTCTTTTTTGTGGGTAAAAATAATGTTTTACCAAAAATTTTATCCCTAACGGTGAATTTGCTATAATAATAAAGATAGAAAAAAGGGTGCAAATAACATATGGATATTAAAAAACTACAAGATTATCAAAAACATATTCGTAACTTTTCAATTGTAGCGCATATTGACCATGGTAAATCCACAATTGCCGATCGGATTTTAGAATTGACGGATACTGTTTCAGAACGCCAATTAAAAAACCAAATGCTTGATGACATGCCACTTGAGCGTCAGCGGGGAATTACCATTAAAATGAACTCTGTTGAAATAAAATATCATGCTCAGGATGGAGAAGATTACATTTTTCATCTAATCGATACACCAGGACACGTGGACTTTTCGTATGAAGTTTCTCGTTCGCTTGCAGCTTGCGAAGGAGCCTTGTTGGTTGTTGATGCGTCCCAAGGTGTTCAGGCTCAAACTTTGGCTAACACCTATTTGGCTATTGACGATGACCTTGAAATTCTACCAGTCATTAATAAAATTGATTTACCTTCAGCCAATCCTGACCAAGCAAAAGAAGAAATTACTGAGATGCTTGGAATTGATGCAAGCAATGCAGCCGAAGTATCTGGAAAAACTGGCCAAGGTATTGCCAATTTACTTGAACAAATAGTTCAAGATATTCCGGCACCAGATGGTTCTCTGACTAATCCACTTAAAGCGCTTATTTTCGATTCAAAATATGATGATTATCGTGGTGTAGTATTATCTGTGCGGATTAAAGAGGGAACGGTCAAGCCTGGTGATCACATCAAAATTATGAACACAGGTAAAGAATACGAGGTTACTGAAGTCGGTGTTTCGAGTCCTCACCCTGTGAAGAAGGATATTTTAATTGCGGGAGATGTCGGTTATTTAACCGCTAATATTAAATCTGTCCGTGAGACTCGAGTAGGTGATACAATCACTTCTGCTGAAAAGCCAACGGCTGAACCATTACCTGGTTATCGCCAGATTCCACCAATGGTATATTCAGGAATGTACCCAGTTGATAATTCTAAATATGATGATTTAAAAGAAGCATTACAAAAGCTGCAGTTAAATGATGCTGCGTTGGAATTTGAACCTGAAACTTCTACGGCATTGGGATTCGGTTTCCGTTGTGGTTTCTTAGGTCTTTTACATATGGACGTTGTCCAGGAGCGACTTGAGCAAGAATTTAACCTTGATTTAATTATGACTGCTCCTTCGGTTGATTATCATGCAATTATGAATGATGGTTCGACTAAGGTAATTGATAATCCATCTGATCTTCCTTCAGCCGGTGAATATAAAGAAGTTCAAGAGCCTTATGTCAAAGCCGAGGTCATGGTTCCAAATGACTTTGTCGGTCCGGTCATGGAACTGTGTCAGCGTAAACGCGGCGACTTTGTAACCATGGATTATCTAGATAAATACCGCGTTAACGTGATTTATAATATGCCGCTTGCGGAAATTATCTATGACTTTTTTGATGATTTGAAGTCGTCAACTAAAGGATATGCTTCACTTGATTATGAAATAACTGGGTATCGCGCTACTGATTTAGTTAAAATTGATATTTTGCTGAATAAACAAGTGATTGATGCATTGAGCTTTATTGCACATCGCGATGAAGCACAAAATCGTGCTAGACAAATGACTTCTTTATTGAAGAAGTTAATTCCGCGGCAAAACTTTGAAGTTGATATTCAAGGAGCGATTGGTGCAAAAATCATTTCTCGAGCTACAGTCAAGCCATACCGGAAGGATGTTACCTGGAAAATCCATACTGGTGACCCAGACCGCCGGGCTAAATTACTTGAAAAGCAAAAACGTGGTAAAAAACGGATGAAAGCAGTTGGTCGTGTTGAAGTACCACAAGATGCTTTCATGGCAGTTCTCCGTATGAACGATGATGATTTGAAATAACTTTTGTCAGGCGGTTAATTAAACTGCCTGATTTTCTTCTGATTGGAAAAAGGCTAATTATTTAAATGATAGATTGGAAACAGCGCTCTAGTAAAGAGTTAGCTCCCGAATTAATTGAAAAATATCAACTTAGTGAGATTGAGGCAAAATTACTTGCTCAGCGTAATCTTAATACTGATGAGCAGTTGGACTTTTGGTTTAATGCGACTGAAGAGGACTTAGCAGAGCCAACTTTAATGCATGACATGACTAAGTCTGTCGAAAGAATTAATCTGGCGATTGATAATGGTGAAAAAATAACTATTTATGGCGACTACGATGCAGATGGAATAACTGCAACTAGTATTATGATGGAAACTTTGACAATTCTGGGGGCAGATGTTCATTTTTATATTCCCGACCGTTTTCGGGATGGTTATGGCCCAAATATGGCAGCCTACCAGAAGATTGTTGCTGATGGTACCAAACTGATTATTACGGTTGACAATGGTATAACTGGTGTAAATGAAGTGGCTTATGCCAAAGAACACGGGGTTGATACAATTATTACCGATCACCATAAAATTCAGGAAGAAGTGCCGGATAGCTATGCCATCGTTCACTGTAATTATCCTGGACAGTCTTATCCTTTTGATGATTATTGCGGTGCAGGTGTTGCATACACTATTTGCCGTGAGTTAATGCAGGATTCAATGACTGAACTGCTAGATTTGGCGATGATTGGAACAATTGGTGATATGGTTAAGGTTTCCGGTGAAGGCCATATCATTGTTAAGCAGGGATTAAGGGTAATTAATCAGACCGAAAGACTCGGTTTGCGCTGTTTAATCAAAAATGCTGGACTTAGTTTTGGCCAAATTAATGAAACCGATATTGGCTTTAATATTGCACCACGTTTAAATGCCGTTGGACGGCTTGACAATGCCGAGTTAGCAGTTGATTTACTTTTGAGTGAAAGTGAAGAAGAAGCCCAAGAAATTGCCGATCGAGTTGAGAAATTAAATGATCAACGAAAGGAATTAACTGAACAAGTATTTAAGAGCTGTTTAGAGCAAATTAAAACTAACAGTTGGCAAACTAAAAAAACACTAGTTATTTATGATCCCAACTTTCATGAGGGTGTTCTTGGGTTAGTTGCCAACAAAATTGTGGAGCATGTTCGCAAGCCAACAATTGTCTTAACAAAGAATGATGCTGGCATTGTCAAAGGCTCGGGTAGATCGATTGCGGGTTTTAATCTCTTTGAAGCACTTGACCCCATGAAAAAAGAACTATTTCTAAAATTTGGTGGACATGATTTTGCTTGCGGTCTTTCGATGGAAGAAAGTAAAGTCGATGATTTACGACAGTCTTTTGAAAAAAGCTATCAAACACCGGCAAGCTCAATGACTGAATATTATGATTTTGAATTGCCATTTAGCGGGCTAAGTACAAAGACGATGGCTGAAATCAAAAGGGTTGGACCATTCGGGACAGATAATGAAGAACCAATATTTAGTATTAGCCACCCAGAAATATGCAGTTGTTTCTTCATGGGCAAAGACAAGAATCATATTAAACTAACAGTTGCAAAAGATAACACTAAGCTTGAAGTCGTTGGTTTTAATAAGAAGTACCTTACGAGAACCCTCTTGCCATATATCGATCAGCTCTTCATTCAATTAGGAGAAAATTGCTACCGCAAACAAGTTAAGCTGCAAGGAATAATGAAAGGAATAGTTTTTGCAGCTCCGCAATTAAGTGTGGCTCAAGATGTAGTCGACCTTCGGCAAGAAAAGTATGTTATGGGATTTGCGGATAAATATTTATTGTTTGATGAAAAAAATAAAGCAGTAGCAGCCAATCGTTATGATCTGGATCCGTCTAAGATTACTTTGGTCAATGAATATGATGATGAGGGTGAAGTAGCTGTATTTTTAGATGTGCCCCATAATCAAAATGAATTTGATTTGGCACTGAATAATCATTTTGGCCAGCTATATTTGCGTTTCTTACTAGATCAATTGCCAGTTGAAAATATTCCGGCTAAAAGTGCATTTGAACAAGTACTGAAGTATGTGTACCAACACCCGGGCTTGGCTGCAGAGGACTACCGGCAAGTAGCCCCATATCTAGGCTTGGATTATAACAGTATTTTATTTATTCTCCGCGTTTTCTTTGAACTAAAGTTTATCAAAATGGATCAAGATAAAATTTACGGCATCAAGAATCCACTCAAGCAGCCGCTTACGGCTTCAAAATATTTTAGTGCAACTCGTTCACAAATTAATTTTGTACAACAGCTTAGAAAAATGGCGAGTTCCAAGCTCTTAATGTACGTGAATGAGCAATTAAAACTACATTAACTTTTAGGGCTTTTAATGCTTTTAATTAGAAAGTCTGCTAGAATAGGAAGGTCAAAAGAAGCTTTAGAAAAGCAAATGAAGTTTTGGAGGTTTTTCTTCTTATGGCAAACATTTTTGAAAAACACATTGCAAGTGTTAAGGACTTTCCTAATGAAGGGATAGTATTTAGGGATATAACTCCTATCTTGCAAGATGGAAAGTTGTTTCAAGAAGCCACACATGAATTAGCAAATTATGCTAAGAAAAGAAGGGCGGACGTAATTGTTGGTCCTGAAGCTCGCGGTTTTATTGTTGGTTGTCCGGTGGCAACTGAATTAGGAATTGGTTTTATTCCCGCTAGAAAGCCTCATAAGCTTCCTCGAGAAGTTGAACGTGCTTCTTATGATTTAGAATATGGCTCAAATAGTCTCGAAATGCATAAGGATGCAATTAAACCAGGTCAACGTGTAGTTATCTGTGATGACCTACTTGCAACTGCTGGGACGCTTCGTGCATGCAAGCAGTTGATTGAAAATCTAGGTGGTGAACTTGTGGGGGCTGCCTTTTACGTTGAATTACCAGATTTAAAGGGAAGAGAGAAACTGCCAGATTTAGATGTTTTCTCACTTGTCCAATATCACGGTGCTTAACCCCATTATTAAAACCAATGCTTTTAGCATTGGTTTTTATTTTAAGTTGCTTATCTTTTATATGCTAATATGAGAATAGAGCCATTTAATTGCTAGATTCAGTAATTAAATGGCTTTTTAGTTTTGAATGAGAAGGCAAATTCTTCCGCTAATAAAATCGGGTACTAGGCTTATAGGTTTTTAGTGTAAAATTCAAACATATTTTTAATTTTTGGCATCATTGATATGTTGATATAACAGGCATTGTGACATAAATAAAGTGGATAAATTAAAAACTTTTTAGCTTTGCAAAATTTCTCCTAAATAGGAGTCAAAATTTTTTACAACTGCAACTTCAATATATATAATGGTGCGGTATTTCAAAAAAGGAGAATAAGAATT
The DNA here is from genome assembly GCF_026535825.1 of Lactobacillus sp. B4026. Lineage (NCBI taxonomy): Bacteria > Bacillati > Bacillota > Bacilli > Lactobacillales > Lactobacillaceae > Lactobacillus > Lactobacillus sp. B4026. The sequence continues at coordinate 134,380 of NZ_JAFNPD010000002.1, forward strand.
TTGCAATTAAGAAAAGCAACAATGGCCGACTTCGACCAAATCATAACTATTTTGAAAGACGGTGCTAATCAGTTAGCAGAACATGGTGTAGATCAATGGCAGGGTGATTATCCTTCGCATGATCAGATTAAGGAAGATATCAAGAATGGCTGGGCATATTTAGCTGTCTCAGATGATCATGAGACAGTTGGTGCAATTGCCATTGTGGATGGGCCTGACCATGTATATGATAATTTAAATGGTAAGTGGCTTTGCGATACAGATAATTATGTTGTTATTCACCGTGTTGCAATTAAATCTGAGCATGCTGGTAAGGGTTATGCGACTCAACTATTGAATTCCGTGATTAACAAGATTAGGCAAAGCGATAAGGTTGATTCGATTCGAATCGATACGCACGAAGATAATAAGGCTATGCAACATTTGATTAATAAAATGGGCTTTACTCAAGTTGGTAAGCTGCATGGTGCATACCGTCCAGACGAAACTTCCTATGTTTATGAGCTGAAGAAATAACTGTTTTTAAAAGGAAAAGATCTCTCTTTTGATCTTTTATTGTTTACAGCATTTATTTAGTGTTATAAAAATTATTTTTTACTCAAACCTTGAGGCTAACTAACCTGAAAGGGGGTGGTGCTATAGTCACCCAGTAAAGACTTTTTGTTTTAAAAATTGACATTCTTGTCAATAGCTCACTATTTTTTATTTATACTTTTTCACAAAAACACCTTAAAAGATATATAACATTGATATTCTTTAAGTAAAACCTGACCCAGAAAATAATTCTGGATCAGGCTTTTTTATTTGAATTCGGCTCTTACATCATTTGGTAATTCGTGAAATTTCTTTTTAAATTTATTATAAAAGAATGTTTTATTACTGATTCCTACTTGCTCGGTTATTTCCGAAATAGGCATTTTAGTTGATATTAGCATATTATAAGCATCAAGCAATCGCTGGTCTGTTAATGCTTCGGAAAAAGACAGGCCAGTAGATTTTTTAAATAGGCTCCCTAAATATGCGCGGTTATAACTAGACTCTTCAGCCAGTTTATTTAAATTGCAATCTCTCGGATTTTTAGTAATTTCCTTAAGCATGTATAAAACTAAGTTGGGAATTTGCTTTTGAATGGTGTCATCAGAATACAGATTGGTATTTCTGGATAAAAGAATAAGGAAAGACCGTAAGTAACTGTCAATCAACATTTTCGAGAACTTTTGTGGATGAAAGTATTCCTCAATAATTGCATCAGCTATCACCTGAACTGGTCCTTTTGTATGATAACTTTGATATATCAAATACTTGTTTAAATGGTCATCCGCTGGTAAAAATTTATAAATAATACTATTATATTGCCCTAATTTCTGAATGCTTGATAAAGAAAACTCAATGTTATTTCTAAAAATAATATTGATCATAATATCATTTGCACTGAGAGCTTCAATTGAGTGGGTTGTTCCCACATCTAAAATTAAGATATTGCCTTGATTTAATTGAATGTCTCTTTTTCCGATATGCTCGATAGCATGTCCAGCCAACATGTAGTTCATTTCAAGAAATGTGTGCGTGTGCGTTGGATATGCCGCAAACCGATTATGCTTGGAAATATAAATATTTTGATTTTTAAAAAAGTCTTCAGTAAAGACAGGTATTTTATAGACTGACTTCTTTTTCAAAATTGATTTTGTATCAAAATCAGAATGAAATTGCTGGTCTTGCAGCTGCTTTTTTTCAATATCACTTAACTTGTAAAACTCTGCTAGAATTGTAGAATCCATGAATACGCCCCCACAATAAGCTACTAGCAATATCAAATTTTTGCTATTCTAATTATATTTTATGATTAAATTTAAGCTCGACGGAAAATCTATCATTTTTAACCTTTTGTATACCTATCAATATGTTACATCAAGTCACAAATTTTGTCATTGTGACCCCTTACATTAGAGTGTATAAATATCAATATCAGGGTTAGGTATGCTAGTTGGCCAAAAAAGTAGGTTGCTAGCTGTCAAAATTCTTACATGTCAGTTTATGGCCATACTGGCAAATCTTGAGTTTATTTAAAGTCATGTTGATAATTAGATATTGGATAGGTGATATTAGTGTTTTTAATTAGTGAAGCAGCGTTTTTAATTTTTGCAGGAATTCTAGCGGGCATTGTCTCGGCCGTGGCTAGCATGGCGTCTTTAGTATCTTATCCTGCTTTGTTAATTGCTGGCTGCTCACCAGTTGCTGCCAATATTACAAATACAGCGGCACTGATTTTTACCGGTCCAGGAGTATTGCTTGCTTCAGCTAAAAAGATGAAGGGACATTGGCTAGAATTTGGCAAATATTGTTTGTTTCTCTTGTCTGGTGCTGTTATTGGTGGCCTGCTATTAATCGCATTTCCCGGTAAAGTCTTTGAAAAAGTTGTTCCTTTTTTAGTTTTATTCTCTTCACTAGGTTTAATGCTTTCAGGTGGTAAAAAAGCTAAAAAGAATAAACATAGGAGAAAAAGCAGGAAGGGAATAGTTGCTGCATATGTGGGTTTGTTTTTAGGTGGGATCTATTCAGGCTATTTTGGTGCAGCAGCGGGCGTTTTACATTTAATATGTATTAATTACTTATCTGACGATGAATTTTTTACCATAAATGCTATGAAAGACATTGTTGGCGCTATAGCCAATTTAGTTGCTCTGCTTGTTTTTATTTTTGGGGCTAGCGTTAATTGGAAAATGGCAATCTTGCTGGCAATAGGGCTTTTTATTGGCGGCTATCTTGGACAATATAGTATTAAGTTTTTATCGCTAAGATTGGTTGCTTGGATTACCTTCGGTTTTTCAATTATTCTAGCTAGTTGGCTATTTTATAGCGCTTATATAGTCTAAAAATGGGTTATTGGTGGTAGGTGCGAATCTTGTTAAATACTATTACTCATCTTTTACCAAATTTACGACCTATCAATATGTTACTAAATCTCCACTTCTATGTTATTGTAAGCGATTACAATAACAAGTATAAATATAGATGTAAGATATGAGTTAAGGATCCTTCTCAATAGCATAATTAGAAATAAGAGGCGTAAATTATGACAAGTAAAAGTAATAGCTCGACTTGGGCAGTGTCTCTGACTAACTTCCTTGATTCAGGAAGTATTGTTGCCGGAGCTAGCGGGCTAACACTTTGGACAAAATATTTGAAATTGAACAGTCTACAAGTAGGCTGGCTTGGAGCACTTAGCGCCAATGCCTTTGGTGCAGCAATTGGAGCATTAATTGGCGGGCACCTATCAGATAAATATGGTAGAAAAATTGTTTATACATATGATATGCTCGTTTACATGCTGGGAACGACTATTATTGCGTGTTCGGTCAATTTTCCAATGTTATTGACTGGTTTTTTAATTAATGGGATAGCTGTAGGTGCTGGTGTTCCAGCATCCTGGACCTACATCTCAGAAACTTCTGCTGATAACAATCGAGCAAAAAATATTGGTATCTCCCAATTTGTCTGGTCACTGGGACCAGTAGTTATTTTTGTTTGTGGTACATTACTTTCACCATTAGGTGTTAATGGTAACCGCATTTTGTTCTTGCTTTTAACAGTCATTGCTTTTATTGCCTGGCTTCTTCAAAAAAGACTGGACGAATCAGAACAATGGCTGGAGCAAAAGAAGCATGAACAAGAAAGTGGTGAAAAACCCCATCCATACAAGGACCTATTTTCAAATAACGTGAGTGTAAAATCAATTCTATTTTTAATCGGGGTTTACCTGTTCTGGAATTTAGTTTCTGGAGCAATGGGCTTCTTTATGCCGTATGTTTATGAAACAGTCGGTAATTTAAGCAATATGCAGGCAAACATTTTACAAGCATTATTATGGGCATTTACTGCTTTATCCGGTTACTTTGGTTTTGTACTTAACGGTGATAAATGGAATCATCGGGTATTCTTCTTTACTGGTGCGGCAATGGCCTTAATTTCCTGGATTATTTTAACTTATATCGGTATGGGCTGGCCGGCACTGATAACCTTTGTTGTTCTCTGGGGTATTTCTGCGGGAATAGGTGCTCAAGCCTGGTACGCTTTGTGGGCTACGGAATTGTTTCCGACTAAATATCGTGCAGGTGCTCAAGGCTTTATGTTCTTTGCTGTTCGTGGCAGTGCTGGCATCTGGTCAATCATTTTTCCGGCTATTCTTACCGGGATGGGATTTAAAGCAGCGGGTAGCTTAATGATTGTATTCCTAATCATTTCTTTAGCGATTGGAACTATTTGGACACCTGCTACTCGCGGAAAATCTTTGGATGAAATTACGAAAGAACGCTACGGTAGTGACGAAAGATAAGAAAAATTTCCTAAGCTAATCAATCAAATAAGAAATTAAGCATGGAGAATCTCACTGATTAGCTTTTAATAAACTTGATCTTGCTAGTTAACAATTCAACGAATAATTTTATAAATACTAAATCGCAAAAAAATTGTTAAAAAGTCAAACTAGGTAAAGGTTACATCTAAAAACTCAGAGATAGGACTAGGCAGACAGTTTGCTTAGTCCTATTTTTATTAGAAATGGAGGCTCATTCAAATGGCGCTTAAAGTAAGTAACCTAACATTAAAGTTCAACCACAAAACTATTTTTAAAAATATCAGTTTCTCTCTTAAAGATGGTTCAACTACTGCTTTAATTGGACCAAATGGGACAGGGAAAACGACGCTAATCAAAATCTTAATGGGAATGCTTCCCCCGACAAGTGGTAAATTTCAGTTTTCGTCGAATGTCAAACTAGGCTATACGCCACAGTTTAGAAACATTGACAAAGAATACCCACTTTCAATTCGCTCTTTTATTGCGTTAAATACCCCTTTTTTTAAAACAGCCAGGGTTAAAAATGCGCTTAACTGGCAAATAGAGCAAATGCATTTACAAGATATTCAGTCAGTTCGAATGGGGGAGGCTTCAGGCGGTCAGAAACAACGAGCATATCTGGCACAAACATTACTAGACCAACCAAATATGATTATTCTAGATGAAGCTACGGCCAGCCTAGATCCGGTCGCCAAAAATGAACTAATGGACTTAATTAAGCACTTAAATGAAAAATATCAAATGACAATTTTATTCGTATCACATGATATTCCCTTAACTAAAAAGTATATGAATAATTATCTCTACCTCAATGACGGTAAGATTACTCAGGGAAAAATGAAGGATTTTAAGGAGACTTTTGAATAATGTTTCAATATGATTTTATGCGCTACGCCTTCTTAGCTAGTACCTTCATTGCAATTACTTGTGGCGTTGTTGGGGTCTATGTAATTGCACGCAGTTATGCTTTTCTCGCTCATACATTGTCAGAAATTGGCTTTGCTGGTGCGGCTTTCGCCATTTATTTGGGGATTGCGCCATTATGGGGGATGCTGTTATTTACAGTTTTGGGCTCGCTATGTGTTGGTGAGTTATCAGTGCACAGTGAACAAAAGGAATCTTCAATTAGTGCTGTTTCGGCGCTTTTTGTCGGGCTAGGTGTTCTATTTTTAGCTATTTCTGGTTCTAATAGCAGTTATGCTACAAATATCTTATTTGGAAATATTATTGGTGTTGATAGGCAAGGCGTAACAGAATTAGTTCTTCTATCGCTGGTTGTTTTACTACTGATCTTATTATTCCAAAAAAATCTAAATTTTGATTCATTTGATCACATTGGTGCACTTGCTCATAATGTTCATACGAGCTTGGTCAATCTCGTTTTCTTGTTTGCACTGGCTATCTCGGTGGCCATCGGTTCACAAATAGTCGGTTCTTTATTGGTTTTTATCTTGCTTACGTTACCACCTGCAACTGCCTGCTATTTAGGAAAAACAATCCCAGCAATGATTATCATTTCCGTTTGCGTCGCCTTAGTTGGTGTGTGGTTGGGGCTCATCTTGGGTTTTATTACTAATTGGCCTGTGACCTTTTTTATTGCAACAATTGAGGTTATGCTTTATCTTTTGACTTATTTAATACATCTTGCTAAAAGAATCTAAGTGTTTTTTTAAAATAAGAGATATTGATTCAATGATAATTAATTAAACCAAAAAACTGGATCCCTAGATGAAGGGATCCAGCTTTAGCAGTATTGTAAAAGCTATCTATTTTTCATAATCGGCTGGTAGAACAAGTCAATTACGATTGCGGCAAGTAGTGCCACGATAAAGACTAACAGTAAATTCATCCAACTAATTTTAGTCATTGCAATTCCGAATATTGCCAAGATGATCGTTAAGATAATATCTCCTAATTGAGTTAGTCCAACCGCTTTAGAAGGATAGTCTTGCCAGAAATAGCGTTTTGTTCTGGTAATCATAATAATAAACATTGCACTTAAAACAAGGTAGACATAGACCATCGTTGAAATTGTTCCGTGGCTCCAACCATGAGTATTAAGGTAAGCAATAGCGATAATACCAACTATCGTCCAGCCAGAAGCTAGCGAAAAGGCTATTTTAGCTAATTTGGCCATGTTCCAATTTTCAGGCTGATAAGTAATATGTGTTCTGTCGGTTCCAATCATCATCGTCACCATATTATTCATGATGGTGTAAATGACCATTGCGTTTAGTGCCATTGGGATATAGTCAAAGAAAAGGTAGCCAAAGGTTAATAGCATTGTTAATTGAGCGGTTCTGGCTAATTTAGTTAATGACCAGGTAGTCATTCTTTGATAAACCCGGTGGCCAGCATCTAAAATTTTGACAATTGAAGTGAGACCATCGTTAAGTAAAACCATCTTACCAGAACGTTTAGCAACATCGGCTGCGTTTGATACAGCGATACCAACTTCTGCTTGACGCAGAGCAGGGGAGTCATTGACACCATCACCAGTCATACCGACAATATAGCCTTTTTGTTGGAAAAATTTCACCATTTTTAACTTATCTTCTGGTAAAACATCCGCAATACCGGCTAATTTGCTAGTATCAGTTTGATCATTGAAGTCGTGGATTGAAATAACTTCTCCTTTAAGGTCGACCTCGCGAGCTACAGCTTCGGCTGTTTTTTGGTTATCACCAGTTAACATAATTGGTAAAACGCCGCGCTTTTTCAATTCTGCCAATGCTTGTTTGGAATCAGACCGTACTTGATCTTGAAGAATAAAAACGCCAGCTAATTTGTCATCAATTAAAAGGGCTACCGAACGACCGGCGCCAAAGTCAATTTCCTTAATCTTGTCATTGGCAGCTTTGTCGATTAGGGACAGCTGCTTAAAAGAACCAAGTTTAACGTTATGGCCATCAATTTCGGCCATTGAATAACCTGTGCCAGATGTAAAGGGAGTAAAATTGTCGCTTGTCCTAATAGTTAAACCTAATTTAGAGACATAATCATCGATTGCATTGTCAATAATTTTTTTATTTCTTTGATCTGTAGCTGCAGAAGCAAGCTCTAAAACGGTTTTATCGTCTAGATTACTAAAATTAGTCCAGTTAGAGACAGCCGTTTTGTTTTCGGTAATTGTTCCCGTTTTATCAAGTAACAATAAGTTCAAATTGGCTGCGTCTTGAATTCCCGTTAAATCAGAAGTTAATACGCCTTCTTTACTCAGCCGAGTTGCTTCAAACGAGTTTGAGAGGGCAAAAGTGGATGGCATTGCCACAGGAATTGATGCAATAAACATCATAGCCAAGAATGGCAACATGTTAATTAAGTTATTCAAATCGCCACCCTTGAAGAAGGAGGCAATGACAATAACTAGTGTTAAGATACCATCTAATATACAAAGATAATAAATAATTTTAGTAAGTAATTGTTGTAAGTGACCGGGGGCAGCAGAATTATTGATCAGGTTAATTGTTTTACCAGAACGGGAATTAGCACCGGTGGCAGTTACGATAGCTAAACCGTTGCCCTCAATCACTGTTGTACCGGCAAAGCCAGTGTCGTCTTGCCCTTTTCTAACAGTTTTAGCTTCACCAGTAATTGAACTCTCGTCAAATGAAACTTGGCCACTAATAATTTTAACGTCAGCTGCTAAAACATCACCAGCCTGAATGCTGATTAAATCACCAGTGACTAAATACTTTGAATCAATATTTTGCCATTTACCATCACGCTCAACTGAAACTTTAGGTGTCAGTTTATGTGAAATATTGTTTAAAACGCGGCGGGATTGCTTTTTCTTAGAAGCACCATTCCATGCTGCAAACAAAAGCATTAACAAAACAAATAATGATTGAATCCATTTACCTAGAATACATTCTAGAATTAAGGCAGCTTCCAAAATCCAGGCTGACAAGTTCCATAGCTTAGATAAAAATTCTTTGAAAAAGTTAAATTGTGGTTCAGGAACTTCATTTAACCCATTTTGTTTGAGGAGCTTATCTGCTTGGGCTTGAGTCAAGCCACTATTTTTTTCAGACATAATTTTCCTTCCTTACCTTTATTAATTCATAGTCTAAATTAGCATAATTACACAGTTATTTCTAGCTAATAAGCTGAGGTAACGTTTCCAATTATTCTAAATAAATTTTGACTTTTTAAAGTTATTTTAAGATAAGGCAATTTGTATTTTAAAAGTAACCGCATACTATTAATCTATATCTAAAGTTATCTTTGTACTGGCTTTTAAAACTGATGAAAAGTTTTTTCCTATTTATTATTTTTTAAACGGTTTAGTGAATAAATACCATTGAGAAGGCAATAGTTTAGACCAGTTTTAATAGTTAACGAATGAGGAGAATAAATATGACAAGTAAAAAATTGAAGATTATCATTGTCACAGCAATTGTCCTTTTGCTGTGTGTGCCGTTTGTTTTTCATAATTCAATTTCCGATAGGTTCAATCCTTTGATTACGGAAACAATCAGCTATGCGGAGGTTCCGCAAAATACGCAAAAATATTATTCTGTCCAATCTTTCAATCCAAAAAATGGGAAATTACTACCTTATAAAATTAAGTACGTTGGCGGATATTCACCTAACGAAAAATACATTGCTATTGATCATAAGGGCCAATACGTGCGCTCAATTGAGTATATTAGTAAAAAAGAATTTTTGGCGGCCAAGAAAAAAGCTGAATAACAATAAAAAAGTCCTGCTGTTAAACTAACGCCATCAAAAGCTGTCTGCTATGGAATTTAGCTTAATAAGCCGGACTCTTTTTTTGCTAGGTTAAAATAGTCTAATGTCGGTTGGTTCTTTTTTGATATTAGCAATATTAGCAAAATGGTGTTCCCACTGATTAGTTTTGTGTTTAATTGCATCTTGCTTTAATAGGAAATTGAGCAAGATTAATTTATCAGGAGCATCCAAAAAGAGGTAACTTTGCGGAATCGCAATTGACGGTAATATTTGTCTTATTTTTGACAATGCAACTTTCTTTATTGAAGTAGTTGCAAGAATAGGGAGGATACAGCCCGTATTTTGGGGAAGGAAGTAATCATAAATCTCATTAAAATCATCATGTTGGATTTTCTGACCAATCTTTGCTAAGACTTGAGCATCGTCACGAATCGCTGGGGCGCAAGTCAAAAATAACTGAATGCCTCCCTGGGGACCAGTTGTGTAAACAAAGGCCTGAAATTTTTCCTTAAAAAATCTTTTGCGGTACTCAATAATTTTAGTTCCTTGTAAGATCTGGTTGACGTATTCTGGATGAATCGACATTAGTAGTGTTGGTAACTGGGGATCATAAAAATCACTTATTTTTTTCATAGATATTAACCATTAAAACTTTTATTTTTATAAATTATAACACTTGCAAAAACAAAATTGGGTACACAAAAAGCCTGCAACATTGCAGGCTTTTTATTGAATTAAAACTAATTAATCCTTGTCAACGCTGTCTGGGAATGTAGCTAAACGTTCACCTTCACCGAGTTCTTCTTCGATTTCAAGTAAACGGTTGTACTTTTCAACACGTTCTGAACGAGCTGGGGCACCAGTCTTAAGTTGACCACCGTTAACAGCAACGGCAAAGTCAGCGATGAATGTGTCACCAGTTTCACCTGAACGGTGAGAAATCATGGTGTTGTAACCATTCTTACGTGAAAGACGGATAGTTTCCAAAGTTTCAGTAACAGTACCGATTTGGTTCAATTTGATTAATGATGCGTTACCTGCACCTTCCTTGATAGCTTTAGTTAAAAGCTTAGGATTAGTACAAATGAAGTCATCTAACACAATTTGAATTCTGTCTTTATGGCTTTGAGTGAATTTGATCATACCATCAACATCGTTTTCATCGTATGGGTCTTCAATTGAAATCAATTCTGGGAACTCATCAAGCAACTTGTCGTAGTATTCTGCTAATTGTTCATCGTCAAATACCTTACCTTCGAAGTGGTACTTGCCGTCTTCTTTGTTGTAGAAGTATGAAGCAGCACAGTCACAAGCAATGGCAATGTCTTCACCAGGCTTGTAACCAGCTTTAACGATAGCATCGTGTAAAGCTTGTAAAGCTTCTTCAGAGTTCTTCATGTTAGGAGCGAAACCACCTTCGTCACCGAGGCCAGTTTCGTAACCCATGTCTTCAAGAACTTTCTTCAAAGTGTGGTAAGTGTTAACAATCTTTTCAAAACCATCACGGAATGAAGTCTTCTTAACTGGGGTAATCATGAATTCTTGTACATCAATACCGTTGTCTGCGTGCTCACCACCGTTAATAACGTTGTGGAAAGTTTGTGGCATTTCAAGGTCAGTACCGCCAAGGTATCTGTACAAAGGTTGGTGACTGTCTTTAGCAGCTGCATCAGCAGTAGCCATTGACACACCTAAAATGGCATTAGCACCAAGTTCAGCCTTGTTTGGTGTACCATCTAATTCGATCATAACACGGTCGATATTAGCTTGGTCGTGTGGGTCTAATCCCTTTAAAGCTTCAGCAATCTTAGTATTAACATTGTTAACTGCTTTAGAAACACCTTTACCACCAACACGGTCGCCGCCATCACGTAATTCAACTGCTTCGTTTTCACCAGTTGAAGCACCTGATGGAACTTCAGCCTTACCTACGACACCGTTTGAAAGAGTAACAAAAGCTTCTACAGTTGGGTTACCACGTGAATCATAGATTTCCAGTGCATGAACATTTTCAATGACTGATTTTAACATCTAAAAACCTCCTAAATAATAAATGCTGTACTAACGTCTAGTACATACATTAAGAGGAGCAAGGGCTCCATCTCTACAGAACAAATTTTAGCCTAACTTTGTGATTATGTAAACATTTGTAAACGATTTCTAGTGTTAAAAAAATTTAAAAAGATTTTGTCGCTTTTTTAAGTAATTTGCTTTATCATTTAGCTATACATTTTTAAGTTTGAATGGTTTATTTTCTATATAAGGATGCTTTTTTATGGAAGAAGTAAAATTAATAATTGATTCTGGCTCTAATGATCGTGCTAGTGAAAAGTTAACAGTTGTTCCTTTAACAGTTACAATTGCAGGTAAAGATTTCCTTGATAATGAAGATCTTGATATGGATGACTTTTTAAGTAGCATGGAAACAAACACAGAAGAAGGAAGAACCTCTTGTCCAAGCATTGATGAATGGCTCAAAGCTCTTGAAGGCAGTAAACGAGCTATTATGTTGACAATTACTAGTGGCTTAAGTGGAAGTTTCTCATCAGCTTACCAGGCAAAACAAATTTATGAAAAAGATAATCCGGGCAGCAAGGTAATCGTGGTTGACTCCCGAACAGCTGGCCCAGAAATTTCAATTATAAGGGAAGAAATTGAGCGTCTAGTTAATAGTAAAACAAGATTTGTAGACATCGAACAAAAAATTTCGCAATATAAAACGCACACTCATCTGCTGGTTATTTTGCAATCATTACATAATCTAGCGTTAAATGGTCGGGTCAATATTGCGGTGGCCAAGGTTGCCAAAATGTTAAATATTGACGTGGTAGGAACAGCCAGTAATGAAGGCAAGCTTGAGCCCATTTCAAAAGTGCGGGGAATGAAACGAGCATTTAAAGAAGTTCTAAAATTAATGGAAGAGCGCAAATACCGTGGTGGACGAATAATTATTGATCAGTGTCGAAATGAGAAGGACGCAGAAACTTTAAAGCAAAAGATCCTTTCTCTTTATCCGCAAGCTGATATTATTATTCGATCGATGCGCGGATTATGTTCCTTTTACGCTGAAGAGGGCAGTCTGATGATTGGCTTTGATGACCTTTAATTATTTTAGTTAAAAAATCGTATTGAACTGATACTTATAAATTACGAATTATTCATTATGAGATTAACTTTTTTGCAGAGTTAATCTCTTTTTTTTGCTGTTTCAGACTTGAATTACACGGTTTGCTGAAATCGATTACAATAAACTGTCAAATCATGTTTAAATCTACTTTTTAACGTGCTAAAATATCGTATGGGTAATAATTTACATTTTAATTCGTTATTTGTCTCTTAGGAAACGGATAATACTTTTTCGTGTATTTTTTTTGAATTTTGAAGGAATTATCTTATTCATTTTTTTGAGTGAGTAAACGGAGGAATTAGAATGGATTTAGTTAAAACAGTTATTGCCCTTATTCCCATAGTTTGGTTAGTCATATCTTTGGGTGTTTTTCATGTACGTGGAGACGTTGCATGTGCAATTGGATTTGTTGGCGCAATTGTGCTTAGCATTTTGGGTTTTAACTTTTCGTTTATAAATAGTATTACTGCTGGTATGGATGGCATTATGATGGCAATTTGGCCTATCATTTATGTAATCATATCGGCTCTTTTTATTTACAATATTAGTAAAAAATCAGGCGGACTTGATACTATCATGTCGATGCTTACTTCGATCACAAAAGATATGAGGATTTTGGTATTGATTCTTGCTTGGGGCTTAGGTGGCTTTTTAGAAGCAGTTGCAGGTTTTGGTACTTCGGTTGCTATTCCAGCAAGTATTTTAATTATTTTGGGAATGAACCCACTTAAAGCTGCAGTTGTGTGTCTAATTGCCAATACGGCTCCAACTGCTTTTGGTGCTGTAGGTTTACCAATTACAACTTTGGCAAAGGTTACGGGGCTTGGATCTACAGAATTATCTTATTTCGTAGCTATCCAATTGTTCTTTTTGATTATGATCATTCCGTTCGTTTTAGTACTGCTTACATCTGGGAAAGGCCTGAAATCTTTTAAAGGAAATGGCGTACTTTTCTCGACGTTTATGGCCGGTTTTACCTTTGCGGTTCCACAAATTTTCATTACTAAATATATGGGGCCAGAATTACCATCAATTGTAGGCGCGATTATTTGTATTTTGTCTTTAGTTTTCATCACTAGACTATATGCTAATAAAAGGCAAGAAGCAACACCACAGCCCGATACTAATACTGACACCGAAACCAAAACAACTGGAGATAAAATTAAAGCTTGGCTACCATTTATTTTGGTATTTGTCTTAATTATTTTTACCTCTTCACTGTTTCCATCAATCAAGGATGCTTTAGCTAATGTCAAAACAAGTTTTCACTTCTACAATGGCCTTGGTGCTAAACCAGTCGATATAGACTGGCTATCATCTCCCGGTACTCTGATTCTATTATCAAGTTTTATTGGTGGCGCAATTCAAGGGTTATCATTAAAGCAAATGTTTTCAGTGCTTTTTGACACGATTAAACAACTGACCAAAACTATTGTAACCGTTTGTGCCATTGTAGGTTTGTCAAAAGTAATGGGTTATAGTGGAATGATTGCTACAATCGCAATCAGCTTGGTTAAATTAACTGGACCTTTTTACCCGGTAATTTCGCCAATCATTGGTGTTCTAGGCATCTTTATTACTGGTAGTGATACTTCTGCCAACGTATTATTCGGAGCTTTGCAAGTACAGGCAGCTAACGCGTTGAGTGTTAACCCTTATTGGCTAGCAGCTGCTAATATGGCTGGTGCAACTGCTGGTAAAATGATTTCACCACAAAGTATTGCTATTGCAACTGGTGCCACTAAGCTTGAAGGTCAAGAAGGCGTACTTTTGAAAAAGGCTCTTCCATATTGTGTAATGTATACATTGGTACTGTGTGTGATTATTTTTGTACTTGGTAAGATACTCTACATGTTATAAAGAAGTTTAATGATATATTGACTTTATTTTGTATAACAGCTATCTGTTATTGCAAGTAAAGAAGGACTAATTTCATTTTGAAATTAGTCCTTTTTGCTTATAAAAACACTGCCTTAATAAAAGCAGTGACTACTTTGTTTTAGTTTAATTAGTTGAATTTCTTAGAGTAGAAAAATAAAAATATGTTGCGACAGGGTAAAGCATAAGACGGCTAAAGAAGTAGCACCGATGACATCAGATGGATAATGCGCTTTTAAACTAATCCTTGATATCACTACCATTATCCAAATGACGGCTAGTGTAATTATTAGGCCATTACCAAATTTTGTTCCAAAAAGTTCCCAAATAATTAAGACCATAATAGTAGTTCCTAAAACATGGCCACTAGGAAAGCTATAGCCGTCTTCAAGACTAGAGTGCATGAGTGGCCTCTTACGGTGCATCCATTTTTTTAATAGTAGCCCGCTTAAATCGGTAAAGCCAAGGGTAAATAAAACCCAAAGTGCGGCTAAATCCTTTTGCTCGTTAATTAAAAAACTAGCCAAAAAAATATCCCAAACTACTAAAAGTTTTGGGTCATTAATAAAAGCGATTATTTGCCAACTAAAACCATCATGTCGCCTAACTAATTTGTGGTGGAGCCAATGGTCAAATAGGTTAAATCGACGTGAATTTCTAATGTTAAAAATAAGTAGCACCAGTATTAGAGCGGACATAATTGCAATCCAGATATTTAAATACAAGATAAATCCCTACCTATCAAACTTTATTCGACTGTATTTTACCAGTTACTAAGGTTTCAATATACTTTAAAGGTCACTCTTGAGTAAAACTTAAGGAAATTGCTAATAATCAATGCTTTTGCTCGTCAACTTGCCATTGATTTAGTTAAAATGCCAAACAATTTACTTTTAAAAATTTTAGCGAACGAATTCTGCATAGCTTAATAAATCAAGTTCTAATGCATGTCTTAGAAACTTAGCTTGAAAAAATATTAGCTTTGATCATAAAATATTACAATCTTACAAGTCTAAATAGGAGAAATTAGAGGATGAAAAAACAAGGAAGTTTAACCATATTACTCGAATTTGTTTTTGTTTAGTTCTTAGAAAAATACGATCGATTCTTATAGTAGTTTGTAAATCAAATGGAGTTATTTCTTTTAATCTACTTGATTTAAGATGGATTTTAGAACTATCCAATACATAGAAGGAACAAAAATGAAGAAAGAAAACGGGATTATAGAAAGCCTAATTGATATCCATCATCATATTTCTAAATGGAAAAAAGAAAGTTTAGATCGATCAGGACTAAAAAATGCTTATTTAAAACTTGATTTTTGCTTATTGTACTGTATTTTAATGCTAGTGCAAGATTTAAATTTTAATTACGATGGTACTGAAGCTGCAAATGTTATGGGTCCACTTTTTGCTTTTGACGTAGTTGCAGAAATATGGACTGGTTTTTACTATCAACATGCTATCATTCAAAAAAATAAGTCTAATAATATTAGTAATTCAATGAAAAGCTGGATTCTAATTAATACTTTTATAAGAATGGGCTTAATTTCCACGACCATTATATTGTTAATTTGTACTTATACCAAAATGAAATTTCGTCTTCGACCGGTACTAATATTTTCAATAATAACTGGTTTAATAGGAGATGCACTTCAAATTTGTTTTTTAATGAAGATATGTCGAAAATCGCAACAAGAATGTTAATAGCAATTGTGTGTCATTGCTTAAATTTTCTTGCATCAAATGATGATTCACTTTTTAAAAAATTTATCAGGCGATTTCTGTACGGCATTATAAATCAAAGTCTAATGCCTGTCTTAGAAACTTAGCTTGAAAAAATATTAGCTTTGATCATAAAATATTACAATCTTACAAGTCTAAATAGGAGAAACTAGAGGATGAAAAAACAAGAAACAGTTCTCGAAGCGTTAAAAGATATTTTTCACCATATAAAAAAATGGGCAGATCCGGATCTTGCTTTAAAGAGAGGAGTTCTGTTACCAGTTGCAATTGTGTTTTTGTGTTTTCCTAATATATTATTTTTTCAAAAAAATGATTTTAAACGTGGCTTGGTAGCAATAATCCTTTTAATCACGGTTTTAATTGATCTTTTTGACTACCAGTATTTACTAAAAAAATGTATTAATAATGGTAAATTTACAACACAAATCGAACATTGTAGTTTAGTTATTTCTGGTTTAAGAGGAATGGTTTTCTTAATAGCGGTAATAGAATTAATCCAGTCTTTAGTCAAAATTAAGCTGAATTTGTGGTTAATAGCTTTGCTTAGTATCGTGGCAATTGCGTTAGGTGTAGTTTTCCAAAAAATATTTATTAGACATTGTTTTAAGTTTAAATAAACAATATGGTAATGCGAATTTTAACAGTCAGATAAATAAGGGACAGCTATAAACTTATGTTAGCAAAGCTTTAAACAAAATTAGTAGTTTTAAAAATCTAACTTAAATCTTGAAGCTTTTGGTAAAAATTAATCACAATTATTGATCCGTTGGTTATAGAAATAATTGTTATTAGTGCACCTAAAAGAATTCCCAAGTTATATGAAGGTGAATTTGAAAAAGAGTTAAATAAGTAGCTGTTGAATATTGTAATTACAGAGTTAAAAATTAAGAAGGCAAAACTAGAAACTAGTAATAAAATTAGTTTCTTTTTTTGCTTAAAGCGAGCCCAATCATTGAATAAAAACAAGTAAATAATAGAAAATGCAATATTGATAATTGATGGATAAAGAATAATAGTTTTAATACCAAAAAATCTCAAATAAGAAAGTAAAGTTAAGATCAACACTATTATGTATATCAATAAACTAATGTAATATTTTGTTTTACTATTTTTGATCTCAGTAATATCTTGATGAAGAAAGTCATCTAAAGTGATATTAAAAATCACACTCAGTCTGGATAAGGTTTCAAGATCTGGTGAACTACGATCATTTTCCCAGCTTGAAATTGTTTTTCTTGATACAAGTAATTTATTGGCTAGTTGTTCCTGAGTGAAACCTTGTTTAGTACGATAAAATTTGATTTGCTTACCTAATTCCATTCTAATGAGCCCTTTTTCTATATAATAATATTATTTAAACATTAATTCTTTTTCAAAACAATTTAATTTTGGAGTAGAGCTTTTTTCATTTGAAATTTAATTAGGTAGCGTTTACGCCGTTATAACGTCGTTTATTAGTTCCACATTTTTTTATTTTTAAATTAAAGCTTGATATGATGGCTTGTTTACCAATGTCTCATAAACTTAGCTTGAGTAAAGAAAGATTTTGGCTATAAAATAATATCATCATTATGAAAAAAATTAAAAATTAAAAAGGCGGTTTGATATGCTAAAAATTGAACATCTTAGTAAAAAGTATGGTGACAAGGTCGCACTAGATGATATTAGTTTTGTAGCTGAACCTAATAAAATTTTAGGTCTAATTGGTCAAAACGGTGCTGGTAAAACTACAACTTTTCATAGTATTTTGAACTTTATTAGCTATGACGGTAAAATTTCATGGAAAAATAAGGAGATAAATGAAGATTGCTTTGATCAGATCGGTTATTTACCTGAAGAGCGCAGTTTAATGCAAAAGTTGACGCTTCAAGAACAAATTGTTTATTATGCTCAACTTAAAGGGATGAAAAAGCAAGATGTGTTAAATAAAATCGATGCTTGGCTTGATCGCTTTGAAGTCAATGGAAATAAATCTGATAAAATAAAGACTTTATCAAAGGGCAATCAGCAAAAAGTTCAATTGATCTGTACTTTAATTCATCAACCAAAATTAATTATCTTGGACGAGCCATTTAGTGGGCTTGATCCAATTAATGCGGAATTACTAAAGACGGCAATTCTGGATGCCAAGAATAATGGAGCTATCATCATTTTTTCAAGTCATGATATGGCAAATGTTGAGGAAATTTGCGATTCACTTTTGATGCTTCGAAAAGGTCAGACTGTTTTAAAGGGTCCGGTTGAAGAAATTCGAAATTCGTTTTCTAAAAATGAAATTCTTGTCAAAACAGTTACACCACTAGCGGAACTAATTAAATTACCACATGTTCAAACTGTCGAGCCGAGGAAAAATAATCGCTATTTATTAAGAATAGATGACGAAAAAAACGGTCCTGCAGTCTTTGCAGCATTGACACAAGGTCAGTATATTGAAGAATATCAGCAGCAGGCACCAACTTTAGATGAAATTTTTCGGATGAAAGCGAGTGAAAAGAATGCGTAAATTTGCGATTGTTGCATGGCACACATTTTGTAAACAAGTAAAATCATGGTCTTTCGTGATGTTAATTTTAGGACCACTTTTAGTCGTAGCTGTTACATTTGGAACTGTTTATTTTCTTAGTAATAGTTTGGGGGCTACGGAAGACACTTATGCTGTTGTCAGCAATAACCCAAACGTAAGTAAACCTTTTGCAAAAGCTAATTCTAAAGATTACGTTGATGACACAATCAAGACGGTTTCAATTGCTAAAAAGAGCTTACAAAACGATGATATCGACGGTTATGTGGATATCGAAGTTAACAATGGTCGGATTCAAGCCGACTACTTTGGTACCAAGAAAATTGATTCAAGTTTCAAAAAGAGGTTAGTAAAATACCTGAAACAACTTCAAAATGAGCGTAGCAAGAAAGATTCTAAACTAAACTTATCTCAGTCTAATCTGGCTCCTGGACTAAGTGAACATTTGCAGAAAATGTCTGCTAGTCTTGGTGAAAATCCTTATCTTTCTTTATCGACTATATTTGTAATTATGTTTGTTATCGTTGGAATTTATACGAATATTGCCGCACAAGAAATTGCTGCTGATAAAGGAACTAAGGTAATTGAGATCATTTTTTCAAGTATTTCTGCCGTTAAATATTTTGCTGGAAAGATTACTGGTATTTTAGGGCTTGCAGTTTTCCAATTATTGATTTGGTTAATCATTGGAGCATCTGGGTTGGCAATAATCAGGCATATACCGCAATTCGCTTCTTTTATGGCGAAAACTAATTTATTAGCTTACGCTAAAGCCATTGTTCAAAGTCTTTTGGGTATTAGACTGGTATATCTTTTATTGGGAATAGTCCTTTTCACTGTTTTAGCTGCTTATTGTGGAGCAGTGGTCAAGCGGACTGAAGATACCTCAAAAGCTACACAACCTGTTAGTTACTTCTTATATTTAGTCCTGTTTATTGGAATAGCATTTAGTGATATCAGTGCACTAAAGAATCCCGGAATGATTGTTTTATCATTCATTCCTGGATTCTCATCATTCATCATGCCTCTACGCTTGATTACTAAAACGGCTACTAATTGGGAGAGTGCCATATCATTGCTTATTTTAATTGGATGCATTGTTTTCTTGGTATTTTCTGTTGGTAAATCATATAAACGTTTAATGTTACAAAATGATAATAGGCCAATTTGGCAAAAACTAAAGAAGTCATAGCTAAAATGGACAACAATTATAAAAACAATTTGAGTAAAATTGTAAAATTAATTTTGCAGTTTTGCCAATATCATGTATAATTATGATTGTTGTGGAGAGTTGGCAGAGTGGTAATGCACCGGACTCGAAATCCGGCGAACCAAGTTTTCCTTGGCGCGCAGGTTCAAATCCTGTACTCTCCTTTAAAATTAAGAAAAAAAGCTTGTAGCATATCTGCTTACAAGCTTTTTTAGTCTTTCTACACGGCAAACGCACGGCATAAAAATTCTATTTGTTTTCCACATATTTTTGATTTATGTCTGCTGACAAGATAAACACCCAACTAAAAAACTAGTTGGCTATTTCTTTTATATAAATTAACTGTATCAGCTAGCATTCTATCTGGGATGCCATATTGCTCAATAAATTGAATTGGCTCATCAAAACTGTCATATTGGTTTGAGGCATATTCAAAAATTAAACTTAGTGAGAAAAGATCTGCACGCCGTTCATTTGGCGTTAAAGGTGTACCACAATAATTGGATAAACCTGGTTCTCCAGCTAAAATATGACCAATTTCGTGACCAATTATGAAGGGTAATTCTTTTTTATTTTTCCAATTAATATTGATAATAATCAAGCGCTTGCTTTTGTCAGACAAAGAACTGTATTCTGGTTTGGTAAATATTTGTAAAACACCAATTTTGTGTTTAAAAGCATAACTATATAGCCAGGCAATCAAATTACTCACGTCGTTTACCTCTTTCAATATCTGAATCCATAAGATTTTTAATAATATTAAGATAATCATCAGGAATGGGTCTGCCACGATAGGATAATATTTCATCATTTTCAATATCAATCGCATGGCGATTCTTGGTATTGATAGGGGAGGGATCATCTGTATTACCAAGTAGATAATCGGTTGAAGTATGTAAAACATTAGCAACTTTTTGCAAGTTATTACTTGTTGGGGTTTGCTTTTTCCAGCGATAAATTGAATTAGTTCCTATACCAGCTAAATCATTTACTTTTGCTAGAGTTAAATGATGCTTTTTGGCTAATTTCTTTATTCTTTCAAATGTGCACATATCAAGGATCTCCCTATCCCTGACAAAAATATTAGCGAATTCACTATTATTATGTTGACTATTTAGCGAAAACGAGTAATAATATATTTGTCAATTAAATCACTTACGGTTTTAAGTAAATAAATGACACTGCAATTGTATGGGGATACTGTTCAATAGCATTTATTTACTATGCCTTCATATTAGCGTTTGCGCTAATATAAGTCAATCTTATTACGCGATTTAATGATGGAATTATTTACGTAGAATGGAGGAAGTGAAGAATATCGATAAATTATGGAGCTAGTAACCTGTAATTATAAAGTGAAGTAAAAGTTGAAAGGGTAGATTATCGCACACTATTAAAAGTTGAGCGAAAATTCTAAATATTAATGGGGTAACGCCAAAATGGTTAGCCCTTATTGAAGCAGGCCCTAATGAATACACATTAGGAATATTTTATTGAATATGAAGTGCAACCAAACAGTTCGACATTTTATAATAAGCAAATCTTGATACACGATTTCGATAGTCAATTGAAGTCGTGTATTTTAATTTGACTTGTAATTGTTGGCCTGCTAGACTACTTTGTCATATGTTTTTCGCGAACGTGCTCTTAAACATCGGCTTTAAGTTCATGTTTAAGTAATATCAACTTGAATGACCGCTCTTTAAAGTCTCTGGCTAGCCAATAACTTTCTTCAGGTCCAGCCCTATAATTTCGTTCCAAGTTGAAGCTTTTGCTTTAACTTACTTAAATAATTTTGCCATCGAAAAACGACCTCCAAAATTGTCCTAATTTTGGGGGTCGTACCACTTTTTTTTAAGTTCTTTGGTGTAATTTTTAAAATATATGTTTAATGACGACTTCAATTCTTTGGTTTTAAATGGTCTGCGTAAGTCCGAATGTTGTTTTGTACAAATTCCTGTGGTTGAATTTGAAAAAGCGAATCTGGAAAGGAATGTTGCATAATGGCTTGACCCAAGTTAAGAAGAATTAAATTATCAATTTCCACTTTCAAGTCAATGTCTTGGGCAATTTCGCCATTATTTTGCATTTGCGCAAATTTTTCTTCTAGAATATTTCTGATTAAATCAAGTAAGCTTTTAATTACTTTTTTTAGTTCAGGTAATTTCTGTGATTCACGAATACCGGTCAAAAATAACGCTAAGTGCTGTTCAATAAAACTTTGGTAGATTACAGAAAAATTCATGATATCTTTTTCAATGTCACCAACAAGCTGGTAATTATCCCCGACTGTTTGAATATCTTGACGATATTCGGCTACAAGTGGCTGCAAAATACTATACTTATCTTTAAAGTGTCTAAATAAGGTACTTTCATTAACTTGTGCGGCTTGAGCAATTTTTTTGGTAGTTGTTCCTTGATATCCATTTTGAATTAATAAACGTGAAAAAGCTGCCAAAATCCTTTGTTCAACATCACCAGCCATGTTGATCACCTGCCTTAACTTAATTCATCAAATTTTAACGTTGGTTGCTTGTGTCTTATTGTAACAATTATCATATTAACTAACAAGATTCCTACTAGGAGTAGCCAAAAGCCGATTTGTTGCTCCGAAGAAAATGTCCCTCCATAGAGGAAATTAAAGTCAGACTGAATCCCGTAGTATACCGGGGATATGTAATGAACAAGATTAAAGAAAGAATTCATTCCAATCAGTGGAATAATTCCGGCTCCTGAAACGACTTGGATCATTGTCAAAATTATATTAATCGGAGTTCCGATTTGTCCTAATAATAGAAGTGCTATTGTGTTGAAATTGTAATAAAGGAAAATTGCCAATGTATGGCCAAACATGATGTTCGAATAATTTGCCATGGATCCTGGTAAAATTTTAAGATCAATCGCACTCACAATTAAACTCGCTAAAAATGCTATTAGTAAATAAGTACATTCCAAATATGCAAATGACTTCCACCGGCCGATTTTAGACGCAAATTTAGCATATACACCATAAAGAAGTAGTGCTCCCATGAGCGTTCCTAAATTAAGTGTGATGTTGATAAAGAAAGGGGCTAGGGCATTGTTTAAACCCTTCGGAACAGAATTGCGGTGCTGAATAGTAAAAGAAGAAGTTTTACTCTGTTGTGCTAGTGCCTTTTGCTTGCTTTGAGAAATAATTTGCTGCTTTTGCTTCAAAGCCTTCTTTACTACTTGTTTTTGTCTTAAAGCAGTTTGCGTTTTTAGCTTTTTAATTAAAGCTGGCTGCATTTGTTTGGGTGCTTGAGCAATTGAGCGTCGAGCAGTATTTATTTCAATTTCTGCTTTTGCCCTTTGCTTATTTAGCTTTAATTGTAATTTAGCTAGCTGTGATTTTGCTATTTTAATTGTCTGACTTTGAACTTGTATTTTCTTGTCAATTTCTTGGCCCATTTTATTGGCTACCGCATTCAAAGAACTACTTACCGACATTTGGTTTGAATCATTAAGATAAAATTTTACTTTAACGTTTTTGCTTTGTAAAAGGTTGTGCTTGAAGTGTACTGGAATTGCTATCAGCAGATAACTCTTTCGCTGATCTAGACTCTGTTTTCCTTTTTTGAGATCAGAACTAATTTTTACATGTTTGAACGGAGCTTTAGCTTTAATATTTTCGGCCAGATCCTCGCTGTCAGGGTCTTGATTAATAATTTCGATGGGCAATTCTTTAATCTTGCTTGGCATGTTCTTATACCCTGAATCATATATCCAGAATACTAGTCCACCAAAAATAACGGTAATCAACAGTGCAATTACAGTACCATGACTGCTGATAAATTTTTTGAAATTCATATTTTTAACCTCACTTTTTATTTTGTGTTTGGTGTAGAATAGCATCTTTAATTTTTTAATGCAAGCAAGTACTTGCTTTTTATTGAACAAAATATTTTATTGGGAAAGCAAAAAAGGGTGAACTAGCTGGTTCAGCCCTTTTGCTTATAAATATTTTTTTCTTTAGCTTTTACATCAAAAAAATCTGAATATCCAAATAATTAAATTCAGTAAGCCATGACTAAAAATGACCATTTTAATGTCTTTAGTTATTAAATATATTAGAGAAAAACTTAGCCCACTTATAAATAATTGAAAAGTTGACCAAGAAAGCTCGTATCCATGTGCAAAAGCAAAAAGCAGACTAGTGAGAAGAATTGCTAGCCAAAGATTAAGCTTTTTAAAAATCCCGCCTTGTAAGCTACCTTGAAATAGCATTGATTCAAATATAGGACCCGATATAACCAAGGTGAAAAAAACAATCGCGCCTAGTTGAGTGTGAAGTAATCTAATTAAATCATTGTCGTTTGAACTTCCTAATTTTAAAACATTTCCAATTATCGATTCAATCAAAGTTGACAGTATTGTAAAACCGAAAGAAATCAGTAGATTTTTTATACTTAATTTGACTGACCAGATCGGCGTGCCGTTAACTTTTTTATAAAGCGGATAAACAGATACAAAACCAACTAGACAGCCAATTATCAGAACCAATACATGGTGACAAATATTGACATTGTTCCTTGTTTCATTGTCACATATTATGTATGCAAGTGTCGGAGACTCCATAAAAATAAAGGAGAACAGAAACCAGATGAAGAAACCAATGGCTTTTAATAAAGATAAAGTTATTTTTCCTAGTTGTTTCATAATGCCAGATGTTCCTTACTTATATTTAAAGATGCCTAAAAGTTCAGACAACTCGATTAAATCTTCGAAAAGATTTTTAAATATTGCTAATATTTCGACTAAACTCATAGCACAATGACTACTCACTTGAAATAGGTCAAATATTTCCTAGTTCTTGTTTGTAAAAACCACTTTTTTCCCAAGACATGGAACATATACCTAAATCAGACTAGCTGTCCAAAGAATGTGCTTTTAAAGTAATTACATTAAGACCTAGCTATAAAAATAAAGAGTGTCTACAAACGCTCTTTACTTTCAGTAGTAATCTATCTGACTAATTTATACCAGCCCTTAGCTTTCGGACATTGCCAGAAATACTTGCCGTGAGCTTTAAAATAGCCGTTAGCCCAACCCTTATGAGTTACCAGCCATTCGTAACTAGCAACATCACGAATATGAACTTTTTGACCTTTTCGCAGTGTTTTGGAAGCAACCGCATGGGTCTTATATAATGGATAAGCAATTTTCATTTTATAAATTTTGACTGGCTTAATTACTTTGACCTCGCGCGGCTTAAAGTAATATTCTTTCCAATATTTTGCCTGAACGTTTCGCCCAAAAACATTCAAGGATAACAAAACGCCAAAAATGACTAAAAATGACATTAGTAAAGATTTCCGTTTCATATAGACCTCCTAATTTAATTACTAATATTATCTTGTTATAAACAATAGTTTGCCGATATTTAATCTTAGTTGCAGTCAAACTAAAGCTATATTGATATATTTGCACTATTATCGAATTTAGACAAGAGCAGATTTATTACTCTTTTATCATTTAGCTAGTCCAAGATAAATTTTGATTTTATGTTCAATAAATTTAATATCTTCATTGAGTTGATCCTGTTCTTGATGCAATAAATCCAATTGTTCAAAAAGAAGGACCAACCTTTGGGGAATTGTTTCGTCACCCTGGTAACGCAATTTGGCGTATTCCTGCATTTTTTTAATACTCATGCCGGTTTTCTTCAGTCTAAGAATAAACTTGACCCAATTGATATCTTTATCTGTATATACACGACGGTTGTTTCTGTCGCGGCTTGAAAATATTAATCCTTGCTTTTCGTAATATCGCAGCGTATCAATCGACAGACCACATAATTTAGAAAATTGACCAATTGAATATTGCATAATATTTATCTCTTCTCATCTGTTTTTTAAGATAATAATTACATTCAACTTTTTTTGTGTCAACTTAAAAAAAGTGGTTGACGTGGAGTATACTCCAGCATTTATTCTATAGCAGTAATTTGAATTAGCGAAAAGGAGAATAACATGGCAGAAAATAATCGTTACGAAACTGGTTTAAAGAATTTAGCTAAAGTTGATCAAGAAGCTGGTCAAGCAGTTATCGATTCATTAGCAGGTTTACCAGAAGATGTTGGTAAATACATTATTGAATTCGCATTTGGCGATATTTATGATCGTGGTGTTTTAGACTTAAAGCAAAGAGAAATGATTACTATTACTAGTTTGCTTTCACAGGGCGATACTGCACCACAATTAAACGTTCACATCAATGGTGCTTTAAATGTTGGATTAACTAGAGAAGAAGTAATTGAGACTTTCATCCAAGCCATTCCTTATGTTGGCTTTCCTAAAGTTTTAAATGCTGTTAATGTAGCTAAACAAGTATTTAAAGACCGTGACGAACAAGGAAAGTAAATTTTTAATTATCAACTAAAAACTAGAACCAAAAAATATACAAGTAAAAAAATCACTTCATTATCAGAAGTGATTTTTCTTTTAGATAGTTCTTAAAACAAGATTTGTAAATAAATTAGTAATAATTATTAATAATAACGGCCTTTGCGATTACATTGGTTTCATTGGAGTAGATATGGGGATTGGTTGGATTAAAGAAGATGGTGTCATCTTTTTTCAACAGATTTTTCTGATTATTGACTGTAATCCATAATGTTCCGGCTATTACCATTACATATTCCTCGGAATTTGACGAATGCCCAACAGATTTATATTGTGAATGTGGATCTAGCTCCATTTGAAAAAGCTCAAAGCGGCGATGAACTGATTGGGGAAAATAATTAAAAATCCGGTAATGACCATCGGCGGAATGTTGCTGCAGAATTTTATTTTTTTGAATAATTGTTGGTTTATTAAGGTCAGAATCTTCTAAAAGAAGGGTATAGGGAATATTAAGTCCAGCACAAATCTTCCAGATTGTGTTGATTGTCGGATTAGTTGTTCCACCTTCTATTTGTGAGAGCATACTTTTACTAATACCCGCAGCTTCCGCTAGCTGACTAATATTTAGTCCGGCTTTAAGCCGGTAAAACTTAACGTTGTGGGCAATAATCTGATTAATTTCCAATTAACTTCTCCTTAAAAAGTAATTGACTTTATCTAAAGTTCGTCGTAAACTTTGTTAAATCTAATATATTGAACATAATTATTATATATTGAACGAAAGAGCATTGTAGCAAATTAAACTTGCTTTTGCTTAGGTTCAAATAATTTTTGCTAGTTAAACCTAGTTTACACTATTTTATGCAAATAGTTTTTAAGAAAAAGGGAAAGGTAGATGAGTAGATGGATAACTCTTTATCAAGACATGCCGCATTTGTTGAAACAATCCCAACAGTATTTGGCTATTTAGGAATTGCTGCTGCTTTTGGCATCATTGGCCGCGCGAGTGGATTTTCAATCTTAACAGTTTGCTTAATGTCCATTATTATTTATGCCGGATCCGCCCAGTTTACTACAGTAAGCATGCTTGCGGCAGGGAGCCCGATTTTGTCAATCATCCTAGCGACCTTTCTGATTAATTCCAGAATGATTTTAATGAGCACTACATTGGCACCATATTTTAAAAAAGATAGTGTAGGCAAGGGAATAGCCATCGGCACCTTGCTGACTGATGAAAGTTTTGCACTTGGGGTGAACAAATTAAACTATACAGGCGATCGGCTGACTTTTACCTGGCAGAATACGACTAATACTATTTCGTATTTGACTTGGGTAATTGCAACTGCTTTAGGTGCATTTCTCGGGGGCTTAATTACCAATCCGCAAAGATTGGGCTTAGATTTTGCCATTGTAGCAATGTTTATTGGTTTATTGTACCTACAGATAATTAGTGATAAAAAAATGAAACAAGCTTTACAGGTGACAGTAGTCTTGATAACAATGGCTTTAACTTACTTATGCATGATTATTTTACCTGAACAGTTAGTTATTCTTGTGGTGACAATTTTAGGGTGCATATTGGGGATGGTAGTGAAACATGTCTTTTTCTAACTACACAATGTTAACAATTATTGGCTGTGGAATTGCCACTTGGCTATCGCGAATTTTGCCATTTGTTTTATTAAAGAAATTTACTTTACCTAAAATAATAGTTGAATTTCTATCATTCGTACCAATTGTAATTATGGCATCTCTTTGGTTTAGTAGTTTATTTACGCCAAGTCTAGGACATCTTCCCAAAGTTAATGTGGATTATGTTTTGGCATCACTACCCACTTTTATTGTTGCCTTAATTAGTAAATCGTTACTGGTAATCGTTTTGGTGGGCGTAATTTCGTTGGCCTTATTACGTTTAATCTGAGCCACATTAGGAATACTTTTTACTCCTCTTGCATTGGTCTGCACTCCAAGGTTTATAATAAATGCAAAATTATTAAACATAGTTGATTGAGGAATACGCATGGAAACAGTTAAATTAAACAATGGAATTGAAATGCCGCTTTTAGGCTTTGGTGTTTTCCAAATTACTGACAATAAGGAGGCAGAAAAGGCTGTCTTGACAGCATTGGATGCAGGTTACAGGCTAATTGACACAGCTAGCTCATATGGAAACGAAGAAGCAGTAGGACGAGCATTAAGAAGAGCGGAATAACAAGATCAGATATTTTTGTTACTACTAAATTATGGGTCCAGGACACAGGATATGAAGCCACTAAAAGAGCAATCAATGAATCATTAAAAAAGTTGCAGTTAGATTATCTTGATTTATACTTAATTCATCAACCTTATGGTGATGTTTACGGCTCTTGGCGTGCAATGGAAGAAGCATATGAATCAGGGATGATTCGTGCAATTGGTGTATCGAATTTTGAGCCTGACCGAATTTGGGATTTGGCTTTGTATAATCGCGTACGACCAGCTGTTAATCAAATTGAGATTAATCCTTGGATGCAACAACAAGATGCTGTTAAATTCTTGCAAGGCAAAGCAATTCAGCCAGAAGCTTGGGCACCATTTGCTGAAGGGAAAAACCAGATTTTTAGTAACCCACTTCTACAAGAAATTGGATTGAGTAACCATAAATCGGTAGGACAGGTGATTTTAAGATGGCTAATTCAGAGAAAAATAGTTGTTATTCCAAAATCTGTTCATCGTGAGCGAATTGTGGAAAATAGTAATATTTTTGATTTTACTTTAACTGACCAAGAAATGGTCAAAATCAACAGATTAGATAAACGACAAAGCCAATTTTTTGATCATCGCGATCCGTCTGCGGTTGAACGTATTTATAATATGATTCGCTGATGTGAGGAGATTTTTTGAATATTAATGAAGTTAGTTCCCAGTTTAATTTATCAAAAGATACACTTCGCTATTGGGAAAAATGCGGTTTAATACCACCAGTTAGGCGGGACAATAACGGCTATCGTGAATATAGCGAATATGATCAAAATTGGATTTTTTACATTAAAGCTTTACGTCAAGCTGGTGTTTCGGTTAAAAGACTGCAAGAATTTGTGGCTAAATATCAGCAAAAGCAGCCACCTAAAGAGCGTAAAAAACTACTTGTGTCTCAGCTGAAAGAACTAAAAAAGCAAGCAATGAACTTACAAAAAGCGATTGATTACCTTGATTTTAAAGTCACACATTTTGATGATCAGCTGCTTACTTATGAAAATGAAAAATTGGCTTATGAAGGAAAAGCAAAAAAGGATTTACAAAATTAAGTTTCTTTCGTTATAATAATTAAAAAAATTTCGGTTGGAGTTCAAGACTTTCAAGAATTGTTCCTAGGTTTGGGTTGCCTAGGTAACTTCTTGGAAGTCTTTTTTGTGTGAAAGTTGAAGGAAAAATGGAACAAATAAAACTAGTAATTTTAATCTTATTATTCGCCCTAATCGGTGGGCAAATTAGCGTAAGGAGTAAGCTGCCTGCTGTGATTGGCCAATTAATTGCAGGTGTCATCCTTGGTCCGGCATTTTTAAATTGGGTCAGACCAACTTCACTAATTAAAAATTTAGCGGAAATTGGCGTTATCTTGCTGATGTTTTTAGCTGGCCTTGAAAGTGATTTGACTATTTTAAAAAAGCTTTGGTATCCCAGTTTGCTCGTGGCACTGATGGGGATGATTGTTCCAATAATTGTTGCTTATTTAACAGGATTATTATTTGCTTTTGCGCCAATTGATTGTCTTTATTTGGGATTAATTTTTGCGGCGACATCAGTCTCAATTTCTGTGGCGGTTTTACAGGAATTAGGTTGTCTTAGAAGTAAGGAAGGGATGACCATTCTCGGCGCGGCTGTAGTTGATGACATACTATCAATCTTGTTGTTAAGCATCGCAAGCAGTTTGTTTAACACGCAAAGGCCAGTAACTACAGCAAAATATGAATTAGCATGGCACATATTTTGTCAGATAGGCTATTTATTAGTATTAATCATTGGTAGTTTTTGGCTAGCACCAAGGTTGGTTAAATTGTGGACTAAGATTACTGTGCCGGCAGCTAACGTCCTTTTGTTATTAGTTATGATTTTAGTAGCATCTTTTGGTGCGGAATTTGTTGGCTTAAGCGATGTGATTGGTGCCTTTTTTGTCGGACTTGCTTTTAGCCAGTTAAATGAAAAAGCGAAACTGCAAGAAAATTTTACGACCATTGGTTATGGCTTTTTTATTCCGCTTTTTTTCATCAGTATTGGACTTGAGATGACGTTAACTGGAATCTGGCAAAATATTGGGTTATTTGTACTACTTTTAATTGGTGCAATTTTATCTAAATGGGGTGGTGCTGGTATTGGTGCTAAACTATCTGGTTTTTCCTTTTTGAGTTCAATTCAAATTGGGGCAGGAATGGTTTCGCGTGGTGAAATGGCCTTGATTGTTGCCCAGATTAGCAGGCAAAAGCACTTTTTAACTTCTACTACTTATTCATTAGTTGTGGGAGTCATTATCTTAACAACTTTGATTGCCCCATTTTTATTAAAGCTAGCTTTTACGGATAAGCAATAAGTTGTTCAAGTCAGAATAATTTTGGATTTACGAATTAAATGCTATGATAGAATTCGTGTTTGCGCACAAATAAAGAGATAGATAGGGCGGTATTAATGAAATTTCAACCTAATAATAATTTATTTAGTATTAAATGGTATGTAAGTCAAATGCGTGGTTGGAGCTTTAAAACTTATATGCTATTGATGCTAGGGATCGGCGTCATTATCGGTACGACAATTTCTTCACCAATTGATTTAATTGCGTTTGTGACGATGATTGCAGCTGTCATGGGCTTTACGTGTACGTTGGCTATTACTAATGCAAGACCGATTAACGGTGTATTAGGCTTATTGTCATCAATTATTTACATTATTGTTTCGATATATGCTAAAAATTATGCCAATGTTGTTTTGCAGGCAGCCTATATTTTTCTATTAGATTTGCCCGTGCTATTTTTACCAGCTTGGACAAAAGATGCAGAAAAACATATTAGGGGGCTCAATTTATCCAAGTGGGTTTATACAGTTTGCTTTTTTATCGTGGTAACGGGCCTGCTTTACTTAATGGACACAAAAATCTTTATTAGTCCAAGGCCATGGATTGATGCAATCGCCGGTGCAATTGGCATCACTGGCTCAGTCCTTTGCACGTTTCGTTTTCGGGAACAATACTACTTTTGGTCAATTCAAGGAATCTTTGCGATTATTCTGTGGGGTGTTACTGCTTTTCAAGGTGACGCAAATTTAACGTTATTTTTCACGTATATTCTATATTTAAGTAATGACCTGCTTGCTTTTACTGACAAGCACACTAGTTGGTTCCATTAAAAAAATAAAAGGTGAGATCCTCTAATTAGAAGATTTCACCTTTTATTTTTGCAAATGATCTTTGACAATTTTGATTAGTATCTTAGTAGCACCTTTACCAGCCTTGTCGTCGTAATATGATTGGTAGCGTTCATCACTTTCATAGCCGTTAACTATTCCTAAATGAATTTCAGTTGAGTAGTTTGGCATAATGACTTTCAGCCAATTTTGATGATCTGTGAAAATGGCATCACTCAATTTACTTTCTGTGCTAGGGTCTTTAACAACTTCTTGTAAATTGCGGACTAAATCCGCTTCAATTGTTTTCATTCGGTTAAAATTTTCATCTGAAAAATCTGCAGCACTTTTAGTCATTTCATTTCTCCTCATGCTTGTATACTTTTTACTATTTTACTATAGCATACTGCTAAATCAGGAAAAATAAATTTAGGGTTTTGACAAGCAGTTGCCTAGCTAATTTTTTGCTGTTTTATGTTAATTGGTCGAGTTAAAGGTAAAAGATATAAATAACGAGAATAAAGCTGTATAATAAAACTAGAGGTGCATTAATGATTATTTTTGTGTGGGCTGAGGATGAGAAACATCAAATTGGTCTAGATGGGCATTTACCTTGGTATTTACCTAAGGATTTGGAACATTTTAAAAAGTTAACAGTTGGTCATCCAATCGTTATGGGCCGTAAAACTTTTGCTAGCTTACCTAGACTGCTACCTAATAGACAACATATTGTTTTATCAAGTAGTTGCGAAGTGGCACACAAATTTGATCACAATAACCAAGTTGTCATATTATCTTCGTTAAATAAATTAAAGCATTGGCTTAAGTCACATCAAGATGAAAAGATTTTTGTTATCGGGGGTACATCGGTTTTCCAAGCATTGAAAAAGCAAGTAGATTATTTAGAAAAGACGGAAATAAAAGCTGTTTTTGCTGGTGACACGATTATGCCGACCATTGACTATTCGCAATTTGAGTTAATAAAAAAAGAGACTCATTTACCTGATGATCAAAATAAATATTCATATGAATTTTTAACTTATGCTAGAAAGGAGAAGTGAAATGAAGAAGATGATCATAAGCGTAATCGTTTTAGTGATCAGTATCCTGATCCTTGTTAATAGTATTATTCAAGCTGAAATGATCAATCCTAACTTATGGTGGCAAGTAATTGGCATGGCCATCATTACCTTTGTGGTCGCGCGTGATAATTGGGATCAATATCAGAATTTTCACAAGCATCAGCAAAAATAATTTTAAACGTGGTTGACAGAACTAAAACTAGGTGCTAAATTAATAAACAATTAAATAATTAATACATCTTGAAAAGCAGAGTAGTTATTTGCCAAGTTGATAAAGAGAGCTAACATTTTGGTGAGAGTTAGCAGACAAGGAATAATGAACATGGGCTTGAAATGATGACCGTTAGTGATATTTAGCTTTCGGCGGAGTTGCATCCGTTATTTGTGCAAGCTATTGATAGATAGCTATTGAGGTTTATTACGTGAGTAATAAACAAATTAAAGGTGGTATCGCGAAGCACTCGTCCTTATTTTTAGGGATGAGTGCTTTTTTTGTTGAACTTTGGAGGTTCTGTAATGTCGAAGAAGAAGACAAGAAATATTGTTATCGGCGTAATCGTCGCTTTAGTTGTGATTGTGATTGGGTGGTTTAGCTTTGGACCCAAACCTAATAATAGTCAAAAGGGTGGCAACCATGTGGTTACTGTGGGAATAGTTAGTGAAACTAAGCCAAAGGAAGATATTTGGAATCATGTTGCGGCTACTGCAAAAAAGAAATATGGTGTAACGGTTAAAGTGAAGAACTTTACCGATTACAACCAGCCAAACAAAGCCGTTAAAAATGGTGATATTGACTTAAATGCCTTTCAGCACTATGCCTTTTTGAAAGCGTGGAATAAAGCGAATAAGGGCGGCGTAGTGGCAATTGGCCGCACAGAAATTAATCCGATCAGATTATATTCCAAGAAATATCACAAACTGAGCGACTTACCAAAAGGTGCTTCAATTGCAGTTCCAAATGATGCCAGCAACGAATCCCGTGCACTTTTTGTTTTAAAAAATGCCGGTTTAATCGAACTGCGTAAAGGCAAGGAATTAGCTACTGTTGCTGACGTTGTGAAAAATCCTAAAAACCTAAAAATTAAAGAAATAAATGCTGATCAATGTGGTCGGGTAATTGACTCAGTTGATGCCGCAGTTGTTAATAATGACTTTGCTCGTCCCGCTGGTTTAGGTAAGAAACAAACAATCTTTGTTGAGCCGGTTAACAAGGATTCATTAAAATGGGTTAACATCATCTGTGCTCGTAAAGGTGAGGAGAAGAATAAAGATTACCTCGCCGTTGTGAAGGCCTACCAAACCGAAGAAACTAAGCGCTTAGACAAGAAATATTACGGTGACATGCAAAAAACTGCTTGGGACATCAAGTTTTAATTAGTTTTTAAGTGAATGGAGAAAATTTAATGGGTATTATTGAGTTGCAACATGTCAACGTTGATTTCGCTGATAAAAAAAGAAAAATAGTGCATGCAGTCCATGATGTCAGCCTAACCGTTGAAAAAGGTGATATTTACGGTATTGTTGGCTTTTCTGGGGCAGGTAAGTCAACCTTAGTTAGAACAATTAATTTATTACAAAAACCAACGGCTGGGAACATTAAAGTTAATGGCACAGATTTTGTCAAAGACGGTAAGCAGGTAATTTCTAACAAGAATCTGCAATTGGAGCGTAGAAAAATCGGAATGATTTTTCAAAGCTTTAACTTACTTAATGAAATTACCGTAGTTGAAAATGTTGCTTTCGCTTTAAAGCATTCTGGCTTAAAAGAAAAGGAAATAGAGGAAAAATCCCTAAAACTGTTAGAATTAGTTGATTTAAAGGAAAAGGCAGATTTTTACCCGGTTCAATTATCCGGTGGTCAGCAGCAAAGGGTTGCAATTGCACGTGCTTTAGCCAATGAACCAGATATTCTCATTTCGGATGAAGCTACTAGTGCACTTGACCCGCAAAATACCCAACAGATTTTAACCCTCCTAAAAAAATTAAAAGAAGAACTCAACCTTACAATTGTCTTGATTACACATGAGATGAGCGCAGTTAAAAAGATTTGTGACAAAGTTGCTTTAATGCAGCAAGGAAAAATCATTGAAAACGGTACGCTGCGTGATGTAGTCTTGCATCCGAAAAACAGCTTAACAAAGAGCTTTGTAGGCGGCTCACTAGAAGTAATTAACACATTAGAGTCGCTAAATTTAACTAAGCTAAATGATCATGAAGCAATTTACCAACTTATTTATAGTTTAGCTAACGTAACCAAATCAATTATTATTGACCTTTACCGTCAGATTGGTGTCGAAACTAGTATGCTTTATGGGAATGTTGAGTTACTAGACGATGAACCAATCGGTACGCTTTTAGTTTTGGTCAAGGGTGATAGTGATAAGCAGAAGCAGACTGTTGCCTTTTTAACCGAAGAAGGAGTAGCAGTAACTAGGTTGAATGAAAAGGGGAATTTGTATGATTAGTTGGTTTAGTAAAATTTTTCCAAATGTCGTGAACTTAGGCTGGGGCGGCGATACTGGCTGGGGAACTAGTATTTTTCAAACTTTATTTATGACTTTTTGGTCAGCAATCTTTGGTGGCATTTTAGGTATTCTCTTCGGGGTAATTCTAGTTTTAACCAAAGAGGGTGGAATTAGACAAAATAAGTTTTGGTTTAATATTTGTGATAAAATTGTTTCAATTTTTCGGGCAATTCCGTTTATCATTTTGTTAGCCTTCATTGCTCCGTTTACCCAATTAATAGTCGGAACGCAGATCGGTATGAATGCTGCACTGGTTCCGTTATCACTTGGAGTTTTTCCCTTCTATGCTCGTCAAGTTCAGGTGGCTTTAGAAAGTGTTGATCACGGAAAAATTGAAGCAGCGCAAAGCTTAGGGGCAACAACCTGGGATATCATTTTTAATGTCTACTTAAACGAAGCTCGTTCAGAATTGGCTCGAGTATCAACGGTGACAATCATTAGTTTAATCGGCTTAACCGCGATGGCTGGTGCTATCGGGTCCGGTGGCTTGGGTAATACAGCCATTTCTTATGGCTACCAGCGTTTCGATAACGATGTGACTTTTGTAGCCACAGTTCTAGTTATTATCTTAATCTTTATTGTACAAATTACCGGTGACTTTTTAGCTAAAAAATTGAACCACCAAAATAGGTAGAATAGGACAAAAAAAAAACAACAAGCAAATTTTGCTTGTTGTTTTTTTCGCTTGTAATTAAATTATTTAACAGCGTCTTTTAAAGCCTTGCCTGGTTTGAAAGCTGGCACTTTGGTTGCAGGAATGGTTAAGGTCTTACCAGTTTGTGGGTTTCTACCTTTTCTTTCAGCACGGTCACGAACTTCGAATGAACCAAAGCCGATAATTTGAACCTTTTCACCTTTAGCCAAGTTGTCCTTGATTGATTCGATTAAAGAATCAATCACTTTTTCTGCGTCTTTTTGCTTAAGACCAGTTTTTGCTGCAACTTCTTTGGTAAGTTCAGATTTATTAATTGAAGCCATATTTTCTTCTCTTTTCTATAAATTTTTTTAAGCAGGACTTATTTGCGATTAACTATACACAAATTACGTAATGCTTTGTGTCGCTTGATATTCGGCAACTTTTTATATTTTAGCACAGTTCTTGGCTCCATCAATAGAAAAAGGCTAAATATCGTATTTATTTTTGCTGCATTAAGATGCGGTTTGTCATTTGCTGATAGTTGAGATAGAGAGCTTTAAATCTCGAGTGTTTCTCTTTTTGCCAAGGTTTAGGCTTGCCACAAAAGTGTAAGATTGAAGTATTTTCCATAACCCACTCGATATTACAATCGCCAGTACTTCTAGCTAAATAAACTGAGTATGCGCGAGCATCATAGTTCCAAAGCGTTTCAGGTATTTTTAGAATATCTTCACCATAAAGGTAGTTGAGAATATCTTGATCCGGCAGAATAAGCGTATCATGATTTTTCTCAATTGCTGCCGTGATGTCTTCGATTTTGACTTTTTTACGCATTTCATCAAGATCCATTAACATGATGCCTGAATTAAAGTAGCCGGTGGTCGTGCCTAACCGAATATTGTTGATAGAACTCATAATATCGGTTAAGCCCTCATGAACAGCAGCAGCAAACATGTTGCCAGCTAGATCCAATTCCCACAGCTTTCTCAGTGAGTTGATTACTAGAATATCAGGATCAAGGTAGAGTACCCGATGCAAACTAGCTGGTAAAACTTGACCAGATAATAACCTAAAATACATTTCTTTTGGGTAATCATGTAAATTTAACAGTGAGTCAGGAAAAGTAATATTATTATTCATTGCCACGGTCTTGACCTGCATGCCAATTTGTTCACCGTATTTCGTTAGGTTACGAAGAGCAGAATCCGCAATATTATCATGAATTAACCAAATGCAAAAATTTTGCTCCATATTATTAAGTTTCATTGAATACATCATTACTTCAAGTGGCTTAATGTAGTTTTGGTCAATTGTAACTAAAATTTCAATTGTGTCGCTTTTTTTCTGCTTCATGTCAGCCTTCCTTAATTAAAAAATATTGTTCCCCTAAATAGTATAAAGCAAAACCGTTTTTAATTCCTTATAAGATATTGCAAGATAAGTTTAAACTAAAAATTTCTTATTAATATTCACGTGAATAATCCATTTAAGTTTTAACAGGAAAAATTTGGCATAAAGTAGTAAAATAGAAACAAATAGATATTTTAATGAGGTGTAAATATGAACAAAAAAACAATTTTAGGTTTAGTTGGTGCTGCTTCGTTATCACTTAGTTTAAGTGCAGCAGCTCCGGTATTGGCAGCAGAAACTAATCAACCTGTGCCAACCACTAACAGCGATTCTTCTAAGGGTACGTCTACAACAACCCCGACAACGCCAACAAGTGGTGATCAAACTAAGCCTACAACTGGCCAAGATACTGCTAAGACACCAACAAGTGGTGATCAAACCAAGCCTACAACTGGCCAAGACACTGCTAAGACACCAACAACTGGTGATCAAACTAAGCCAGCAGCCGGCAATGATACTTCTAAGAAGCCAAGTAAAAATACGGCAGATTCTTCTAAAGCATTATCATTAATGGGTAAGTATGCTAAATTAACGAGAAATTCATATGTTTATGATAAAGATGGTAAACGTGTGAAAAATTCCAAGTTAAAGAAGGGCACTATAATTCTTGTTTCCGGTCTTGCAAGTCCGAATGGCAAATCTTTAATTGGTTTTAACAATAAGAAGAATCAATATATTAGCGTTAGAAACGTTAAGTTGTTTAAGGCAGTCCAATATAAGGTAAAGAAGAAGTCTTACGTTTATAATAGTAAAGGCGTTCGCAAGGCTAACGTTTATGTTAAAAAAGGTAAGACTGTAATGGTCATTAGTGCCAAGAAGATTCACGGTAAAAAGTATGTTCAAATTACTGATAAATACTACATCAGATGGGAAAATTTGAATCATAAAAGTAGTAAAATTATAGCTCAATAATTAAATCAATTTAGGTCATCATTTTAAAAAGGAGATGCAGCTAATGTCTGATTCTGTTTTTAAAAGAGTAGCAATTAGGAAATACACTGATGAAAAAGTTGATCAAGAAGATATTACTAAGTTGATTGCAGCTTTTCAGGCGGCTCCGTGTGGAATGCACCAAGCAAAAGACATGCGGATGACTGTCGTGAAAGATACTTCTCTTCTTGAGCGAATTGAAACTTTAACCAAGAATGCTTGTTATGAGGCACCACTTCTTTTTGTTATTAACGTAAAGAAAGATAGTATGTTTGGTCAACGTGATGCTTCCGTAGCGGCTGAAAACATTATGATTGAAGCGGCAGATTTAAATTTAGGTTCAGTTTATTTAATGAATGCGGCAAGAATTCTCAATACTGATGACAAATTGCTAGCAGACTTAGGTATTTCTGATGATTACGAGGCAAGTGTCATTGTCGCATGTGGTCATGCAGCTGAACATCCGGATGATGATCGATCTAAACGATACCAAGTATTAATTAAATAAAGCGAAAACGAAGAGCAATCTTCGTTTTTTGTTTTCAGCAATAGTTTATGAAAGCGCTTATTGCTATAATTGATTTATAACTGATTTAACTAAAAAGGAGGCTTTTGGTAATGAAAAAGATTATTGATAATCCTAACGATGTCGTTGACGAAATGGTTAGCGGGATGAGCAAGGCATATCCGCAATATATTCGGCGAATACCGCAAACTGATGCATTGGTGCGTGCGAATGAAGCATCAATGACGGGCAAAGTAGGCTTAGTTAGTGGAGGTGGATCAGGTCATGAACCGACCCATGCAGGCTTTGTTGGAAAGGGAATGTTAAGTGCAGCTGTATGCGGACAAGTATTTACATCGCCTACACCAGATCAGATTTATGCCGCAATTAAAGCGGCTGACCATGGACAAGGTGTTTTTCTAATCATCAAAAATTATTCGGGCGATGTTATGAACTTTGAAATGGCAATGGATATGGCGGAGATGGAAGATATCAAAGTTAAATCTATTGTTGTCGATGACGATATTGCGGTTGAAAATAGCACCTATACGCAGGGTCGCCGCGGTGTTGCGGGAACAATTTTGATGCACAAAATTTTAGGTGCAGCTGCTCAAAATGGGGCCAGTCTAGCAGAAATTGAAGAACTGGCCAAGCAAGTTTTGCCAAATATTAAAACAATTGCTGTGGCTCTTTCTGCTGCTACCAATCCAGAAACGGGTAAACCAGGTTTTACGTTAAAAGATGATGAAATTGAGTATGGGGTTGGAATTCATTCAGAACCAGGCTATCGGGTTGAAAAGATTAAACCTGCTAATGAATTAGTAAAGGAATTGCTAGGAAAACTTGATAACGAACTAAAGTTAGATTCTGCTAAAAAGTATGCTGTGCTGGTGAATGGCATGGGGGCTACTCCGCTAATGGAGCAATACATTTTTACTAATGACTTATTCAACCAGCTGAATGAGAGAGGCCTTAAGCCTGTGTTTACCAAGGTTGGTAATTATATGACCTCTTTGGACATGGCCGGGATTTCACTTACTATGCTAGAAATTCAAGATGACAAATGGCTCGAGTATTTAAATACTCCGGTTGAAACTATTGCTTGGTAAATTAAGGAGAATAATTAAATGGAATTAACTGTCAATCAAACAATTGAGTGGATGACAAAGTTTGCTGCCAAAGTAGCTGCAAATAAGCAACTTTTAAGTGATCTTGATACGCCAATCGGAGATAGTGACCACGGATTTAATATGGATCGGGGTATGCAAGCGGTAGTTAAAAAACTTTCTACTACTCCTCCAGCTTCAGAGTCAGAGGCTCTAAAGGAGATTGCAATGACCTTAATTTCAACAGTTGGTGGCGCCTCTGGTCCTTTATATGGAACAGCTTTCTTGGAAATGGCTAAAAAAAGTGCTACTACAACAGATTTAGGCGAATTATTAGAAGCTGCGTTAAGTGGGATTGAAAAACGCGGTGGTGCACAACCAGGAGATAAAACTATGGTTGACGTCTGGGCACAACTAGTACCAAAAGTTAAAGAAGGCCAGTTAACCGAGTCTAGAATTACTGCTGCAGTTAAAAGTACCGCTCCAATGATTGCCAAAAAAGGTCGAGCATCATATTTGGGTGAACGTTCTAAAGGACATGTTGACCCGGGTTCACAATCAAGTGGCTACTTATTCACAGCGTTACTTGAAACGGAAGGATAATGATGACTTTAGGAATAACTATTGTTTCCCATGTGCCAGAAATAGCTGTCGGCATTGAAAAACTTATTAGGCAGGTGGCTAAAGATGTGCCGCTCACTCTTGCTGGCGGTACCAATGACAACGATATTGGTACCAGTATGGATAAAATTATTAAGGCTTTTAACGAAAATCAGGCAGATGAAATCTTAGCTTTTTATGATTTAGGCAGTGCCAAAATGAACCTAGACATGGCCGTAGAGTTTTCAGACAAAAAAGTTCATTTATATAACACTGCACTTATTGAAGGAACTTATACTGCCGCTAGTTTACTTCAAGCTAATGTCCCACTTAATGAAATAGAAAAACAATTACAGCCTTTAGTTGTTAAGCAATGATGTTAAGCCTTTATTCGCGCAATTTTGATATTTACAAAAGAGACAGAAAGTTATATATTTGTTCCCGGGAGTAATTTACTACTGATAATTATTTCACAAGACTACGATTGTAGCACAATAATCGAGGTAGGAGAGGGATATGAATAATAACTTTACAATGCAATTGGTTGGGGAGTTTCTAGGCACGGCGATGCTAGTTTTACTTGGTGATGGCGTGTGTGCCGGGACGAACCTAAACAAGTCTAAATCCAAAGGGAGTGGCTGGATAGTTGTTTCTTTTGGCTGGGGCTTTGCCGTTGCATTCAGCGTGTTCAGTGCACGATGGCTCTGTCCGGGCCATTATAATCCGGCAGTTACGTTGTCGATGGCAATTGCTCATAAATTGCCTTGGTCTGCAGTATTACCATATTTTGCAGTTCAAGTGTTAGGAGCGATTGTCGGGGCAGTTTTAGTTTGGCTAACCTATTATCCGCACTGGGCGGAAACTAAGGACGAAGAAGCAATTTTAACTTCTTTTGCAACAGCTCCAGCTATTAGAAATTATGTTTGGAACTTTTTTACTGAGTTAATTGCAACCTTTATCCTGGTTTATGGTTTGTTAGCCTTAACTAACGGTGATTTAGCCGATGGCTTAAACCCATTATTAGCTGGATTTTTAATTACTTCAGTTTGTTTATCACTTGGTGGACCTACTGGGGTTGCATTGAATCCTGCACGTGACTTTGGACCGCGGTTGGTTCATCAATTATTACCAATCGCCAATAAAGGCAATTCTGATTGGGCCTACAGTTGGATTCCAATCATTGCACCACTTGTAGGTGGTTCACTAGCAGCAGCATTATTTAATATTTTAGCTTAAAAAAAGAACTCATGACTGCAGCAAATCTTTAATTAGATTTAGCTGTATGGTCATGAGTTCTTTTTAGTCTACAAAATGTATTAATATATTTCTGATTAAGGCTTAAAGTGCCGCAAGATTTCAATACCTTTCTTTTGGTATTTGTTCGGCACAAAGCTTTTACGCATTGCGATTTGCATATAAGCGTATAATTTTTGACCTGGCTTTAAACGGATTACGTGAACGCCAGTTTCATCCTTAAGACTGCTT
Source organism: Lactobacillus sp. B4026 (assembly GCF_026535825.1). Classification (NCBI taxonomy): domain Bacteria; kingdom Bacillati; phylum Bacillota; class Bacilli; order Lactobacillales; family Lactobacillaceae; genus Lactobacillus; species Lactobacillus sp. B4026. Next base: position 175,925 of record NZ_JAFNPD010000002.1, read on the forward strand.
TCCATTGCCAAGGCAATGCCAACATTCCGTTTTACTAGGTCAATCATCGTTTGCATGGTTTGCGCAGTATAAATCACATTTGGTGAGAAGTTACCCAGTTTACCTACTTCTTCCAAACATTCTCTTGTTAGATAGCCCCGTGAACGGGCGACAAATTTGCGGTTGCGTAAATCAGAAGCACTAATCTCGTGAACATCTTTCCAAGGATCATCCAAACTAGTAATAATAACTAATTCAGTTCTCTTGAGGTTATGGACAAAATATTCAGGATCATTAATTGGCACCATCCAAGAGTAAATTGCTACGTCAACATCGCCATTAGTTAAATCTGAAAATGCATCAGCAGATCTTTCAATATTAGTGTCAATTAAATCGGTTAGTCCGGCTTGATAAAACTTCATAATAATATCAGCAATAAATGAATTGCCAGCCTCGCCAGAAAAAGCTAACCTTATTTTCTTATCACTAGCGTGTTTAACATCATAATTAATGCTGGAAATATCTTGTAATAGAATTTTAGCTTTTTCATAAAGAAGCTCCCCAGCATCTGTCAAAGTAATTTTGCTCTTTCTATTTTTTTGCAAAATAAGTGGATCATCGAATTTATCAGCCAGCCGTTTAATTGCCATTGAGATAGTTGGTTGGGTTACTTCGAATAGAGCAGCCGTTGCTGTATAATTACCCGTTTCTACTAATTTACAAAAGTATAGAAGATCTTTTTCGTTCATTTTTATCTCCTAATTAATTAAAAACTTTTATAATCTCATCTTTTTTGATTATATTAAACTTGAGAAGAAATTGCAATTATTCCTTACTTGACAATGCTTTTAGAATTTTTTGTATAGGAAAAATCTGCGCAAAATAAATTGGACTTAATTTTTCTTAAAGGATATATTTCATTAAGTATAAGTAATCTTTTAGGAAAGAGAAGGTAAGATAATGATCTACGATTCAACTCTTAAGTGGGACGCAATCTATGATGTAATCGTGGTTGGCTTCGGTGGAGCTGGTGCAGGTGCGGCGAGATTTGCCGCTGACCAAAAGGCAAAAGTTTTATTGATTGATTCTGCACCAGAAGGTCAAGAAGGTGGCAATACCCGCTATGCCGGTGGGGCCTTTGCCTGGAGCGATAATTTCGATGATTTGCGTGATTATTATAAACAAACTTACTATCCGTTTAAATACGATCCAAAAGCTTTAGATACTTTTGTAAATAATGTTTTACAAATGAAGGAATATTCACAAAAATATTTTGGAATTGATGCCCAATATACTGGTAGAAGGCCACAAGGTGAATATCCCGAATATGATCATGCGGCTACTATGCGTTCACAAACAATGACGGCTGGCATGTACAATGGTGGCTTTTGGAAATTACTTCGGAAGAAAGTATACGAGCGTTTAGATCAAATTGACGTTTGGTTTTCAAGTCCGGCAGAACATCTTATTCAGGATCCTGCTTCAAAAACAATTCTTGGCGTACAGATTAAACGCCATGGCATCGTGCAAAATGTCGCAGCTAAAAATGGTGTCGTATTGTCTTGTGGCGGTTTCGAAAATAATCAGGATATGGTACAGACTTTTCTCGGCCAAGGGTCATTAGCACCAATTGGTACTTTATACAATAAGGGTAAGGGTATTGATTTAGCTGTCGAAGCGGGTGCTCGGCTATGGCATATGTCTAATTATGATTCTCATGGCTTTTCATTAAATGAGGGTAAGCCAAGAGAGAAGTTTGCTTACATGATCAATTGGCAAAGCCTATTTAACGGCAGTATTTTTGTTGCTGGGGATGACGGAACGCGTTATTACCGAGAAGATGAAGAAGATCGCCACGGTTATAAGTATAACCATGGTAATTGGATTATGTTGCCAAATCAAAATCATCCTCACATAGTTATGGATCAAAAACAATATGATCAACTAGCAAATGATTCTTCAGACAAGGCAGAGCAAATTAAGCAGTTAATTTCATATGCAGTTAAAGCCGATTCGATCGAAGAGTTAGCTGAAAAAATTAGTGCTCCAAAATTAGCTGAAGCAGTTGCTGACTTTAATTTTCAAGTAACAGAAACAAAACGGGATATGGTGTTAAACCGCAAAATTGAAACAATGCGTGCTTTTGGCAATGGGCCTTATTATGCCATTGCGATTAGACATAATATTTTACATACTCATGGTGGCGCTCGCAGAAATGAAAAGTGCGAGGTACTTGATATGGAAAATAACGTCATTCCGCACTTATATGAAGCAGGGGAACTTGGCGACATCTTTGCAACAAAATACATTGGCGCAAACAGTATCGCAGACTTGTTAATTTCCGGTAAGATTGCTGGTGAAAATGCAGCTTGGCCAAAAAGAAAAATGGCAGAAGTAGATGTTGTTACGAATGCTTCGGAAAATCCGGACCTTAAGTCGGATGCGCACGCCACTTCAGCTGATTATGAAGCTGGTGCAAATCAAGGCATTGGTATTAGTGAAAACGGAATTAACGATGCTCCAATCGTTGTTCGCGTAACGCTAGATGATAATAAAATTGCTAAAATCGAAACTTTGCAGGAAAAAGAAACACCATCTTTAGGAGGCAAAGCAATACCGGTATTGACCAAAAAGATGCTCTCTGCACAGACAACGGATGTTGATGCAGTCAGTGGCGCCAGCACTACAAGTGCTGCCTTCAAGGAAGCAGTTAACGAAGCAATCAAAAATGCTAAGAAGCAGTAAAGAAGAAGAAAAATGAAAATTGATGCACAAACTAAGTGGGATGGAGAATATGATGTTTTAGTTTTAGGCTTTGGTGGAGCTGGAGCAACTGCTGCTCGTTTTGCCGCAGATAAAGGCTGTCGGGTGCTAATTGTAGATGCTGCCCCTTATGGTCACGAAGGCGGTAATACCCGCTATTCAGCTCAGCATGTGGCAATGGCACATAATAAAGAAAAAATAACTAATTATTATCAGCAATTGGCCGCACCATTCAATGTTGATAAGCCTACTTTAAATGCTTATTTGGACGGCTTTGTTCAAATGCCGAGTTACTTTAAAGAGTATCTGGGGATTGATCCGTTTATTTGGTCAAAAGACTATCAGCCAGGTGATCATTTGGCTAATAAAAAGAATTTGTGCGAGTATCCCGAATATAATGGTTCCGAAACCTTTGACTTTGCCTTGGTGCATAATCAGGATTTTGATGCTGGTTTATGGAAAATACTTCGCCAAGAAGTTCTCTCACGTAGTTCGCAAATTAATGTCTGGCTGAAGTCAAAGGCCGAGCATCTTTTGCAGGACCCTGAAAATGATGAAATTGTTGGAGCAGTAATTACTCGTAATCACAAGCACTATTTTATTCGCGCAAAAAAGGGTGTGGTGCTGGCAACTGGTGGTTTTGAAAATAATGCTCAGATGCAGCAAGACTATCTGCATGTTAGCAAGTTGACCCCATTGGGTACCTTATATAATCAAGGTGATGGCATTACAATGGCTGCTGAAGTTGGTGCTAAGATGTGGCATATGGGTAATTACGAGTCTCTTGGTATAGTACCTAGTTACGTAATTGCCGAAAAAGACAACGTTCGCGGAAGACAAATTAGTGGCTGGAAAAATGTTAAAGAAGGTTCCATTATTGCGGTTGCCGATGATGGGACACGTTTCATGCGTGAGGATGCCAAATTTAGGCATGGTCATATTTACCAACACGGTGATTATCTTTTGCCGCATGCATACGATAACGCATGGCTTGTCTTTGATCACAACCAGTACCAAAAGTTTCTGCAGGAAAAAGAAGAAGGAAGATTGAAGTACCAAGACTTTTTTGCCAAGGTCGTTAAGGCTGATACAGTTGAAGCTTTGGCTACCAAAATTAAAGTTCCTGGTAAAAATCTGGTAAATACAATTGCTAGATTTAATCAATTTGTGCAAAAAGGCCAAGATCTTGAATTTAATCGGGCCCCAGAAACAATGGCTCAATTCAACGACAATGATGCTTTTTATGCCGTCAAATTAGCTCCAGCAGTTTTAAATACTCAAGGAGGACCTCAACATAACGAATTTGCTCAAGTTCTAAATAATGACGGCAAAGTGATTAGACGTTTGTATAGTGCTGGTGAACTTGGTGGCATGTGTACCAATCGTTACCAAGGTGGTGGCAATTTAGCAGAGTGTTTGATTTTTGGTAAAATTGCTGGCGAAAAAGTTGCACAGTTACCAAGTTTAACGACAAAAGCAGCAAGTGTAGGCACTCTCCCGAACATAAATGACCTACTCGATGGCAATAACGAAAACCAAATTGTTTTGCAAAAGAATCAATATCTTGGTTCTTCTGAAGCAGGCATTGGGGGCAGAATTCTGGTCCGAGTAACTTATGAAGATCAAACAATTAAGAACATTGAAGTTTTGGAAAATCATGAGACTGAAGGTATTGGGGCTGTTGCGATCGCTCGTCTGCCACAAGAAATGGTGGAGCAAAACACAACTGCTGTTGATGCCATTTCAGGCGCTTCCACAACAACTCATGCTTTAAAAGAGGCTGTTAGTTCAGCTATTAAAAAGGCGAACGAATAATTTTCTAAGGAGAAAACAAAAATGTTAGATAAATTTGAATGGAAAAAATGGCTCTTGCCAGTGGGGATCGGCCTTATTCTTTGGCTAGTCACACCGATTAGACCAACAGCAATTAATGTCACAGCTTGGCACTTGTTCGCGATTTTTATTGCAACCATCGTTGCTTGTGTGACTAAGCCGTTACCAATGATGGCTACAACTATTATTGCTGTCGTAATTGCCACCTTAACCGGTATCTTCAAAATGGACGAAGTTACGGCGGGATTCGGTAATTCGACGGCCTGGATGGTTGCAATGTGCATGTTTATGGCAGCTGGCTTTATCAAATCTGGATTAGGTAAGAGAATTGCTTATTTCTTTGTTAAAACTTTTGGTAAAAGAACTTTAGGCTTAGCTTATGCATTATCCTTAGTTGAGACTGTTTTGGCAATTGGTATTCCAAGTAACAACGCGCGTGTTAATGGCATTATGTACCCGATTATTGATAACTTATCAAAAGAAATGGGTTCTGATCCTAAAAAGGGAACAGAACGGGACATGGGTTCTTTCCTGGTTTTCAATGAGTACGAAGTTAATATTGTCACTTCAACTATGTTTTTAACCGGCTTAGCTGGTAACATGGTAGCTCTTGGAATAGCAAAGACGCAAAACATTTCAATTTCATGGATGCAATGGTTTTTAGCAGCGATTGTTCCTGGTTTGATTTCATTATTAGTCGTTCCCTTTATTTTATATAAAATTTACCCACCGAAGATTAAGGAAACTCCTAATGCTCATGATTGGGCAGACGATAAATTGAAAAAACTTGGCAAAATGACGGCTGCCGAAAAGATCATGGGAATCGTTTTCTTACTCTCAGTTATTTTATGGTTAGTTGGACCAGAATTTGGAATTGATGCTACCCAGGTTAGTTTTATCGCCGTGGCTCTTTTACTTATTTGTGGTGTTATCAATGTTAAAGATATTCTTGGACAAAGCTTTGCTTGGAATATCTTAACTTGGTTGTCAATCATCATGTTGATGTCGCAAAAGCTAATGACGCTTGGCTTTTTCCCATGGTTTTCAAAGACTCTGGGAAGTGCACTGCACGGAATGAATTGGGTTTTAGTATTAGTAATTTTATATTTAGCTTACTTTTACCTACATTATTTATTCCCAAGTGTATCAACTCAAATTTCAGCTCTATATGCTGGCTTTTTATCAATAGCAATTGGTGCTGGAGTACCGCCAGTCATGGCCGCTTTAATGCTTGCATTAGATGGTTCACTATACCTGTCAACTTCGAGCTATTCTGCCGGTCCAGCGGCTCTATTATCTTCAACTGGTTATGTTTCCAATAAAGATTGGTGGAAACTCAGTGCCATCATTGGCGTTGTCTTGAACGTAATCTGGCTTGGCGGCGGACTTGTTTGGACAAAAGTAATTGGAATGTGGTAATTACAAAAAGATTCTCGGCCTTTTATATTAGGTTAGAATCTTTTTTTGTTGTTACCAATAGTTGTAACTCTTCTATACATAGTTTAAGATTAAAATTATCTAAATTAATAAAAAGAAGGTAAAAACATGACTTGGGCAGCAATTTCGACTTGGAGAATGTCCTTTAAGGGACTTAAAAAGGCCAGTAAATTATTACAAGAGCAGCAATCTGCCGGTGATGCAGTTGAACAACTAATTAATGATGTAGAATCTTTTCCCGATTACCACTCTGTTGGTTACGGCGGGCTACCCAATGAAGAGGGCGTGGTGCAGATGGATGCAGGTTACATGGATGGTGACACTTTTGCTCAAGGATCGGTAGCCGCAATTGAAAATGTCAAAAATGCAGTATCTGTTGCACGAAAATTAAGTGAGCGCAAAACGAATAGCTTTTTAGTTGGTCAAGGAGCTACTAAGTTTGCCATGCAAAATGGTTTTACCATGACAAATATGCTAACTAAAAAAGCAAAAACTCAGTGGGAAGATAGAATTCAAGCTGAAAAGCAGGAAAACTTAGTCCCTTATGATGGGCATGATACGGTTGGTGCGGTTACGCTTGATCAAAAAGGTTCGATGGCTGCGGCAACATCAACTTCCGGATTATTTATGAAAGAAAATGGGCGAATAGGTGACTCACCTTTATCGGGATCAGGCTTTTATGTCGATAGTTCTATTGGTGGAGCAGCTGCGACTGGTCTTGGCGAAGATATTATGAAGGGATGCTTGTCCTATGAAATTGTTAATAAAATGGGTGAGGGAAAAAGTCCGCAACAGGCTTGTGATGAGTCGCTTTACCCCTTTATTAATAAGCTAAAGGAAAAGTATGGTAGCGTAGGAGCAATATCACTTATTGCTTTGGATCAAAACGGTAATTTTGGCGTAGCTACTAACGTTCAATTTGCTTTTTGTGTAGCTGGCACTAATCAAACGCCAACAATATTTGTAGCTGAGCCGGGGGACAACAAAACTCATATTTTTCCATTTACACAAAAATGGCTCGAAAAATTTGAGGCTGAAACTCATATTCCATTAGATTAAGAAAGAGAAACAATCGTGATTAAAGAAGCATGTGTTGAAAATTTTGTGTCTGTCCCTAAGAATATTGCTGCAGGAGCCGGTAGAATTGAATTAAATAATAATTTACAGGCTGGGGGAACAACCCCTTCATTTGGTGTAATCAAAAAAACGGTTGACTATGCTCATGGTTTTCAGGTTCCAGTCGTTGTTATGATTAGGCCCAGAGGTGGCAATTTTGTTTACGATAGTATCGAACTGGATATGATGAAAAATGATATCCAAATTGCGGGCTTGTTAGGAGCAGATGCAGTGACATTTGGCTGCTTGACTAAGCAACATTTGCTTAATAAGGTCCAAATGGAAGAGTTAGTTTCGCTAGCTACAGCACTAGGACTTGACGTTGTAATGCATATGGCGTTTGATCATATAACAGAATCTGACCAAAAAAATGCAGTAACATCATTGATTAGTATGGGTGTTAAACGTATCTTGACGCACGGAGGAAATTTAGAAGAGCCGGTAGAAGCCAACTTTGATCATTTGAAAAAGATTATTGCTTGGGCGAATAACCAAATTGAAATTTTACCTGGCGGTGGAATTAATACTAGTAATGCATCTTTGGTTGCTGGTGAACTAAGAGTTAATCAATTGCATGGAACAAAGATTGTGTTGCCAAAATGATTATGATAGGCAGAATGAGTTGATTAATCTTATTTTTCAGATTTGAAGTTGACAAAAAATAATGTCTTGATTAAAATATTATTAATATTAAGAAAGCAATGAAAAGAAAAGTAACTTTGCACGTAGCGTTTTAGAGAGTTCTGTTGCTGAAAAAGAACCGTGATGGCAGAGTGAAAGTAACTTTGAGCTATATGGTGAATTAAAAGTAGCTAATATTGGGAACACCCATTATCGTGTTAGCGTATCGCATTATTGCCGTACGTGAAGTGACTTATTAACTTGGTTTTTTTTGACTAAGTTATTAGTAATTTAGGTGGTACCGTGTTAAAAGCACCCTTGATTAATTTCAAGGGTGCTTTTTTAGTTATAAAACCTAAGCTTACCTTTCTAAAATTACGCAGAAAGTGGTCTTTCATATGGAATATTGATACAAAGAATGTCGGAACCATCAGCGAGTATAAATTAAAGGAGATTTATTATGGAAAATTTAGAACAAGACTTAAATCGAGAGCCCTTAACCTGGAAGCAATATCTTGTTGTTGCCTCTTTGTTATTCGGACTTTTTTTCGGAGCAGGAAATTTAATTTTCCCCATTCATTTAGGTCAAATGGCGGGCGCAAACTGGGGAATGGCAACCTTTGGCTTTTTGGTCACAGCAGTTTTATTACCTTTATTAGCAGTTTTAGCTATTAGTGCCAGCCATGCAAAAGGTGTTTATGATATCGGTCTACCACTTGGGCCTAAATTTGCACTTGCTTTTATGGTTCTAATTCATTTAACTTTAGGACCATTATTTGCAACACCGCGAACAGCGAGTATTTCTTTTTCGGTTGGCCTAGCTCCAATCTTACCGCAAAAATACTCTCAAATTAGTCTATTACTTTTCTCTGCGGTCTTTTTTATATTAGCTTTTATTATTTCATATAAGCAATCATCAATATTAGAAAGTATCGGAAAAATATTAAACCCACTATTCTTAGTGTTGTTATTCTTTATTTTTTTATTGGCAGCAATTTCACCTATGGGGGCAGCTAAACAGCAAAGCGTTACTCCTGCTTATCAAACCATGCCATTTTTTAACGGTTTTTTGCAAGGCTATAACACGATGGATGCATTAGCTGGTTTAGCTTTTGGTTATACGATTGTTTCGGCAGTTAAACAACTTGGTAAAACCTCAGCTAAGAGTAACGCAAAAGTGACTGCTAAGGCTGGTGTATTGGCAACAAGTGCTATTGGAATTATTTATATTTGCTTAATTTGGCTCGGAGCAACGACACTTAATCATTTTAAAATCGCTCCAGAAGGAGGTACCACTTTTAACCAAATTGTTACTTACTATTTAGGAGACTTTGGCCATGCGTTGCTGGCGACCTTAGTAACATTGACCTGTTTAACAACAGCAGTTGGCTTATTAGCAGCCTTTGCGCAAGATTTTCACCGCAGTTTCAACAAAATTAGTTATCATACTTGGCTATTGATAATGACAGTGGCTTCTTTTATCACCGCTAATTTTGGGCTTGACACAATCATATCATGGTCAACACCAATGTTAATGTTCCTTTATCCAATTGCAATTGTTCTAATAATCTTGTCAATAACTGGCCCATTATTTAATCATGATGCAATAGTTTATTACTGGGCAGTCGGATTAACTTTCATTCCAGCTATTTTTGACATGATTGCCTCTTTTCCTCCTGTAGTAAGTCAGCAACCTTGGGCTCTGCAATTACAAGCTATTCAAACTCGTTTTCTACCTTTTGCCAAAATTGGCATGGACTGGGTAATTCCAACAATTATTGGCTTAGTAATCGGCTTTATCCATCATTTATATCAAAATGCTAAGCTCAAAAAGGCTTAAATTTTTTAATTAGCTGTTACTAAATTGTTGAGCCTCTTCTTTGACATCATTCACTTATCAAAGTAGATTAAAGTTAACTGAATGATATGGTTGATGTTTAAAGATGGGACTTGATTAATTTGAATAATATGAATATGAATGATAATAGTCATGGAATGAACCATGATTCATCAATGCATATGGATCATGGCCAGCAAATGAGCATGGGTGGTGGTGACATGATGATGCATGGCAATCACATGATGCACATGGGCAATTTAAAACAAAAATTTTGGATTTCCGTAATTCTTTCACTTCCTATTCTATTTTTAGCACCTGCAATGGGAGTCCATTTGCCATTTCAATTTTCGTTTCCTGGCTCCGAATGGGTTGTTGTTATTTTTGCTACTATTCTTTTTGTTTACGGTGGCGAGCCGTTTCTTAAGGGAGCGTACTACGAATTAAAGTCTAAAAAGCCAGAAATGATGACTTTAATCTCATTGGGAATTACGACTGCATATGTTTATAGTCTATATGCATTTATCCAAAACGATCTGCTGAATAGTAAAAATCACATAATGGATTTCTTTTGGGAATTAGCAACGTTGATTTTAATTATGTTACTTGGGCATTGGATTGAAATGACCTCGGTAATGAACGCAAGCAGTTCAGTTAATGATTTGGCCAAGTTGCTGCCGGATAAAGTTCATGTTCAACGAGACGGTCAAACTAGTGATGTTGCTATCAATGAAGTTCAAAAAGACGCAACGATTATTGTTAAGCCAGGTGAAAGTATTCCCCTTGATGGGATTATTTTGAATGGTACAAGTGATATTAATGAATCATTAGTTACGGGCGAATCGAATGATGTTACGCGTAAAAAAGACGATAAAGTAATCGGGGGTTCTGTTAATGGTTCAAATGCATTAACTATTAAGGTAACAAACTCTGCCAATTCCGGTTTTTTGGCTAATGTTAATAAACTTGTTCAATCTTCGCAGATGAATAAATCAAAGCTGCAAACCTTGGCTGACCAAGTTTCTGGTTGGCTTTTCTACGCAGCGCTAATTATTGGTATCATTGCGCTAATCGTGTGGACAAGCATCAATGGCATTGCCGATGGGCTAGAAAGAATGGTTACCGTTTTAGTAATTGCATGTCCTCATGCTTTAGGGCTAGCAATTCCATTGGTTAATGCTAAAAGCACTTCTATTGGTGCCAAAAATGGTTTATTAATTAGAAATCGAAATGTGATAAGTGTCAGCTCTAAGATTAACTATCTTTTAATGGATAAAACGGGCACACTGACAGAGGGTAAATTTCAAGTACGTAAGTGCGATTCTTTAAATGAATCAGTGTCTCCGATTGAAGCATTGAAATTAATTGCTTCGATTGAGCAAGATTCAACTCACCCAATCGCAAAAAGTATTTTGCAATACGCGCATGAAAAGCAGATTGAGTTGTTGCCGTTATCTGAGAGTAAAAATATTTCGGGTAAAGGTGTTTCGGGTGTTTTAAGTGGTAAAGAATATTTACTAGTAAATGAAAAAGCGGCCCGCGAAATCATAACTAATTTTCCGACTATTGATGTTGCCGATTATACTACTAGTTACCTGATTCAAGATAAAACTCTAATTGGTTATGTTGCTGTGGGTGACCAAGTTAAATCATCTGCAAGTTCGTTGATTAAGCAAATAAAACAATTAAATATTACCCCAGTAATGTTAACTGGTGATAATAAAAAAGTTGCTGACAGTATTGCTAAGAAACTCGGAATAACAGAAGTTTATTCAGAATTGATGCCTGAAGACAAACAAAAAATTGTTGCTAAATTACAAAGTGAAGGCAACAAAGTCATGATGGTTGGTGATGGAATCAATGATGCTCCAAGTTTGGCTAAAGCTGATATTGGGGTTGCAATTGGAGCAGGGACTGATGTAGCTGTTGATTCAGCCGATGTCGTTTTAGTAAACAGCGAACCAACAGATATTATTAGCTTTTTAAAACTGGCACAGAATACGCAAAAGAAAACTGTTCAAAATCTATGGTGGGGAGCAGGTTATAATATTATTGCACTACCACTAGCAGCAGGTATTTTGGCACCATGGGGCATTATTTTAGCACCGGCTGTCGGAGCAATTTTAATGTCCTTGTCGACAGTTATTGTAGCAATTAATGCTGAAACTCTTCATATTTAATAAATGAATTCAAAGCATCTCCTGTGTGGGGTGCTTTTTGTTTACAAAATATTGGTCGTGGGGTTGATTTCAAAAAATAAAACTTCTTTTTAAAAATTTAAAAAGATAGCCCTTTCTTTTGAAAAATATTGAAATAAAATTTAAGAACAGGTATGATGAGTATTGAAGTCGTAAATCGGCAATTTTTCAGATAAAATATAGTAAAAACCAAAAGGAGAACTAAAATGAGCGAAGAAGAATACCGTGTTGAAAGTGACACGATCGGTCCAGTTAAAATTCCTAAGGATGCGCTGTGGGGTCCGCAAACTGAAAGGAGCCGGAATAATTTTCCAAGCGGTGAATTAATGCCATTAGCAATTATTCGGGCCTTTCTTAACTTGAAAAAGGCAGCTGCTGAATCAAATGTCGAGGTTGGAGATGAACCTGAAGAAAAAGGAGCAGCCATTGAAGATGCGGTTGATCACTTACTTCAATTAAAAGACGAAGAATTACAAAAAGACTTTCCACTTCATGTTTTGCAAACTGGTTCAGGAACGCAAAGCAATATGAATGTTAATGAAGTTGTTGCTAATTTAGCTAATAAATTGCACCCAGGCTTGAATATTTTGCCTAACGATGATGTTAATCGTGGTCAATCTTCAAATGATACATATCCAACAGCAATGAATATTGTTGCCGTTGAAGCGCTTGATAAATTGGAGCCTGCAATTAAGCATTTAATTGAAAAACTCAAAGTTAAACAAGACAAGTATTGGAAGACGGTAAAAGTTGGTCGTACTCACTTGCAAGATGCTACGCCAATTACTTTTGGTCAAGAAGTTTCCGGCTATATCTCAGCTTTAAAGCATGATTTAGAATACATTCAAGAGCTTAAGCCAACATTGTATGAATTAGCAATAGGTGGAACTGCTGTTGGAACTGGCTTAAATGCTGCTCCTGGAATGACCGAAAAAATTGCAGCTAAATTGTCAAAAGTATATGGACATGAATTTAAGGTTAAAACGAATAAGTTTTGGGGTCTGGCACATCACTCAGGAATCGATGTTGTTCATGGCGCACTAAAGACATTAGCCGCTGATATGTTTAAGATTGCCCAAGATATTCGTTTCTTAGCTTCTGGTCCTAGAGCTGCTTACCATGAATTGAACATTCCTGCTAATGAACCAGGTTCATCAATCATGCCAGGTAAAGTAAACCCAACTCAGGCTGAAGCTGTAACAATGGCAGCCGCAAAAGTTTTCGGCAATGATACCACTATCACTTTTGCCGCGTCACAAGGTAATTTCGAAATGAATGTTTTCAAGACAGTTATGATTGCTGCATTTCTTGATTCTTGTGATATTTTAACTGGAACAATTGAGGGCTTTGCTGATAAGATGATTGATGGCTTAACTGTTAACTCAGAAAAGATGGATGAACTACTAGAAAATTCATTGATGACAGTTACTGCCTTGTCACCTCATATTGGTTACCATGCTGCCGCTAAAATTGCTCAAGCTGCTGACAAAGAAGGTACAACTTTGAAAGAAGCGGCTTTGAAGAGTGGTGAAGTTACAGAAGAGCAATACGATGAATGGATGGACTACATGGAAATGACTAATATTGATCGTACTGAACCTGAAAAATAATATTATAGGTATAGGAGAAGATTAGATTAATGGCTAAATTTGTCTTTACACCAAGCAAATGTTCCGAAATAAAAGATAGTTACGATGCAATAATCGTCGGTGCTGGTGGTGCCGGGTTAACAGCCGCAATTCAGGCAAATGAATTGGGCTTAAAAGTGGCTGTTTTTGAAAAAAATGCTGAACTAGGTGGAAACACTAATCGGGCTTCATCCGGTATGAATGCATCAGAAAGCTTGGTTCAAATTAACGAAGGAATTATTGATAACAAAGAAGATTTTTACCAAGAAACAATGCAAGGCGGAGGTCGATTAAATGACCCTGAATTGCTGCGTTACTTCGTGGATCATTCAGCTATTGCAATTGACTGGTTGAGTAATCATGGAATTGAATTAACCAATTTAACTATTACTGGTGGAATGAGTAAAAAGCGTGCCCACCGTCCTGCTTCAATGGCACCTGTCGGAAATTACCTTGTTACCGGTGCGTTAAAGCAAATCCAAAAAGAAAATATTCCCGTTTTTAACAATTCTAAGGTAATTAAGTTAGTTCAAGATGACAATAAGAATGTTACTGGTGTCGAACTTGAAACTGAAGCAGGGAACAAGACCGTTAGTGCCAAGGCAGTATTACTTGCCAGTGGTGGTTTTGGCTCATCAAAAGAATTGATTAAGAAATATCGACCAGACTTAGTCGACTTTAAAACAACTAATCAACCAGGTGCAACTGGTGACGGACTTAAGTTAGCTGATCAAATTGATGCTCAACTCGAACAAATGGACTTTATCCAGGTACATCCGACCGCTCAAACAGACACAGACCATGTTTACTTGATTGGTGAAGGACTTCGTGGTGAGGGAGCAATCTTAGTTAATAAGGCTGGTAAACGCTTTGTTAATGAAATGAATACCCGTAAAATTGTTTCTAATTCAATTAATGACTTGCACGAAAATGGGGCTTACCTCATTTTTGATCAGGGTATTCGTGACAATTTCACTGCCGTTGAATTTTATGATCACATCGGTTTAGTAAGCCACGGTGACACGTTAAGCGAAATTGCGGAAGCAAACGGTATTAATGGTCAGAACTTAGAAAATACGGTTAAGACTTGGAATGAAGCCGTTTCGTCAGGCAATGACCAAGAATTTAACCGGACAACTGGTATGGACCGTGCAATTGATCGCGGACCTTTCTTTGCTATCCACATTAATCCGGCTATTCACTACACTATGGGTGGTATTCACATTACACCTAAGACAGAAGTCTTAGATACTAATGGAAATGTCATCTCTGGCCTTTACGCAGCTGGCGAAGTTTCTGGTGGATTGCATGGTAATAACCGAATTGGTGGTAACTCAATTGCTGAAACAGTTATCTTTGGTCGCCAAGCAGGTATGCAAATGGCTGAATTTGTTCGTTCAGCAAAATAGTAATTAAATTTTAAAGTTTTAAAAGCACTTAGTAAACTGAGTGCTTTTTTGATTTTGCAAAAATACTTGTATTTTTTAAAATTGAAAAATAAAAATCACTTTTAAAATTTAAAAAAGTAAAAAATAATTTATTTCTTTAAAATATTGCAAAATCTTCGATTCACATATATAATGACAGATGAAAAGGATTTCATTTTTTTAGAGATTGGAAGGATTAAATTATGTCTAGAAAAGTTTTACTTGTTGGTGATGGAGCTGTTGGATCAACTTTTGCCAATGACCTACTGCAACATACAAATGTTGATGAACTAGTCATCACTGATGTTGTTAAAAAAAGGCCAATAGGCGATTCAATGGATCTTGAAGACATCATCCCATTTGCTGGTGAGTGTAATATTCATGCCGGCGAATATTCAGATGCCAAGGATGCTGATGTGGTAGTAATCACTGCAGGCGTTCCACGTAAACCCGGAGAAACTAGATTAGATTTAGTAAACAAAAATGTCAAAATCTTGAAGAGTATTATTCAACCAGTTGTAGATTCTGGCTTTGATGGAGTGTTTGTAGTTTCAGCAAACCCAGTTGATATTTTGACCACTTTAACTCAAAAATTATCTGGTTTTCCTAAGAATAAGGTCATTGGTACAGGTACTTCTCTTGACTCAGCTCGTTTACAAGTTGAACTTGCAAGAAAACTGAATGTACCTGTAGCTGAAGTAAATTCAATGGTTCTTGGCGAACATGGGGATACTTCATTTGAAAACTTTGATGAATCAGTTGTTGCTAAAAAAGCCTTAAAAGATTATGACGCAATTACTGCTGATGTCTTAAATGATATTGAAGCAGATATTCGCCAAAAGGGTGGCAAGATTATTGAAAACAAAGGTGCCACATTCTATGGCATCGCAATGATGCTGACTCAAATCGTTAGTGCCGTTCTGGATAATCGTGCAATTGTTTTGCCACTTTCAGCACCAATTAATGGTGAATACGGTATTAAGCATGACCTTTACCTAGGAACTCCTACAGCAATTGACGGAACTGGTATTAGTCATGTTATTGAAGCTAAATTATCTGATTCTGAAATTAAGAAAATGCTCAATTCTGCAGATAAGATGCAAGAAGTTCTTGCTGGAATTAGCTTAGATTAGTGAAGAAAAGAGATAAACATGCAAGTTGGTAAACGGATTTTCCTGAAAAGAGAACTTCCTGATAAAGAAATTGTTGAAGGCTATAAAGATTTGCCGACATCTAATATAGCGGACTGTATGAATCGCAGAGGGGCAATGGCTACTCGCATTAAGTTGATGTCTAGTCCTACAAAAGAGATGTGTGGCCCGGCATTTACAGTTCATAATCGTCCTGGTGATAACTTAACTATTTATGCGGCTTTAAAATACTGTCATGAAGGTGATGTCATTGTAATTGATAATGAGGGCGACAATACTAGGGCCGTTATCGGTGAAGTTATGATGACATGGCTTCGTGATCAAAGACACGTAGCTGGTGTTGTTGTAGATGGTCCGATGCGTGACATTGATAGCTTACGCAATTGGGATCTTCCCATTTATGCTGTAAGCACTTCGCCAAATGGTCCATATAAGGAAGGTCCAGGAGAAATTAATGTTCCAGTTTCTTGTGGTGAGGTCAGCGTAAATCCTGGTGATTTAATTGTTGGCGATGCTGATGGCGTGGTTAAAGTAGCTCGTGAAAAGACGACTGAATTACTTCCTAAAGTCCAGGCCTTTCACCAAGAAGATGATCGTAAAGCTGAGAGTTTTCATAATGGAACTGGAAATATTGACTGGCTTGATGAAGAACTGAAAAACAAGGATTATAAAATTATCGACGATATTTACCGCCCATAAATAAAAGAGGATAATTATGAAAACTTTAGAGAAAGTAAACTATAAAGGATTTGTTTTACCAGTAATAATTGGTATTGCTTTATGGTGTTTTACTCCAATTCGACCGTATGGCTTATCAGCACAAGCATGGGAAATGTTTGCAATATTTGTAGCTACCATTGTTGGCTGTATTACTAAACCCTTGCCAATTGGTGGTACCACATTAATTGGTTTGATTGTAACTGTTTTGGTTGGTTTAGCACCAATTCAAAATGAAGTAAATCCAAAAACCGGTGCAGTTAATGCCGGGATCCTGAGTGCTTTCAGTAACTCCGCTTCTTGGTTGATTGCAATGGCTTTTATCATGGCCTATGGTATTAGTAAAACCGGTTTAGGAAATAGAATCGCTTATTGGATGATTCGTCGTTTTGGTAAACGCTCGATTGGAATTGGCTATGCCATTACTGGTCTTGAATTGATTCTCGGAGCTTTAATTCCTTCTAATAGTGCACGTACAGGTGGGGTCGTATGGCCAGTCACAGAATCAATCTCAAAAGACTATGATTCTTTACCAAATGATCCATCTCGGAAAAAAATCGGTGCCTATCTAAGTTTTATTGCCTTTCATGCTAACGTCATTTCGACAGCTCTGTTTATTACAGGTGCTGCTCCTAATATGGTTGCTTCCCAAATGGCAATTCAAAAGGGCTATCAAATGAGCTGGATAAGCTGGTTTACTGCAGCAATTGTGCCAGCAATAATTGCAACAATTGTCATTCCATTAATCATTTATAAAATTTTCCCACCTGAGATTAAGGAAACTCCTAATGCTAAAAAATGGGCAGATGACCGTTTAGCAGATATGGGTCCTGTCACTAAGCCTGAAAAAATAATGTCTGCAGTCTTCTTGTTGGCGATTGTTTTATGGGTTTTATCAGGTATTTATAAAATTCCACAATTAGATTCAACTTTCGTTGCATTCTTAGCTGTTGGCCTACTTTTGTTAACTGGAGTTTTGACCATGCAGGATGCTTTGAAGCAAACTGGGGCTTGGAACATTTTAATCTGGCTATCAATTTTGGTATTTATGGCTAGCAAGCTAATCTCATTTGGTTTTATTGATTGGTTCTCAAAGACTATCCAATCTGGACTTCACGGAATTAGCTGGGAAATTGTTTTAGCAGTATTAGTAATTCTAATGTTCTACACCCACTACTTCTTTGCCAGTGGAACAGCTCATATGACAGCATTGTATCTACCATTTTTATCAGTAGCAGTCGCTACCGGAGCACCACTTGCCCTGTCAGCAATGCTTTTAGCATTCACTGGTGCAATTAACGCTTCAACTACACACTATGCCAACGGACCAGCTTCCATTTTAGCTACCACCGGTTATATCAAACAAAGCGAATGGTGGAAAATGAACTTTATCCTCGGTATCGTATATCTTTTGATTTTCGGGGTAATCGGTACTTTCTGGATGAAAATTATTGGCATGTGGTAAATGATTAGTCAAGCAGACTTTATAACTAATGATGGAGTAAGGATCCATTATTATGATACAAAAACTACGCAACCACCAATTCTTGCTATCCCAGGAATCGGTGGCTCTGCCGCATTATGGCAAAAGGCAATAGAGCTTTTTAGCTCAGATTATCGTTTTATTATTATCGATCCAAGAAACCAGGGCAGATCTGCGCGAACATTTAAAGGCCAAAGAATTAGTCGACATGCCGCTGATTTAAACCAGTTGATTGAAAAGCTAAATTTAGTTGATATTATTGGCATTGGCAATTCGATGGGTGCTGCGAATTTGTGGGCTTATATTTCACTTTATGGTGAAAAGCGCCTAAAGGCGATCGTGGATTTGGATCAACCTCCCAAAATGATAAAAGATAAAACTTGGCAATACGGATACCAAGACCTTACTTGGAATAATTATCCGAGCTATCTAAAGGCCGATTTTGGTACCGGGATGGCCACCCACGTTGACAATGCAATGTTTGCACTCGCAAAAAAGGAAGCTCAAAGTTTTCCATATCATCCTGAAGAAAACCTATTGTGTCGCATTAATCATGCTGAACAAGATTGGCGTGACGTGCTGATTGAATTAAAGAAGCCAATGCTAGTTTTGGCTGGTGAAAAGTCCCCCTTTTTTGACTATCACTTTGCTGAAGCAACAGCAAAATTAAATCCATTAATTAAGGCAAAAGTGATTCCTAACTGTGGGCACTTAATTCAGGCTGAACAACCAAATTTGATGTACAAAGAAATAATAAATTTCTTGCATAATTGAATGCAAAAGTTGATATTGAAGAGGAAGTTACTTAATGGATAAGATCGTAGATCTTTATTTAAAAACACCTGAGACTTACAAAAAATGGCAAAATTTTTTGCTTCATCATGGTCTATCAAATTTTAATTCCCGTGAAGTCAACGTGATTGATCATACTTTAGGTTTGATTAATGAAGACGGGGAATTAGTTGGTACTGGAAGTACAGCGAACAATGTCTTAAAGTACATCGCGGTTTCAAATGATGATGAAACAACTCCAGGTGCTCGTTTCAACCAGATAATTACTGCTTTGCAGCAATATCTCTTTAGTCAACAGATTTTTCATAGCTTTGTTTTCACCAAAGAAAAGTATTCTACAAGTTTTGCTCATTTAGGATTTCAAGAACTCGCTCATAATGAGTCAGCCGCTTTTTTAGAAAATGGGACGCCAGATATTAATGATTTTTTAGCACAAATTCCTCGGGTTAAAGACCAAGAAAAACTGCAAGTGGCAGCAATTGTCATGAATGCAAACCCTTTTACGCTTGGTCATCGTCAACTCGTTGAATTAGCAAGTAAAGAAAATGATTTGGTTTATGTTTTTGTTGTGGCTACAGATGCTTCGCTCTTTAAAACCAATGAAAGAATGCAGTTGGTAAAAGAGGGGACAAAGGATTTAAAAAATGTCCTTGTCGTCAGTGGTGGAGACTATATGGTTTCCCAGTCGACATTTCCAGCTTATTTCCTAAAATCGGCCGATGATTTAATTACTGTTCAGACTGAAATTGATGCCTTAGTTTTTAAAAACTATGTTGCTCCCGCTCTAACAATTAACAGAAGATATTTAGGAACAGAACCATTTTCGAGAACAACTAATTTCTATAATCAAAGCCTGATAAAGACTTTAAGTCCTGATATCGAAGTTAAAATTGTTGAACGTTTCCAAGCAGATAGTCAGGTAATAACAGCAACAAAAGTGCGGCAGCTAATTAAGCAAGACCACTTAGCAGAAATAAAACCTTTGGTTCCAGTTAGCACAATGCAATTTATTATTAACAACAAGCAAGATTTACAAATGCGAATAAAGAAAGGAATGAATATCAATGGAAATTAAGACAGTTGGTGTTGCAGGAACATTAGAGTCCTCAGACATCCAAATCATGATTTCAGAGGGCAACGAAGGAATTCAAATTGATTTAGACTCAGAAGTTATCAAGGCTTATGGTGATCAAATCAAAAAGGTAATTACTACGACCCTACAAAAATATGGCATTGAAAATGCAAAAGTAAAGGCCACCGATAAAGGAGCTCTTGATTGTGTAATCGCAGCGCGTACACTTGCCGCTGCCCAAAGAGCAACTGAGACCTCGGATAAACCAGAATTGGAGGTATTGCAATAAATGACTTATGTTAAAAACCGTTTGCGTCGAACTATGATGTTTGTACCAGGTAATAATCCTGCCATGGTTAAAGATGCTGGAATTTATGGTGCCGATTCAATTATGCTGGACCTAGAAGATGCTGTTTCTCTAACCGAAAAAGACGCTGCACGGATGCTTGTATATAATGCCATCAAAACTGTTGATTTCGGCGGAGCAGAAATAGTCGTTAGAATAAATGGCCAGGATACACCATTTTATGATGAAGACGTAAAAGCAATGGTTAAAGCTGGCGTTGATGTTATTCGGTTGCCAAAAACTGAATCTGCTGCAATGATTAAAAAATTGGTCAGTGATGTGGAAAAAGCTGAACAAGAATATGGCGTCGAGAAAGGTTCAATCGGTGTAATGGCAGCTATTGAAAGTGCTAAGGGAGTTCTAAATGCTCCTGAAATTGCCACTTCTACGCCGTTAATGATGGGCTTGGCCGTTTCTGGTGAAGACTATACTGCTGATATGCATACTCATCGTTATCCTGATGGTCGTGAACTCGAATTTGCTCGGAATATGGTTTTGCAAGCAGCTCGTGCAGCTGACGTTTACGCATTTGATACTGTCTTTTCGAATATGAATGATACGGAAGGCTTTTACCGCGAAACAAACTATATTTATGAACTAGGTTATGATGGAAAATCACTGGTTAATCCAAGACAAATTCCAATGGTTAACAAAGTCTTCAACCCAACCAAAGATGAAATTGAAAATGCTCAAGCAGTTCAAAATGCAATTCGCGAAGCTAAAGCTAAGGGCTCTGGTGTAATTTCAATGAATGGCAAGATGGTTGATAAACCTGTTGTTGAAAAGGCTAATCGCGTAATCGAAACAGCCAAAGCGTCAAACTTAATTGATGAGGAGGGCAATTACATTGGAGAATAAAGTAAAACGCAATTTACCGGACGATTTAATGACAAAAATGAGTTTAAAACCATTTGAGGGTGTTAATATCGGTAATCCTGACGTTCAAAGGGTGGCTCCTAAAGTTAGTGTAACCACTGGCGAAAACAAAGTAGTTGAATCTTTAGAAGAAGTTATTAAGAAAACACTCAAGGATGGGATGACTATTTCTTTCCACCATCATTTTAGAAACGGTGATTTTGCCTTCAACAAGGTAATGGATTTAATTATTAAACTCGGTTATAAGGACTTAACTTTAGCACCATCTTCTTTAACGGGCGTTATGAATGATAAAGTAATTGAGGCAATTAAAAAGGGTGTCATTACGAATATTACTTCTTCAGGTATGCGTGGCAGTCTTGGTGACTTTGTTTCTCATGGTGGCCTGAAAAATCCAGTTATTTTTCGCTCACATGGTAATCGTGCACGTTCAATTGAAGAAGGCGAAATTAAGATTGATGTTGCCTTTTTAGGTGTTCCTGTATCAGATCCAGCTGGAAATGCTAACGGGCAAGAAGGTGATGCAGTCTTTGGTTCATTAGGCTATGCTTTAGTTGACGCACAATACGCAGATAAAGTTGTTTTACTTACTGATAATATTGTTGACTATCCTAATACGCCTGCATCAATTAAACAAACTCAAGTTGACTATATAGTAAAAGTTGATCAAATTGGTGATGCCGATAAAATTGGTTCTGGCGCTACCCGTTTTACCAAGGATCCTAAGGAATTAAAAATTGCGCAGATGGTTAACCAAGTGATTGTTAATTCTCCATATTATAAGCAAGGTTTTTCATTCCAAACTGGTTCTGGTGGTGCCGCTCTTGCTGTAACTAGGTATTTACGGCAATCGATGCTTGATGATAATATTACAGCTTCATTTGCATTAGGTGGAATTACCAAGCCAACCACTGATTTACTCGAAGAGGGACTAGTTAACAAGGTAATGGATGTGCAGGACTTTGATAAGGGTGCTGCTGCATCAATGGCTAAAAATAAAAACCAACAAGAAATTGATGCTTCTTGGTACGCTGACCCACATAATAAGGGAGCGGTAGTAAATAATTTAGATGTTGCTATTCTGTCGGCCTTACAAATTGATACTGACTTCAACGTTAATGTAATGACTGGTTCGGATGGGGTAATTCGTGGTGCAATTGGTGGTCACCAAGATGCTGCCTCTGCCAAAATGACGATTATTACTGCGCCACTTGTACGTGGACGTAACGCAACGATTGTACCTTCGGTTGAAACTGTTGTTACTCCAAGTGACTCGATTGATGTTTTAGTTACTGAACGGGGAATTGCAATCAATCCAAAACGGCAAGATTTAATTGCTGCATTTAGCAAAGTACCAGAGCTTAAGATTGTTGATATTAAAGATTTGCAAAAGATGGCTGAAAAACAAGTAGGAACTCCAAAGCCATTAGAATATACTGATAGAACAGTAGCATTGATTCAATATCGTGATGGTACAATTATTGACACAATCAAAGAAGTAAAAGACTAATAGTCTAGCAATTTTTTGATAAATCATAAAAGCTTCAAAAGTTATGACTTTTGAAGCTTTTTATATTTAGCTAAATTAACCCCAACTGATTTAAGCTATAATTACTAAAGATTAGATCTCTATTTTTAGAGCAAAAACCTACCTCTGAACAAGTCGAAGTAGATTTCTAACTCTTATATTTAAAAAGGAGTTTTTTAAATGACTAAAACTATATTTGCATCTGGAACAAAACAATCAATAGAACAAGTTCTTGCGGACAAAGATCAACGCGTTAATTTACAGAAAAAACTTTTTCGAGAGTTTCCGCATAGTGTTTTACTGGACGTTAAGCTCAACATACCTGGGCCAATTAAAAATAATCAGTACCTAAAGCAGCTCTTCTTAACAGGTATAAAAACTTTGGAAGAGTCACTTAAGAAAGAACACTTATCCTTTAAATTAATGGAAAAGTGGGATAAGCCAACCGGATGCGAAAATTTTTATTTGGTGAATGGCAATAGTCGAGTCGTCAAAAAAACTGCAGTTGACTTTGAAAACCAATCACAATTAACGCGACTTTTCGACGCTGATGTTTTAGTTAAAAACCAACAGGCAGCACTATCACGCACTGACTTGGACATGCCCGCTCGTAAATGCTTTTTATGCGATCGTCCAGCTAAAGACTGTGCTCGCTCACGACGTCATTCGGTACAAGAATTGCAAGAATATATTAGTCGGATTTACTATCAGCAAGTTAAATAAAACTCTTGTTTTTACGTAGAACGCGTTCGGCAATACCGCTATTTGTGACCAAATGAGTAATTACGCCGCTTCGTAATGCTCCTAACAATGCATCTTCTTTAAAGCGATTTTTAACGACAACAAAACGAGTAGGTATTTTCATAATGTCCGCCATACTGATACCACAAATGTGTGAGTCAATTGGTTTATAAAAGTTACCGTTAATATCATATGGTCGACCGAAGATGACGCCCGCAATTTGCAGGCTATCAACATTTTTCAATAGATTCTCAGCATAGTAATCCATAAAGAATTGGTCAGATTCTAATGATTGAACCGTTCCAATGCTGGCAAAGAGCAAATCTATTTCAGAAAATTTCTTAGCAAAATATTCATAGTAAGGTTCAGTTTTAAGCTCTTTTACGACTTGCGGATTAATTGAATAAAGCGGGGCAGGAAAAGTTAAGCTCTTAGCATTAAATTTATCTGCAGCCTCTTGTGTTAACTGATTTTTTCGTCTACTGGTATTGACAGCTTGACCAACAAGCTGAATAAAAGTTAAATCATCCCTTGTTTCTTCAGTAAAATTATCAATAATATCCTTGAGAAGCGTACCCCAAGTTAAACCGATTAAATGGGCAGATTTAGTGTAGTTTTGAATTTGTTTTGCCGCGTAGTTGACAATTACTTCGTTGTCCTGATTTTTCGTTTCTAAATCTTCAAGAATATAAACTTCTTTGAGATTAAAAATACGCTGAAATTCATTTTCCAACTTTTGTGACCTTTTTGGGCTTTGAGAAATGCTGATTTTGACAATTCCTTTATCCTTAGCTTCTTCAATCGCTTTCGTGATTAAGTAGCGTGAAATGTTGTATTTATTAGATATATCAGCAATATTTAGTTGACTTAAAAAATAATCTTGTGCAATATTAGCTAATTGTTCATCTGTTAATAGTGTCATGTGGGTATCCCTTTTCTTTAATATTATTTTAAATTATATTACAAAAACGGCTCTTTATTCTATAAAAATATAAACAAAAATTTATTTAAAACAATAATTTTAAAAAGTTAATAAAATATATTTATTATTATTCAAAAAAACACCATAAATTGTAAACTTATTCAAGCAAATCACAAAAAGTACCATGGGTCACTAATTGCAAGTCATTTGGTTTTAAGTAGACGCTTCTTCCGACTTTTCCACTAGAAACCGCTATTTCAGTTTCTTTTTTCATGTCTTGGTCTAGGTAAATTGGAAAATGATGATTGAAGTAGATGCCAATTGGCGTGTTTGCTCCGTGAACATAACCAGTTGTTTTTTCAAGGTCCTTCAATGGTAGAAGTTCACATTTTTTATTACCAGAAGCTTTTGCTAGCTTTTTCATGCTTAAATGTTCGGTAACAGGAATGACTCCAACTAACACTCCAGTTTTATTACCAGAACAGACAAGTGTTTTGTAGACCAAATGTTCATTCTCGTTTAGAATAGAAGTATCCATTTGCGCAACGCCACCTGAGTCTTTGTGTGTAGCAAATTCAGCTTGATGATATGGAATTTTATTTCTATCTAAAATTTTTTCAACTAACGTTTTTTCAATTTTATTTTTCTTTTTCGCCATAATTATCACCTTTTTAATCATAGCATTGATAAAGAGAAATAAAAAAGGGAGTTTATTCATGAAATTATTAATTATTAAAATTGAGACTAGTCACGAAATAGAAGATGCACTCAGTGTATACAGCCAGGACGTCCTTCACTGCTTGGGAACAGAAACACGCAAGCGGTCTGATTTTGAACATGCCGGTTGGGAAAATGATTCTACCATTGTTAATCTGGAAGAAATCAAAGATCTTCCTCAAGACTTAGAATTTTATGCGTATTTTAGGGAAGATTCAGACCGCGATAAATTACTCGCAGATTTTCGCCAAAAGTTACAGGAATTGAAGGGATACGGACTTGATATTGGTCAAGCCAAAATTAGTGCATCTTATATCGAAGATAAAGACTGGAATACAGTATGGCAAAAATTTTATCACGTTATTAATTTTTCCAGGCACCTGGCAATTGTTCCAGAATGGGAAAATTACCAACCCCAGTTTTCTGATCAAAAACTAATTAATTTGGATCCAGGATTAGCTTTTGGTACTGGCGGCCATAAGACTACACAACTTGCTATGATGGGCTTAGAGCGAACACTGACTGCTCCTAAAAGCGTAATTGATGTTGGAACTGGATCAGGAATTTTGGCTATTGCCGCTTCACTTTTAGGAGCTAACAAGGTAATTGGCACCGATGTTTCTGACGAAGCTGTCACGGCAGCTCAAGAAAATGTTGCCTTAAATCATTTAGATAATATTCAGATTAAAAAAGCAAATTTATTAGAGAATATTGACGGTAAATTTGATATTATTGTTGCTAATATTTTAGCGGAAATTTTACTCGACTTGATACCTCAGCTAAATGATCATTTGCAAAAAGGCGGAAAAGTTATTTTCTCCGGAATCGATTATTTACAGTTAACAAAGGTAGAAAAAGCCCTAGATAATTATGACTTTAAGGTTGAATTAACGATGAAACAGGATCGTTGGGTAAGTTTAGTAATTGCGCGAAAAGAACAATAAAAAGAGTTATAATAGAAAATTAAGTTAAGTAAGGAAAAAGTGAATTGATTGATAAATTAAAACACATACCATTTATTAAAAAGTTAAATCAGTATCAAGCAATGCCTATTATCTGGTGGACAATATTGGTTTTATTATTACCATTTATTTTTAGCTTGTGCCGGATTCCAACCGTTTGGCGTGTTGGATTACTTTTTATCGTTTTTAACTGTCTGGTCAGTTACCACTTAGGAATATTGGTTAAAAAAATTGCCTTGAAATGGTATTGGCTGTTATTGCTGCCAGTTTGTTTTTGTTTAATCGTTTTAATCAAATATGCTAACTACAATTTATTATTTGGTTTAATTTATTTAATCTTTGAAATCTTTGGCTTAATGGATAGACAATTTTATAAATAAGAAGGGTCGGGTTCTATGTCAAAATATGCGGAAATGACGCATGATCAAGTAATTGACACCTGTAAAAAATACATGAATGATGAGCAAATTGCTTTTGTTGAAAAGGCATATGAATTTGCTGAAAATGCACATAAAGAGCAAAAACGCGCGTCTGGTCAGCCTTACATTGTGCATCCCACGCAAGTGGCAGGGACCTTGGCCACTCTTGGACTTGACCCAGATACAATAGCTGCCGGCTTTTTACATGATACAGTCGAAGATACGGAAGTAACTAATGACGATATTAAAAATATCTTTGGTAAAGATGTTGCTTTTATTGTTGATGGCGTTACTAAGCTAAATAAATATGAATACAAATCGCACCAAGAGTTCTTAGCTGAAAATCACCGTAAAATGCTCATAGCAATGGCTAAGGATATCCGCGTCATTATGGTCAAGTTAGCTGATAGATTGCATAACATGCACACACTAGAGCATTTACGGCCGGATAAACAACGACGTATTGCTTCAGAAACAATGGACATTTATGCTCCATTAGCTGATCGATTAGGTATCGGTACTATTAAGTGGGAACTGGAGGATCTCAGTTTTCATTATCTTAATCCGAAAGCTTATTACCGGATCGTGAACTTAATGAGCTTAAAAAGAAGCGAACGGGAAAAATATATTCAAGATGCAATTAATACATTAAAAGAAAGTTTAGATGGTTTAGGAATTACTTATGATATTCATGGTCGACCTAAGCATATCTATTCCATTTATAAAAAAATGGTTAATAAGCATAAGGATTTTAATGAAATCTACGATCTCTTAGCGGTTAGGGTAATTGTTAAGACTGTCAAGGATTGTTATGCAGTTTTAGGTGCCGTCCATACTAAGTGGAAGCCGATGCCCGGGAGATTTAAAGATTATATTGCCGTTCCTAAAGTAAACGGGTATCAATCACTTCACACTACAATTATTGGTCCCGGTGGCCGTCCACTTGAAATTCAAATTAGAACAGAACAAATGCATGAAGTGGCGGAATACGGTGTAGCTGCTCACTGGGCATATAAGCGCGGCAATTTCTCTGGAGTTGAGCAAACTTCCTCCAACGAAAAACTTGACATGGTGCGAGAAATTCTTGAATTAAAGGATGAAACACAGGACGCTGGCGAGTTTATGAAGAGCGTCAAAAGTGAGATCTTCTCTGACCGTGTTTACGTGTTTACGCCAAAAGGTGAGGTCTACGAACTGCCCAAGGGCTCAGTAACCTTAGACTTTGCCTACGAGATTCATACTCAAGTAGGAAGTCACGCAGTTGGCGCTAAAGTGAATGGCAAATTAGTGCCACTAGACTACAAGTTAAAAAATGGTGATGTCATTGATATTATGACGCAATCCAATGCTAGTCCATCGCGGGACTGGGTGGACATGGTCAAAACTTCACGCGCTCGGAATAAAATCAGGCGCTATTTTAGGAACTTAGACCGAGAGCATAGCATTGAGCAAGGTGAGCAGATGATCGCGGATAATTTACGCGAGCAAAATTTCTCAC
Source organism: Lactobacillus sp. B4026 (assembly GCF_026535825.1). Taxonomy (NCBI): domain Bacteria; kingdom Bacillati; phylum Bacillota; class Bacilli; order Lactobacillales; family Lactobacillaceae; genus Lactobacillus; species Lactobacillus sp. B4026. The sequence continues at coordinate 203,988 of NZ_JAFNPD010000002.1, forward strand.
CTAAGGAATTTATGGACAAAGACCATATCGAGCAACTATTGCAACAATTAAATTATCATACAGCAGATGAAATGTTTGCATCAGTTGGTTTTGGTGATCTTTCAGCTATCAGCGTGGTTAATCGCTTGACTGCCGACATTCGTCATGAAGATGAAAAGAAGCGTCAAAAGCAGCTTGAAGAAGAAATTTTAAATTCAGGCCAAAAGGCAGTTTCTGAAACAAATAATAGTAATTCCTCGGCTATGAAAATCAAGCATAAGAATGGTGTGATGATTCAAGGCATCAGCGACTTAATGCTGCATTTAGCCAAATGCTGTAATCCGGTTCCTGGTGATAAGATTGTCGGTTACGTTACAAAGGGCCGTGGGGTTACAATTCACCGTAGCGATTGTCGTAATATTGTTCATAATGATGCCAGTCAGGGACGCTTAATTGAAGTAGAATGGGAAAATGTTGAAGAAAATAGCGCACAAGCCTTTAACGCTAATATTGAGGTTTTTGGCTATAATCGCAGTCGTCTATTAAGCGATGTTTTAACTAAATTAAACTCACTAACGCCCAATATTAACAATCTTTCAGGTAAAGTTAATGACGAAAATATTGCTCATATTTATGCAACAGTTGCTGTCAATAATTCTGGTCAACTTGATAGTATTTTAACCAAGTTACGTGATATTCCTGATGTATATGAAACTAGAAGGGCTGATAATTAATGCGAGTAGTAATTCAAAGAGTAAATTATGCTAACGTTAAAATTGCAAACGAAAATGTCGGCGAGATCAAAAAGGGCCTTCTATTATTAGTTGGCTTAAAAGAAGGCGACGATAGCCAAACGGTGAAAAAAGCTGCTTCTAAGATAGCTAAAATGCGGATTTTCGAAGATCAAGACGGAAAGACTAATTTGGCAATTAAAGATGTTGGCGGCAAAATCTTGAGTGTTAGTCAATTCACTTTACTTGCCGATACTAAGAAAGGTAATCGTCCTAGCTTTATTCAGGCAATGAGACCACCAAAGTCGGATGAGTTATGGCAGGCTTTTAATCATGAACTTGAAAATAATGGCTTGGATGTTGCTACTGGCAAATTTGGTGCCGACATGCAAGTTACTTTAGAAAATGATGGACCTTTTACGATTGTACTTGACTTATAAAAAATTTAAGCTGAAATAACAGTACAGGTTGACTTTTTAAGGTTAAAACTATAAGCTAAAAAAAGAAATTATCAATGACAAAGACTGAAGATTAGCACTTTTTATTAACAGAGAACGTTCATCTTGCTGAAAGAACGGATAAAAAGCTAAACTGTGACCCCTTTACCAGATAATAACCGCATCGCGAGCGTTATTCGCAGCAGGCAAAAGGTGGTACCGTGCTAATTCAGAGCGCCCTTGATTTTATTCAAGGGCGTCTTTTTATTAAAAAGGATGATTAAATGAGAGTTCAAAAACCTAAGGGAACAGTTGATATTCTCCCTGATCAATCAGGGTCTTGGGAAAAAGTAGAACAAATTTTACGTGATTTCTTCAAAAGAGCAAATTACCGTGAAATTAGAACCCCTAGTTTTGAAAACTATGAAGTATTTTCACGTTCTAGCGGTGAAACGTCTGATGTAGTTGAAAAAGAAATGTATGATTTTAATGATAAGGGTGGCAGACATATTGCTCTAAGACCTGAAGGAACTGCGGGTGTGGTTCGTGCATATGTTGAAGATAAATTATATGCACCCGAAATGGTCAAGCCACTCAATGTTTATTATCTTGAATCAACATTCCGTTATGAACGGCCACAAGCGGGCCGCCAACGTGAATTTCACCAAATTGGAATTGAAAGTTTTGGTTCCAAAAATCCATTGGCTGATGTTGAAACAATTGTTTTGGCTCATGATTTACTGGCAGAACTTGGGGTTAAAAATTACGAATTACACATTAATACCTTGGGTAATGCTCAGGTTCGAAAAGATTATCATGATGCATTAGTTAACTACTTTAGACCATTAAAAGAGCAATTATCGGATGATTCTAAGCGTCGTTTGGAAAAGAATCCATTGCGGATTTTAGACTCTAAAGATGAACAAGATAAACAATTTTTACCAAATGCCCCTAAAATAATTGATTATCTTAATGATGATGCAAGAAAGAATTTTGACCAAATTACCCAAATGCTTGATCAGCTCGGCATTTCATATACAATCGATAATGATTTGGTTCGCGGGTTAGACTATTATTCAGGAATTATCTTTGAATTCATGGTTGAAGATCCTAGTTTATGGGAATCTGCTACTACAATCTTAGGTGGGGGCCGCTACGATAATCTAGTTGAAGAATTTGATGGTCCGGCAACTCCAGCTGTAGGATTTGGTATTGGTGAAGAGCGTTTGATGCTAGTTTTACAAAAGCAGAATCCAACTCTTTTTGCCGACCAAGGAATCGACTTTTTCATTACCAATATTGGTGACGGAACGGAAATTAAAGCGGTTGAAATAGCGCGCTCTTTACGTAATCAAGGATTTAAGGCCCAATATGATGTTGACCAAAAGAAACTTAAGGCACAGTTTAAAAAGGCCGACCGTGTGCACGCCAAGTTTGTAATCACGTTAGGTGCCAAGGAACTTGCTAACGGAATTTTGAATGTTAAACGATTAAGTGATGGTAAAACATTAGAATTAAACTTGACCGATGTCGACAATATCAAAGAAGTCATAAAGAAATTAAAGGATTAAACAAAATGGAAAAAAGAACGAATTACTGTGGCAACATTACTGCCGAATATATTGATCAAGAGGTTAACCTATATGGTTGGGTTCAACGTGTTCGTAACTTGGGAAACCTAGTTTTTATTGATCTGCGCGATCGTGAAGGCATTGTCCAAGTTGTGATTAACCATGATTCAGGAAAAGAATTGATGGCAATTGCTGATTCACTGGGTAATGAATACGTTATTCAAGTAAAAGGCAAGGTTGTTAAGCGTTCAAGTGTTAACCCCGAAATGAAGACTGGTGAAGTTGAAGTTGACGCTAGCGAAATTAATATTTTAAATAAGTCACAAAACCCTCCATTTGAAATTAAAGACAATATTGAGGTTGGGGAGCAGACTCGGCTGAAATACCGTTATCTGGATTTGCGTCGGCCTAATTTGCAAAAAGCAATAATTTTGCGGTCTAAAATTTTGCAAGCTACTCATGAGTATTTTGACGAAAATGGCTTTATTAATATTGAGACACCAGTTTTAGGTAAATCCTCACCTGAGGGAGCTCGTGACTATCTAGTACCTTCACGTATTTACCCTGGCAGTTTTTATGCTTTACCGCAATCACCACAATTGTTCAAACAATTATTGATGGGAGCAGGCTTTGATAAGTATTATCAATTAGCAAGATGTTTCAGAGACGAGGATTTGCGTGGAGATCGTCAACCCGAATTTACGCAAATTGATATGGAAACATCTTTCACTGATGAACAGCAAGTACAAGACTATACTGAAGGACTTCTTAAAAAGATTATGAAGGATGTAATGGGCATTGACTTGAAGACGCCGATTGCACGAATTTCTTGGACAGATTCAATGAATAATTACGGAACAGATAAGCCTGATACCCGTTTTGAAATGCTTATTCATGATTTAAGTCCTATTTTCAAGGATAGCGACTTTAAAGTTTTCTCAGGTGCAATTGCTGATGGTGGTTTTGTAAAGGGAATTGCTGTTAAGGATGGTGCTAAGGCATATTCACGCAAGCAAATTGAAAAGAAGCAAGAATATATCAAACGTTTCCATGCAAAAGGTCTTGCCTGGGCTAAATATGAAAATAATGAATTTTCAGGTCCAGTTGCACGCTTTTTAACTACTACAAACCAAGAACAACTTATTAATGAGTTCCAACTCGAAGGTGGCGAGTTATTAGTCTTTGTGGCTGATAAATGGAAAGTTTGTTGTGACTCACTTGACCATTTACGGCGTGAATTTGCTAAGGAAACTGGAATTATTCCTAAACATGAATTTGATTTTGTTTGGGTAGTTGATTGGCCACTATTTGAATACGATGAAGGTATTGGTAGATGGATTGCTGCTCACCACCCATTTACGATGCCCGATGATGAGGGAATTAAGCTACTTGATACTGATCCACATAAAGCGCATGCTCGCAGCTATGATATCGTTATGAATGGTGATGAACTTGGTGGCGGCTCAATCCGTATTCATAAACGTTCAATTCAAGAAAAAATGTTCAAAGCTTTAGGATTTACCAAGAAACGTGCCTATGAACAATTCGGCTACTTACTCGAAGCTTTAGATATGGGATTCCCTCCACATGCAGGTTTGGCGATTGGCTTAGATCGGTTTGCAATGCTTTTAGCAGAAAAAGACAATATTCGAGATGTACTGGCCTTTCCAAAGAATGCCAATGCTTCCGAGCCAATGATGCATGCTCCAGCTCCAGTAGCCGATCAGCAATTAGCTGATTTAGGAATTGAAGTTGAGGAACAATACCAAGAAAGTGTAGCGAAAACTGACGCCAACTTGCAAGAGCAGGCCGTTAAGGATTATGCTGCCCATTCAACTTGGGAAGAAGATTAAATAAAAAAGATGGAGCAAAAAGCTTCATCTTTTTATTTTTTAGAAAACATTGTAATTTTAATTGAGGAAAAATTATGTCGCAGAAATATCATCGTGCCTTTGGCTGTTATGGAATAATTGGTAATTCAAATGAATTAGTTGTTATCAGAAAAAATGCCGGACCTTACATTAATCGCTATGACTTACCAGGAGGCAGCTTAGAAGATGGGGAAGAATTAGCTAAAGCCGTTGTTCGTGAAGTTAAGGAAGAAACTGGGCTTGAGGCTCTTCATTTTGACCAAATCGGAGTCACTTCCTTTAGGTATCCGTGGGATTATCAGGAGTGGCATTATAACCAGCATATTTGCGTGTTTTATCGGATTACGTCCTTTACAGGAAAACTGCAGCAAAGCGTAGAGCAATTTGCTGGGCAAGATTCACTTGGCGCAGTCAAAGTTCCTCTGGCTAAAATTAATATTCAAAATTCTTCGCCACTTGTTTTAAAGGCAAAAGAATATTTACTTAGACCAAATGAATTTAGTTTACAGGATCAAACTTATACTGATTGGCAAATACTGCAAAAACCGCTATTTTAATAAAAAGGGCAGCTAGTAAAACTAGCCGCCCTTTTTTTGGTTATTATTTACTTAAATTATTTAAGAAATCTAATGCTGCATCATAATTAGGTTCATTAGTCATTTCATGAATTAGTTCTTGGTAAAGAACTTTGTTGTCAGCATCAACGATCCAAATACTTCTTGCATCAATTCCAGCAGATTCAACAAAAAGTCCCATCTTCTCACCGAAGTCATGACTTTCATCTGATAAAAGTTCCATGTTCTCAACATCTTCGGCTGCACACCAATCTTTTTGTTCAGCTGGCGTGTTTGTTGAAACAGTGTAGAAATTAATGTTTTGATACTTGTCAACTTCACCATTGAAGCGTTTAGTAGAAATGCTGCAAACGCTAGTGTTGATATTAGGCACAACACTAATCAAAGTAGGTTGGTTGATTAGCTCACTCATTTTAACAATTGTACCATCAGCTTTTTTAACTTCAAATTCTGGTAAATTAGCGCCGACAACAGGTGGTTGACCATTAGTTGTTAAAGGTTCATTTTTCATTGTAATTTTCATTCTTTTTAACCCTTTTCTGATATAAAATAACAATAATACCTTTCTAGTTTAAACTAGAAAGCCTTTAAACCCCAAACGATACGCACTTTAATTATTTAAAGTATCTTTGACGTATTCACTGATCCTAGAAACAGCTAATTTTAGATTTTCATCTGAAGAGGCATAAGAAAGACGAACAAAGCCTTGTCCACCTTTACCAAAGTAGCTTCCTGGAACAACACCAACTTTAGCTTTAACAGCTAAATCTTTAGCAAAAGCAACATCATCTTGGCCAAATTTGTCTGGTATTTGCGCAAAAACATAAAAAGCACCTTCAGGAGTAGCCATTTTGAACCCATTTTTCTCAAGTCCGGTTTGAACAATATGCAATCTTCTTTCATAAATTGCCCGAGCTTCTACATAATCTTGCTCGCCATTTTCTAACGCTTCAGCTGCTCCAATTTGAACATTATCGGTTACGGAAGTAATCATAAACGAATTTACTTTAATAATTGTTTTCATAATTTCGCTAGGAGCGGCAATGTAGCCAATTCGCCAACCTGTCATGGCAAAGTTCTTTGATAGACCCGATAACAAAATAGTCCGTTCAGGAATAATTTGTGCTAAGGAATAATGCTTTTTATGGCCATATATTAACTCTGCGTAAATTTCATCACTTAAAGCGAATAAGTTATAGTCACAAATGACTTCAGCTAAAGCTGTTAGTTCTTCTTTAGAATAAACACGACCAGTAGGATTGGACGGATCCGTCATAATGATGGCCTTGGCACCTTTGCCCTCATTTTCCAACGTGTCACGCAACATTTCTGGAGAAAGAATAAAATTATTAGCGGAAGTATCGACTTGAACTGCAATTCCACCAGCCATTTCAATAATGCCAAAATAAACGCCCCATACGGGAGTAGGGACAATAATTTTATCACCCGGATTAATAATCGACATTATTGAAACATTTAGTGCTTCTGAAACACCAACAGTCGCACAGATTTCCCCTTTTGGATCGTAGGAAACACCTAAACTATCATTTAAATATTTGCTAACCGCATTTAAATATTCTTCTTTTCCTGCTTCTGGTGCGTAATGAGAATCATCCCGGGCAATATCATTCATTGCTGCTTTCTTAATATGTTCCGGGGTTTTTAAATCAGGTTCACCGACAGTAAGCTTGATGATTCCTGGAATTTGCGAGATATCTTGGCTAAATGCACGAATTTCGGATTTTGGTAATTTACTAATTTTCTGATTAATCGTTTTAGATAAACTTTTTGCTAAAGTTGGCATAAAAAAAACCTTTCTAGAATTTTTGTACAGGTACAATTATAACCCAGTATTTGCTTGGCGGATATTTAAATTAATGTTAATTTATTGAGCTCTTGATGAGGTTATTAAAAGAAACTTTGGTATAGTTAAGTAAAGAAGGTGAAAATATGGACGAAACAAAGAAAAACGCAAGGTTAAAAGATTTAACCAAAGATCAATATGAAGTTACGCAGCATGCTGCTACCGACTATCCTTTTAAAGGTAAATATGATGATTTTTACCAAAAGGGGATATACGTTGATATTGTGTCAGGTGAGCCACTATTTTCAAGTGAGGATAAATACGACGCGGGTTGTGGCTGGCCTAGTTTTACCAAGCCAATTGAAAAACTGGTATATCATCGTGATCAGTCAATGGGCATGGAAAGGACCGAAGTTAAAAGTCCTGATGCCGATTCTCATCTAGGACATGTTTTTAATGATGGACCAGCCGATCAAGGCGGATTAAGATATTGCATTAATTCGTCGGCTTTAGATTTTATTCCTTATGACCAACTTGATGAAAAGGGTTATGGCGAATTTAAAAAAATCTTTAAATAATAAAAATTATGTAAAATAAAAGCACACCTCAAACGAGGTGTGCTTTTTGGTTAGACAATTTCCTGCTCTTTAAAACTGCCATATACGCGTTCAACTTCGGTAACACTCATGAAAGCGTATGGATCACTCTTTTTGACGATTTGTAAAATATCATACATATCGTAACGATCGATAACAGTTATTAAAACCTTTTTTTCGCTGTGACTGTATGCACCTTCAACATCATGAAAAATGGTAATCCCACGATGCATTTTTTCTTGAATGCCATCAATGATTGCTTGTGGTTGATCCGTCACAATAGTAACTTGCAATTTTTGGTGCTGCGTATAGATTGCATCAATCACGCGCCCATTAATAAAAATGGTTAAAGCTGAATAGAGTGCTCGATTCCATCCAAAAGCAAAACCAGCAGCGGCAATAATAACTAGGTTAATTAAAATGCTGACTTTACCATAGCTTGCACCAGTTTTTCTTCTGATAACAATACCAATAATATCCAAGCCACCAGTTGAAATACCGTTTTTTAAAGCAAAGCCGGTTCCTAAGCCGTTAATCATGCCACCAAATATTGCACAAACTAACGGGTCAACGTGCATGTTAACGGGTTGAATGACGTGCATCATAATTGAGCCCAAAATAACGGTAACCACAGTGAAGAAGGTAAATTTATGCCCGATTTTAAACCATGCCAATAATAGAATAGGAAGATTTAAGGCAAAGTACATTTCAGAAGTAGAAAGCGTAACCGGTAAAAACCGCTCACTTAACGTATTAATCAATTGAGCAAAACCGGTAATTCCAGATGAATACATATGCCCAGGTCCCCAAAAAAAGTTAAGGGCAACGGCAACTGTTAAAGAATAAAAAAATGAGGCGGAAATCTTTGATAACAAACTATAACGCCGATTAAATTTATCGAGTTGATCCATTTATATTTTTCCTTTTTGCAAAATAGGTGTGAGTAAATTTTCTAGCTCTGCATTATACCAAAAAAGCAATCAGTCGTTAAACTGATTGCCTTTGGATTCAAATAAATTGCTTTAAAATACAATATCAAAACAAAAGTATCAATATTATATAAGATTTTTAAATATAAAAAGATAATAATAAAACATAATACATGGTTAAGATAACTTGTCAACATAGAGTTATCTCAACCACAATAATATTAACATTAAACTAAACAAAATAACAAGTGTTTTGGCAATAAAATTAATTGTTTTGCCAATGTTTTTTGATAAATTCTTCGCGACCACCAGATTCTTCTAATTGATATCTTAACGGGTTCTTTTTATAAAAATCTTGATGATAATCTTCAGCAGGGTAGAAAGGCTTTGCTGGCTCAATTGCTGTAACAATTGGAGCACCAAATCTACCGCTATTTTGTAATTCTTGTTTGGATTTTTCAGCAGCAGCTTTTTGACTTGAAGAATTATAAAAAATTACTGGACGATAATTAGCCCCGCGATCCTGAAATTGACCAGAGGCATCGGTTGGATCCGTTACTTGCCAATAGTAGTCTAATAGCTTTTCATAAGGCATTACTTGGGGATCAAAAGTAATTTCAACAGCTTCTGTGTGTCCAGTCGTTCCACTGACTACTTGTTCATAGGTTGGATTTTCTACTGTGCCACCTGTGTAACCAGAAACCACTTTTTTAATTCCAGGTAAAGAATCAAATGGCTTAACCATACACCAAAAACATCCACCTGCAAAAATTGCAGTATCTAAATTTGACTTATCAGAATTTATTTCTGTCATCTTTTGTCCACCTTCTCGTAAAATTTAACACATATAACTAAGTGCTTTAAAGTAAGTCTAATTCAGACCTGAGATAACTGCAATTAATCGAACTCTTCCAAGGTTATCTGCTAGATAATATAATTACTAATCTTCAATCCCTAAATGTTTTAAAATTAGTGCTGCCGTTTCTTCAATTGAGCGGTGAGCCACGTTAATGACATAGCATCCCAACTTATCATATAGCTTTTTAGCAGAATCAAGCTCAGCTTTGATAGCATCGGTATTCGAATAAGTAGTATCTGGGTTTAATCCGTATGAAATCATTCGTTGGCGCCGAATTTCATTTAAAACCGACAGGTCATTAGTTAAACCAATTATTTTCTTAGGATCAACTTTATATATTTCCTTTGGAATATGCGTGTCGGGAACTAGAGGCAAGTTTGCGACTTTTAAGTTCTTGTTAGCTAAAAACAATGATAATGGGGTTTTAGAGGTTCGTGAGACTCCTAGTAAGACCACATCAGCTTCAAGAAAGCCTTTTGGATCTTTGCCATCATCGTACATTACTGCAAATTCCATCGCCGAAATGCGGTCAAAATATTTTTGATTCATTTTATGCTGGGCACCAATTTTCATTTGTGGTCGCAAACCGGTAGTTTTTTGAATTGCTTCCATTGCAGGGGAGAGAACGTCAACGCTCTCAATATGATGCTCACGCACGAACCGTATTACTGGAATTTGCATTTCATCCTTAGCCAAACTGTAGATAATAATTAAATTAGGGTAATTTTCTACCTCTTGGAAAGTTTCCTCTAATTTTTCTTTATTAATTATAAATGGGTAACGCCGATAATTAATTTGTGCATCGGGAAACTGTGCAGCTGCAGCAACAGCATTGTTAAAAGCAGTATCACCAGCCGAATCCGAAATAATTACTATGTTAACTTCTTTTTTTGGTGTTTCTTCAACCATTATTAGCTCCTTTTTTTCTCTAATTATACAATTTAAGCACCCTCATTAACAGATTTGAAATAAAAAATAGTCTGACGCACAAATTTTTTTGAAAAATATTGTACGTATGTATTGACCGATTAATATGGTTTGATATAATTTATATAAATGCATGACGGTTACGTCAAGAAATGGAAGGAGGGATCACATATGGCCAAGACAGTCGTTCACGAAAACGAGTCTATTGATGATGCTCTTCGTCGTTTTAAACGTTCCGTTTCAAGAAGTGGTACTTTGCAAGAATATCGTAAGCGCGAATTCTATGAAAAACCTAGTGTCCGCAGAAAGCTGAAATCAGAAGCAGCTCGGAAGCGTAGACATTATTAATGGATTTGAAAAGACACCTATCAATTGTGGTAGGTGTCTTTTTTAACATTAGTTATTTTTTTGCCAATCTAGTCCAGGAATTTGGTATAATTTATCTAGGTTTTAATTAGAAAGAGGGAGTTACTTTGAGTTTATCTGAACAAATAATGTCTGATATGAAAGAAGCAATGAAGGCACGTAATAAAGTGAAACTTAACACTGTGCGAATGATTAAGTCTGCTTTAATGAATGAAAAGATTAAAGTAGGACATGAATTGAATTCCGATGAGGAACTAACCGTTCTTAACCGCGAAAAAAAACAGCGTGAAGAATCAATTGCCGAATTTGCCAAAGCTAATCGTGATGACTTAGCTGATGAAACTAAAAAAGAACTGGCTGTTGTTGAGAGTTACTTGCCAAAGCAGCTCTCCGATGATGAATTAAGCGAAATAGTTACTTCAACAATTAAAGAAGTTGGTGCTACTGGAAAAGCAGATTTTGGTAAAGTAATGAAAGCAGTGATGCCAAAAATCAAGGGTAGAGCCGATGGTAAAGCAGCTTCTGACGCGGTACGCAGCCAGCTTGGTTAATTAAGAAAAGGAGCATGGATATTTGGTTCAAACCACTTTTATTCCAAAAAATCCAGAAAACATTCAAAAGCTTGTTGGGGTTAATGATAGCAACTTAACTCTTTTAGCCGAAGGCTATGATGTTAATGTTACGGATACTGGCAATGAAATTATTATTGAAGGTGCTAATGAAGACGCTAATACTAAGAAAGTATTGGCTGTTTTAAAGGCACTTGATAATGTTGTCAGTGCCAATATTAATATCGGAGCTCCCGATGTCGTCAGTGCGATGAAAATGGCTGACAAAGGAACAACAGAGTATTTTCCTGACCTGTATAAAAAGATTTTAATTCGTGATGCTAAAGGCAAACCGATTAGAGTCAAAAATATGGGACAAAAGAAGTACGTTGAAGCAATCGCCAAAAATGATGTTGTATTTGGTATCGGACCTGCTGGTACTGGTAAAACGTTTTTGGCTGTTGTTTGTGCAATAGCAGCTTTTAAAAAAGGTGAGGTTTCCAGGATAGTTCTTACTAGGCCTGCTGTCGAAGCTGGCGAGTCACTGGGATTTTTGCCTGGCGATTTAAAAGAAAAAGTTGATCCGTATTTGCGACCAATCTATGATTCTCTATATTCCATATTGGGAACAAACACAACTGATCATTTGATGGAGCGCGGAGTAATTGAAGTTGCCCCCTTAGCCTATATGCGAGGACGGACTCTGGATGATGCTTTTGTAATTCTAGATGAAGCACAAAACACCACCGATGCGCAGATGAAAATGTTTCTAACTCGGTTAGGCTTTAATTCCAAAATGATAGTTAATGGTGATATGACCCAGGTAGATTTACCTGGACGTCAACGTAGCGGATTAATTGACGCGCAACACATTTTGAAGGGAATTGAACAGATTAAATTTATTCAGTTTTCCGCTAATGATGTTGTTCGTCACCCGGTAGTAGCCAAAATTATCAATGCTTATGAAAAGGAAGATGAACGAAATTAATGACACCAATCGAAATCACTTACAATGATGAAGTCGGTTTTTTAAAAAATAACGACCAAAATTGGCAAGATTGGATTGCTAAACTGCTTTTACTTGCTAAAAATGAAATTGGCAAGAAAAATAATTTGGAAATGAGCATTAATTTCGTTGACGAAGAACGTAGTCAAAAAATTAATGCCGAGTATCGTGAAAAAGATCGGCCAACGGATGTCATTTCTTTTGCAATTGAAGATGGCGATGACATGCTTGATTTTGCTGCCTTTGCAGCTGATCCAACTTTTCAAGAGGATATTGGCGATTTATTTATGTGTCCAAGTGTCATAAAGCGTCATAGTGAAGAATATGGTACTGGTTGGGAACGTGAATTTGGCTACACACTAGTCCATGGCTTTTTACATTTAAACGGCTACGATCATATTGATCCAAAAGAGGCTAAAGAAATGTTTGGGATTCAAGGTAAAGTTTTGGAAGACTATGGTTTACCGCTTTATCCTGATCAATTAGATAAAGGCAGAGGAAAATAATGTCTGAAGAAAAGAAAAATAAATCTGGTTTTGTTGCGTTACTTGGTCGTCCCAATATTGGTAAATCGACTTTAATGAATTTTTTAGTTGGACAAAAAGTAGCAATTACTTCTAATAAGCCGCAAACTACGCGAAATAAAATATCCGGCATATATACCACCAACGATATGCAAGTTGTTTTTGTCGATACGCCTGGAATTTTTAAGCCTCATGTTGAGTTAGATGATTACATGGATAAAGCCAGTGTCTCTAGTTTAAATGAGGTCGATTTAATTTTATTTATGGTTGAACCTGAAAAAATGGGTAAGGGTGACCAGTACATTATCGAATTGTTGAAAAAGGTTACGGTACCAGTATTTTTAGTGATTAACAAGGTCGATCAGGTTAACCCTAATGAATTATTGCCGATCATTGATGACTATCGTCAATTAGGAATTTTCAAGGAATACCTGCCGATTTCTGCTACGCAAGGTATTGGTATTACGGATTTAAATAAAGTTCTTTATGACTATTTGCCAGAAGGTCCTGCGTATTATGATCCTGATCAAATTACTGATCGCCCAGAATACTTTATGGTGGCAGAGTTGATCCGAGAGCAAATCTTGCAGCTTACTGCTGAAGAAGTACCTCATGCTGCGGCTGTTTGGGTTGAACAGATGAATAAGCATGAAAATAATAAACTCCAAATTGAAGCAACTATTTACGTCGAAAAAAGCGGCCAAAAAGGAATTATTATTGGTAAAAATGGCAGTATGCTTAAGAAGATTGGTATTAATTCACGTAAGCAAATTGAAGACTTACTCGGTGAAAAGGTAAACTTACATCTTTGGGTAAAAGTTCAACGTAACTGGCGCTCTGATCCAAGATTTTTGAAACAAATTGGGTATAACACCAAGGATTTAACTTAAAATGGCGCGCGAACTGAAAGAAGTTCAAGGAATTATTTTTAAACGACAAAAATTCCATGAAGCTGATTTACTAGCTAAAATCGTGACGCAAAAAAATGGCATTATTACGATGATTGCTCGCGGAGCGTTGAGGCCAAAATCAAAATTAGGGGCAAGTCTGCTTAATTTTTCATATGGTACTTACGTCATCTATTCTTCTGGTCAAGGATTAAGTAACTTACGGACGTATAAGAATGTTAAGCAATTTGATGGCATTTTTAATGATTTAACCAAAAATGCTTATGCTTCATTTATTTTAGATTTAGCCGACCACGCTTTTATTGAATACCAAAACATTGGTAAATATTACGATTTGCTTTTTTATGCTCTTCAAAAAATTGATGCTGGAACAGACCCTGAAATGATTACTCAGATGGTGCAAATGCAGCTATTAGCCGCTTATGGAGTTGCACCAGAACTGCGGCACTGTGTAATTTGCGGCAAGGAGCAAGGTGAATTCGATTATTCAATTAAACAGGGTGGCATCTTATGCAGTCAGCACTTTTACGTAGATTCTGCCCGTCTTCATTTATTACCGAAAGAAACTGCCGTTTTGCGTACAATTGCTCTTTTACCTTTTGAGCGTTTGGGAACAGTAAAAATTAATTCTGCTACCAAGAAAGCTACCCGTAAAGCAATCGACCGCATTTACCAAGAAACGATTGACCTTAATTTAAAAACGAAAAAATTCCTTGATGAGTTGAATTTATCCATGTAAAGCTTTAGGTTAAATTGTTATTATGGTAAAATATTAGTGTGTTTTGACAAAGATGAGGATCAGAGAAAGTACCAGTAAAGCGAGTGTCGGACGGTGCAAGGACATCTGGGAAAAGGCACCTCTAGTCAATCTAATTAAGAGCAGGGAATAATTATTAATTTTCCTGAATTAGGGTGGAACCGCGATTTAATCGTCCCTATGCAAGTTTTGCATAGGCTTTTTTTATGGCCTAATGCAGGGAGGAACAGACATGGCAAAGAAAAAACTGACAATTCAAAATATGATTTTTAAACTTGAAGAATTTTGGTCTTCAAAGGGCTGTATGGTTATGCCATCATACGATGTTGAAAAAGGGGCAGGAACGATGAGCCCGTATACATTCTTACGAGCTGTGGGACCAGAACCTTGGGCTGCTTGTTACGTTGAGCCTTCAAGACGCCCAGCTGATGGCCGTTATGGAGATAATCCCAATCGGCTTTTCCAACACCACCAATTTCAAGTGGTCATTAAACCTGCTCCAACCGATATTCAGCAATATTATCTTGATAGCTTAAAAGTTTTAGGCATTAATCCGCTTGAACACGATATCAGGTTTGTCGAGGATAACTGGGAGAATCCATCAATGGGTTGTGCCGGTGTCGGTTGGGAAGTTTGGCTAGACGGAATGGAAGTAAGCCAATTTACTTATTTCCAAACGGTCGGTGAACTTGACGTAAAACCAACGATGAGTGAAATCACTTATGGTGTTGAACGATTAGCTTCCTATATTCAAGACGTTAACTCTGTTTTTGACTTGGAATGGGGTAACGGAGTTTACTATCGTGATATCTTTAAAGAAGCCGAGTATGAAAATTCAAAATATGCCTTTGAAGAATCTAATCAAGAAGATTTATTGAAATTCTTTGATGTCTACGAAAGAACTGCTAAAGAACTAATTGGGTTAAACCTAGTTCAACCAGCTTACGACTACATCTTGAAATGTTCACACACCTTTAACTTACTTGATGCACGCGGAGCAGTTTCTGTTACTGAACGTGCTGGCTATTTGGCAAGAATTAGAAGTATGGCACATGAAATAGCTACTTGCTTTGTAGAAGAGCGTGAAAAGAGAGGCTTTCCTTTGTTAAAGAATGCAGAAGATAAGAATGCGGGGCTTGAAGATGACTAAAGATTATTTATTTGAAATCGGTACTGAGGAAATGCCTGCGCACGTTGTTTCGCGTAGCGTTAAGCAACTTGCCGAAAGAACCGAAAAATTCTTAAAAGAAAATGGTTTAAAATTCAAAAACGTTAAAACTTTTTCTACTCCTCGTCGACTCACAATCTTAGTTGAAGAATTAGCTGAAAAGCAAGATGATATCGATGAGATAAAAAAAGGGCCAGCCAAAAAGATTGCTCTGGATAAAGACAAAAATTGGACAAAAGCAGCTGAAGGTTTTGCGCGTGGCCAAGGAATGTCAACTGACGATATCTACTTCGAAGAACTTAAGGGAACCGAGTATGCATACGTTCACGTTCAAAAAGAAGGTAAAAAAGCAGCTGATATCCTCTTAGGCATGAGCGACATTATCAAAGCAATGACCTTCCCGACAAAAATGCGGTGGGATTCACACGACTTTGAATTTGTTCGTCCAATTCACTGGTTAGTTTCCTTATTTGGTAGCGATGTTATTCCTGTAAAAATTTTAGATATTACAGCTGGTCGTAAAACAGAGGGGCACCGCTTCTTGGGCGACTCGGTGGTGCTTGCAAACACTGCTGATTATGAGGATGCTTTGAAAGATCAATTTGTAATCGTTGATGCAAAAAAGCGTAAAGAAATGATTGTTGATCAAATGAATCAGCTGGTTAAAGAAAATAATTGGCAAATCAAAATGGACCAAAATCTGTTAGAAGAGGTTACAAATTTAGTTGAATATCCAACTGTTTTTGCCGGTTCATTTGACAAAAAATATTTAGAAATGCCACAAGAAGTCTTAATTACTTCAATGAAAGATAATCAGCGCTATTTTGAAGTTTATGATCAAGACAGTCATTTAATCAACCACTTTATTTCTGTCAGAAATGGTAATAAAGACTACTTAGAAAATGTTGTTTCTGGTAATGAAAAAGTGTTGGTTGCTCGTTTAGATGATGCCCAATTCTTTTATGATGAAGACCGTAAATACCCGTTGAGTCATTTTGTAAATAAATTAAAGAACGTTTCTTTCCATGATAAGATTGGCTCAATGGCAGAAAAAACTGTCCGGGTTCGGATCATCGGTGATTTGCTTGCTAAACGGTGGAAGTTAGACGAACAAACGATTAAGGATTTTGATCGGGCAAGTGAACTGTATAAATTTGACTTAGTAACCCAAATGGTTGGTGAATTTGCTGAACTTCAGGGAATTATGGGGATGCATTACGCTAAACTTGCTGGTGAAAAAGATGATGTTGCCGTTGCAATCAAGGAACATTACATGCCGACAACTTCCGAAGGTGAATTACCTGAAACTACAGTTGGCTCCTTATTGTCAGTTGCAGATAAGCTTGATACCATCATCACCTTTTTTGCCGTTGGCATGATTCCAAGTTCTTCAAATGATCCATATGCTCTTCGTCGTTATGCTTACGGTATCGTACGAATTTTGTTGAAGCAAAAATGGTCTCTGCCATTTAAAGAAGTTTTACCTGAAATTGTTAGTGCTCTTGACGGTAAGACACCAGCTAAATTACCAAAAACAGCTGAACAAGACGAAGAAATTGCAGCCTTTATCCGTGATCGAATTAAGCAATATTTGCAGAGAAATAACTTTAAGTACGACATTATTGATGCAGTTCTTGCTTCCAGCCAACAAGATCCAATTCAGATCTTAGCAGCTGCTAATGTTTTGCAACTACACCATGATGATGATAAATTTAAACCAGTGGTTGAAAGTCTAATCAGAATTAAGAATATTCTGAAAAAAGCCAAATACAAGGGTAAGAATGTAGTTAATCCCGATTTATTTGCTAATGAGAGCGAGCAAGAATTATATGCTGGCGTTAATGCACTAAAAGATATTTCTAACTTAACTGATTTGTATGACGGTTTTGTTAAATTACAACCAGTTATTGACCGCTACTTCGAGACTAATATGATTTTAGATAAAAACGAAGAAATTAAAAATAACCGGTTAAACCAATTAAGTGCAGTTGCTGAATTAGCCGATAACTTGGGTGATTTGAGTAAATTAGTAATTAAATAAATAGTTTAAAAAAGCGGGTGAAAAAATGGCTGGCTTAATACCTGAGGAAACCATTGCCAAAGTTCGCGATAATGTTAATATCGTTAACGTGATTAGCCAGTATGTTTCTCTTGAAAAGAAAGGGAAAGATTATGTCGGACTATGTCCTTTTCATGAAGAAAAAACGCCTTCTTTTACCGTTAATGAGGGAAAGCAATTTTTTAAGTGCTTTGGTTGTGGCAAAGGTGGCAATGTTTTTACCTTTTTAATGGAAAAGGAAAACCTGACTTTTCCTGAAAGTGTTCAAAAGGTAGCTGAGATTGCTCATATTGATGTTGGTGAGTTTACCAACAAAACACCAAAATATTCCAACATTTTAATTAAAATAAATGAGGAAGCAGCGGATTTTTATCATCGCGTTTTGTTGTCAACCAATGCAGGTAAACGGGGATTAGATTATGCCCATCAACGTGGACTGACTGAAGAAATTATTGATCATTTTCGGATTGGGTATGCACCAAAGCAAAATAATCTGCTCTTAACTTACCTTCGAGGACATGATTACCAAGATCAGGATTTAATTGCGAGTGGCTTATTTGTTCAGGCACAAAGTGGGGAACTATTCGACCGTTTTCGTGACCGCTTAATGTTTACCTTAACAAATGAGGGCGACTATGCAGTTGGTTTTTCTGGTAGAAGGCTGTCTAATGATAAAACCGAAGCCAAGTACATGAATAGTCCAGAAACAAAGGTTTTTGAAAAATCAAACGTACTTTTTCATTTTGCTGAAGCCAAAAAAGCAGCAAGAACTGAAGGACATTTAGTATTATACGAAGGATACATGGATGTAATTGCTGCCTATCAAGCTGGTGTTAAATCAGGGATTGCTTCTATGGGGACAAGCCTAACCGAGCAGCAGGTTTACATGCTTAAGCGTATTACCAAAAACATTATCATCAATTACGATGGTGATGATCCTGGAGTTCATGCTGAAGAACGTGCTACTAAGCTATTTGAAAAAGCAGGTGGTTTTAATCTCGGAGTCGTCGTTCTTCCCGAAAAGTTGGATCCAGATGAGTATGTCAAAAAATACGGTGTAGAAAAATATCGTGACGAAATCAAAGGCGCTTTAACGCCAACCGATTTTTACTTAAAGCGGCTGGCTAAAAAATATAATTTGAGTAACGATCGCGAAAAATTATTATATTTAGACGAAGCGGTTCGAGAGATTGCACAATTATCTAATCCAGTTGAACAAGACCTCTATTTAGAAAAAATTGCACGGCAGCAACGAGTCTCGCTTGATTCTTTAAAAGTAAATTTGGTTAAATATCGCCGGCAGTTTAATGCCGCTCAACAACATAAAGGTAATCAAAGTATGGTGAGCGCTGAACAGGATGCGCCACCTGAAATAGTAGCTGATACTTCACCGGCTAATGATCCGGTACAAACGAGACTTTTATATTTATTTATTCATTCAGAACACGCTCGTGATTACTTACTGGAAAATAAGTTTTTATTTCCAGATCAAAATTACCAAAAATTAGCGGAATTATGGTTAAATTTTAGTGAAACCCAAGAAAAACCGACAGTGAATAGTTTTTTAAATTTTATTCCTAGTCAACTTCAAGGTATAATAGTAAATGCTGAAATGACAGACATGCCCCAGGATTTTTCTGATCGTGAACTTAGTGAACAAATTCATGCACTGCAAATGCGGCAAGTAAATGATCAGCTGCATGATTTGATGAATAATCTTCAGGATGCCAAGCGCAAAATGGACTCTGATGAAATTATTACAATCACACAAAAGATTTTACAATTAAAAAGAATCCAGGGTTAAAGGGGGGCTTACAGTGGTAGAAAAGAAAAGCACTAGCAAAAATGAACAACCATCTTTAGATAAAGTCGTTAGAGATGTTGTTAAAGCTGTAAAAAAGGAAAAATCAATTACAGAAAATGAGTTTGTTGATCGTCTAGTTAAGCCCTATAAACTGCAGGGCAAAGCAGTGGATCAATTAGTTCAAGAATTCGAAGACAACGGCATTAGCATTGTAGACGATAAAGGTGAACCATCTAAACTAGCTCTGAAAAAGCAAAAGGATGTTGAAAAAGCTGAACTGAAGGATATGTCTGCACCATCTAGTGTTAGAATGAATGATCCGGTTCGGATGTATTTAAAGGAAATCGGTCGTGTTCCGCTTTTAAATGCCGATCAAGAAATTGCTTTGGCCAAAAGAATTGAAAAAGGCGATGAAGAGGCAAAACAAGAATTGGCTGAAGCTAACCTTCGGTTAGTTGTTTCAATCGCTAAGCGCTATGTTGGTCGTGGAATGTCTTTTCTTGACTTAATTCAAGAAGGTAACATGGGGTTGATGAAGGCCGTCGATAAGTTTGATTATAGCCTTGGGTTCAAATTTTCAACCTATGCTACTTGGTGGATTAGGCAGGCAATTACTCGTGCGATTGCTGATCAAGCTAGAACTATCAGAATTCCTGTTCATATGGTTGAAACCATCAATAAACTGATTAGAATTCAAAGACAACTACTTCAAGACTTAGGACGTGAACCGACTCCTGAAGAAATTGGTGCAGAAATGGATATGCCGACGAGTAAAGTGCGTGATATCCTAAAGATTGCCCAAGAACCAGTTTCTCTTGAAACTCCTATTGGTGAAGAAGACGATTCTCATTTAGGTGATTTCATCAAGGATAAAGATGCCACTAGTCCTGAGCAGCATGCTTCGTATGAAATGCTGAAAGAACAACTTGAAGAGGTCTTGGACACTTTGACTGATCGTGAAGAAAATGTTTTACGATTACGTTTTGGTCTTGATGATGGTCGGACTAGAACTTTAGAAGAAGTTGGTAAAGTCTTTGGTGTAACCAGGGAACGAATTAGGCAGATTGAAGCAAAGGCTTTGCGGAAATTACGTCATCCAAGTCGTTCTAACCAATTACGCGACTTCTTGGACTAAGACTGATTAATTTAATGTGTTAAAGTGATATTTTTTCTTAACAAGGAAATATCACTTTTTTGTTTACCAGAATATTTGATTCTCCTTGATTTAAATAAAAAATTTTATCAAGTAAAAATAGGGGGGAGGACTGTATAAAAAATGTGAAATTAGAATTAATTTCACCAGTTCATAATATAGGAGTATTTA
This sequence comes from Lactobacillus sp. B4026, assembly GCF_026535825.1. Classification (NCBI taxonomy): domain Bacteria; kingdom Bacillati; phylum Bacillota; class Bacilli; order Lactobacillales; family Lactobacillaceae; genus Lactobacillus; species Lactobacillus sp. B4026. The sequence goes on from NZ_JAFNPD010000002.1 coordinate 224,731, forward strand.
ACTGGCCATTAAAGACTATTGCTACTCATGACAGACACTTTGCTAAAAATGTAGTTGGTCATTTTTACAAAATAGCCTGTTTGTCGCTTACAGATAACCATGAATGATACTATGCTTTTAATCTAATGCTAATCACAAAAAAACACTAGTAAATACCAGCTAGTGTTTTTTTATTAGTATCAAAGAAAAATAGTTGCCTTGCGAGGTTGGGGAATAACTTTAAAAGAGTTGATCACGTGCTCCATCTAAAAGATGTTCATCGATTTTATCATCAAAATAAACAAGTAAATCGCGATCAAAATTATAGGCTAACTGCGTATTAAGTAACTCCTGTTTTGTCATCCAGGTTAAATCACCTTCGTCTGATGCTTTTACTTGTCCTTTAAACTTAGTTGCAGTATAAAAAAAGACAATATAACGATGGTCGTTGTCATCATAAAACTGTTTTAAACCACAAAGCCGTGGATTTTCAATTGTCAAATTTGTCTCTTCTTTGACTTCCCGCACAACGGAGTCATAGAACGATTCGTGATCCTCAACATGCCCACCAGGAAAAGTTAATCCGGGCCAATTAGGATCATTTCGATTTAAAACCAAAATCTTCTTATCTTTTACAATCATGCACATATTAGTCAAAGTGACCGGCTCGGTTCTGTCCATTAATTTTCCTTTCAAATTTGTCCTAAAATCTTATTTATTAAAGGGATGGAACGGAAATGCTCTTCCGTTAAGCTTAATGTTAAATTCTTGCTTAGTGATGTTAATTTCAATTTTGGGTTTATCTGCTAGGCTGCTAGCGTCAGGCTGAGCTGTATTCTCCCAACTTCTGGATAATTCATCAAAGTTGCTGACACAGCGATAATCAGTTTTAAATAAATCGGGATTGGTAATTTGTTTAGCAGTTTTAACATTCACTGACGTCGACTCATTTTCAGAATCAGCAAGGAAGGCTTCAGTGACCTGCTTAAGAGCTTTACTTAATGCAGCTGGATCATTGATATTTTTATACGAAGCATTATCAACGCTTGCAACATGAATTAATCCAGCAGAATTAGTTGAGTCGCTATTTGCAGTCTCGGAACTTCCGCAAACAGTTTTCTTTTCACTATTTTCATTTGCTTTCAGTTGTGAATCTAAAACATCGGGGTCAGTTTTATTCATCTGAAAATATCCTCTCACTCTTCTAAGTACGATATTTTAATTATAAAACTTTTATACCCCAAAAATACAGAGGTTTCTGGTTATTTTACCCAAAGTCAGAAAAGATTATGCTAAAATTTTTATACAAAGAAAGTAGGAAGAAAAGTGAATTTACGATTAAATAGTTTGGCAGCAATGGTGGATGAAGGCGTTCGAATTGCTGATATTGGAACTGATCATGCTTATTTACCAATTGAACTCATTAAAAGTGGCAAAATATCCTATGCAATTGCCAGCGATATAGCAAAGGGACCGCTGGATAACGCTAAAAAAGATGTTCAAGAAGCAGGTTTAGCAGATCAAATAGATATTCGCTTAGGTGCAGGATTATCAACGGTCTCTGAGCGTGATCAAATTGATACGGTGATTATTGCCGGTATGGGTGGAAAATTAATCACTCAAATCTTAGATGATGCCTGGCAGAATAAGTTGCAGTTTAAGACATTGGTACTTGAACCAAATGTTGGCGAATGTGGCGTACGTAAATGGTTGACTGAACATTCATATGTAATCAAAGCTGAACAAATTGTGGCAGAAGCCGGTCATACTTACGAGTTAATTAAGGCGGTTAAGTCGCAAACAAAGAGTAATTTGTCTACGGCAGAATTGTATTTTGGACCATTCCTATTACGGGAAAAAAATGATATTTTTAAGCAAAAATGGCTCGGACAACTAAAGTATCACCAGTCCTTATTAACTAACCTTAATAAGGCGAAAAATAAAGATTTAGTCCATATCAAGCAAGTTGAACATGAAATAAAGATGATTGAAGGAGTATTAAATGACTAAAGTTGCAGATATCGTGGCAGTTTTACAGCAGTATTTTCCTGAGAAAATTGCCAGTAAAGGTGATCCAGTAGGAATTCAGATTGGTTCATTAAATCAAGAAGTTAATTGCGTCATGACTACATTGGATGTGCGCCCGCAAGTAGTTGACGAAGCGATTGCCAACAAAGTTGACTTGATTGTCAGTCATCATCCCTTAATGTTTCGTCCTGCACCCAACTTAAATTATGCTGATCCCCAAAATGAAATGTATGCCAAAATAATCACCAATAACATAACTGTTTATTCCATTCACACCAATTCTGATAAAGCTGAGAATGGTTCAAGCGACTGGCAGGCCGAAGAATTGGGTTTACAAAATGTCGAACCATTCTGTCTTGATGACGATGGCATTGCGATTGGCCGAAAGGGTAATCTGCCTGAACCAATGAGTGCTTATGATTTTGCTTACTATGTCAAAGATAAGATGAAAATTAAAATGGCCCGCTTGATTTGTGCTAATAATGAACAAAAAATTTCTAGTGTCAGTTTTATTTGTGGTGATGGTGGCAAGTACTGGCACCGTGCGGTAGAAGAGAATATCGATGCCTTTATTACTGGTGATGTTTATTACCATACTGGCCATGATATTATTTCTTCCGGATTGACAGTTGTTGACCCTGGGCACTATACAGAAAAATTATTTAAAGATAAAATGTATGAAAAGTTAATTAAATGGAATGAGGTTAATCAGTGGCAAATTAAGATTAAGAAATCTGTCGTGTCCACTAACCCATTTCAGGATTTGTTTTAAAAGGAGATTTTATGGAATACCCAAATTTATTACCGCGATTTTTAAAGTATGTCAAAGTGAATTCACGCTCTGATGAACACTCAGATCGTTTTCCCTCAACTGAACGCGAGGAAAAGTTCCAAAAGGAAGTTGTGCAAAAGGACCTCGAAGAATTAGGTTTATCAGATGTTCATTACAACCAGGACTCCGGTTGTGTTATTGCTGAAATTCCAGCAAATGTTGATTATAATGTCCCAGTTATGGGCTTTTTGGCACACTGTGATACAGCTGATTTTAATGCTGAAAACGTTAAACCTCAAATCCATGAAAACTATGATGGTAAGTCAAAAATTCAACTAGGGGATTCTGAATTTTACTTGGATCCAGCAGTTTTTCCAAACCTAAAAAAATACCAAGGCAAAACCTTAATCACAACTTCTGGTGACACGTTGCTTGGTGGAGACGATAAATGTGGGGTAGCTGAAGTTGTTACTCTGGCTGAATACTTGCTTAACCATCCTGAAATTAAGCACGGTAAAATTCGGTTAGCCTTTACACCAGATGAAGAAATTGGAACCGGTGCACCTCATTTTGACGTCAAAGAATTTGGTGCTGATTTTGGTTATACGCTTGATGGTGCCGCACCTGGTAAATTAGATTGGGGAACATTTTCAGCTGCCACATTTACGCTTGATATTCAAGGAGTGAATGTTCACCCATCAGTTGCTAAAAACCAAATGATTAGCGCAATTCAAGTTGCAATTGATTTTCAAAATCAATTGCCTAGTGACGAAGTACCAGAAAAGACAGATAAAAGACAAGGTTTCTATCATCTAACCGACTTCCAAGGAACGGTTGACAATGCTCACTTAGAGTATATTATTCGTGACTTTGAACGTGATGGGCTTGAAAAGCGCAAGAACTTAGTCAAAAAAATCGTAAATGAGATGAATGAAAAATTTGGTAAAGAGCGCATTAAGCTGACCATGAGAGATCAATACTACAACATGGCTGACGAATTAGAAAAACACATGGATGTTGTTAACTTGGCGCGTGATGCATATCGTGCTGTAGGTTTGAACCAAATTGACGAAGATCCAATTAGAGGTGGTACAGATGGCTGCCAATTGACATACATGGGTCTTCCTTGTCCAAACTTATTCTCAGGACAAGAAAACATGCATGGTCGTTTTGAATACACTGTACTTGAATCAATGTATCAAGCAGTGGACGTTATGGTAAAAATGGCTGAAATGAATGCTACAAATAATAAGTAGTGAAACAAAAATGACGTTAAAGTTGCTTTGTTAAAAATCAGCTTAAACATTAAAAAGCTTGTTATACTAAAGAAAAGCGTATTTCTACTATAATTGAAAAATTATGCACATCTAGTATAAAGTAAAAAAATAGCTCATAAAATCATTGCTATAGATGGTTTTATGGGCTTTTTTTCTTTCTTGGGACTAAAAGTGATAAGTCGTGGAACAGTTAAAAATGTCTAAAAATTTGCTTGCAGTCTAACTTCTTCCTGCTAAAACAATTGGTAATAAAGAGGTCAGAATAGTAACAATGAAATATTTATCATAATAAAATAAAAAAGATTGCACAATAAGCGAAACTGCGATAATATTACGGTGTATTAGAAATGTAATACAGCTTAAAAGGATGGTGGACTTGTGGAATTCAAGGATAACATTCCCATTTATTTGCAAATTAAGCAGTACCTTTATCGGCAAATCGTTACGGGAAAATTAAAATCAGGAGAAAAAATACCTTCTGTAAGAGAATTAGCTGTCCAACTAACTGTAAACGTCAACACAGTTCAACGGGCACTGCAACAAATGAATGTAGAAGGTATTTTATATACGAAACGTGGTGAAGGAAACTTTGTTACGGAAGATACCAATTTGCTTGATAAGACCAAGCAGGATTTAATTAATGAAGAACTAGATAAATTTGTTCAAAGCATGCATGCTTTAGGCGTTTCTGATGATCAAATTAGTACTTTTTTAACCGAATATTTAAAAAAGGAGCAATAACTATGAGCATTAGCTTGCACGACAAAAAAGTAAGAAAATTTCGTCTAGTAGATGATTGGCCGCTTTATTTACAGGTCAAACAATACATTGAGTGGCAAATTTATTACGGTAAATTGGCTGCTGGCCAGAAACTACCTGGAAGTCGTAATCTGGCAGCTGAGTTGACGGTTAATTCGCATATCGTTCAGCGGGTGTTAACCGAATTATTGCACGAGCAAATCTTAGTTAACAAGGCTGATGACTATTTTGTAACGGATAATAACGAAAGAATCTCGGAGCTTAAACAAGATTTGCTTAATAATGCAGTAAAGGACTTCATTGGGGGTCTAAATAAGCAAGGCGTTGATAATAATCAAATCAATTCAGCCTTTAGGCGGATTCTAAAGCTAGGAGTTTAAGTAATGGCTAACCTTTTAGAAATTAAAAATCTAAGTTATAAGAAAAATCAGAAAAAAATTTTGCAAGATGTGAATTTAACCTTGCAGTCAGGAAAAATAGTTGCTCTTTTAGGAAAAAACGGTGCAGGGAAGACCACTTTAATGCGGATAATTGCAGGAATTGCCAAAAATTATACTGGTACTGTTACCGTCAGTGATTTTTCAGACCTCACTGAGCGTAAAGCTCATTTATCTTTTAGTGATCGTCTTTCTGGCTTTCGGGAATCAAGCAAAATAAAGCAACTAGGTGAGTTTTACCAGGAGCTTTATGCTGATTTTGATAATAAACAATTTGAGCAACTAGTAAAATTTATGAAATTAGATCCTGATCTTCGCTTAGCGCAAATGTCTAAAGGGATGCGCGAAAAGCTAATCATTGCTTTATCTTTTTCACGTAAGACTGATCTATACCTTTTGGATGAACCGTTCTCTGGTATTGACGCGATGGCACGTAAGAAGATAATTAAATCAATTATTCTGTGGAAAGATGAGAAGTCAACAATCTTAATCTCCGACCATTTTGTTAATGAAATTGCTTCTATCCTTGATGAGGTCGTTGTTATTAAAGACAAGACAATTTATGCGCATAAGTCTACCGAGAAAATCAGGGAAAGCAATGAAAGTATCGAAGACTTTTACGAAAATATTTATGAAGATGAGGAGGATTAGATGTTTCAGCGGTTATTTTCAGTCTTTTTCAAGAATAAAATGAAGCAAGGCTACATTCTGCTAGCAATTCAAACGATTGCGGCAATAGTTATTTCAATTATTAGTGTAATTGGTTTTAGAGACGGCCATTTTTACTTATACGATAATGGCAATACTGGCTTTTTCCTCATCTTGATTGGGGTTTTCGCTAGTCTGGCTTTGATTGCTCTGATAGTATTTTTTGGTATTACTTGCTTTAACAACGAAAGCTATAATAGCAACCAAAGCTACCGATTATTGGCGATTAGTGATACTAAATATTTTTTAGCTAATATTCTAAGTTCATTTGTTGCCCTGATCGTGATGAATATCATTAATCTGTTATTTGTCGTCCTCTTTTCCATATTAGCCTTTGTGACAGATCAAGATTTTCGAATAAATACCATCAGTATCTGGCAAGATATTTGTCATGATGCTTTCAAACTAGGGGCCGACTTTTATCTTACGCTGTTACAAATAGTGGTTTGGCTGATTCTACTAATATTTGTAACTTATGTCTTAATTAGCTTTTTAAATTTCTCCAGTAAGGCCATTCTTAATTTTTTACCTGGATTTTCAAATCGTCCAGCTTTATTTTTTGTTCGCGGATTACTAATTTTAGTAATTTCTTGGCTAGTAATTAAAGTAATGGAACCCATCAATTGGCTCGTTGCTTCCAATGTTCCAGGTTCTTTATTCTACAATGACCCGGACTTGACGGGCTTCTTTTATAGCTCCAGTCTCATTTGTGTGGTTATCTTTCTTGTATTCTTATTAGCAGATTTATTTTTATTCAACCGCTATTTTGAACCAAAAGATTGAGCAAATATCGAATTCAAAAGACCAACTACTGAAATTATGTCAGGGCTGGTCTTTTTCTTAAAGTTATTGCAAATTCTTATTATTTAGTTTAACATGATACTGTATTAGAAAAATAATACAGTAAAAAGAAAAATCTGATGCTTTGAGCTTAATCTTATTATCTTGCAAGGGATTTTTTAAAAAAATTTCTCTCGTGAATGATCAAATACCATCAACGTCTAACCACACTAAACAGTTAAAAAATAGCTTAATGCTTGCCACCACTTTAGACAATAAAGCGGAGGACACCAAAAACCAGTACAATCTTATCTGGTTATTCAAAACAGGAGTAGTACAATGGAAAATCTTTTACAAATCAAGGATTTGACCTACCGGAAAAATCAGAAGTCAATTTTAAAAAATATTAACCTAACCCTGCAACCTGGTAAAATTGTAGCCCTACTAGGTGAAAATGGGGCAGGGAAAACCACCCTGATGCGTATCATCAGCAGCACAGCCAAGAATTACCATGGCAGTGTCTATGTAGCTGGACGTGAAAAAGAAGCTGAAAGAAAGGCACACCTGTCCTTTACTGACGGCCTGACAGGTTTTACTGATTCAACCAGAATTAATGAGATTGTCAAATTCTACGAAGTGATTTATCAAGATTTTGATCTTGAAGAATTTGACCAGTTACGCCAGTTTATGAGGCTAGATGCAAGTTCACGATTGGCAGAACTATCAAAGGGGATGCGGGAAAAACTAGTTATTGCTTTAACTTTTTCACGTAAAACTGACCTTTATTTGCTTGATGAGCCTTTTTCTGGCATTGATGCGATGGCCCGCAAAAAAATAATTAGTTCTATTATCTTGTGGAAAGCGGAAAAAGCTACCATTTTGATTTCTGACCACTTTGTTAATGAAATTGCATCACTTTTAGATGAAGTGGTCATTATCAAAGACAAGACAATTTATTGCCACAAGTCTACTGAAGAAATTAGAGCTAAAAACGAAAGTCTCGAAGACTATTATGAAGGTCTTTACGAGAAGGAGGAAGAGTAATGTCAATTTTTTACCGTAGTTTTACTGAGCTGTTCAAGCTAAAAATCAAAAATACTCATCTATGGTTTATTTGCCAGCTAATTGGCTCATTTGCCCTGACCTTCTTTAATTACATTCACGATAAATCTCTTCAGAATGCCAGTTTCACCGCAACGTGGTTGACTAATTTCTTATATTTAACTTTTTTATTTATTGGAATTTACTATTGTATAACCTGTATTACTCATGAAAAAGTCAACCGCAATCAAACTTGGCGTTTAATCCCAATGAGTAGTTCGGGACTATACGCAGACAACATGTTAAGTTCATTTGTTTCCGTAGCATTCTTTTGCATATTGGAAATCATTAGTAATATAATTTTTCTTTTAATTACAATGCTGGTCGATCGCCAATTTGCCAAAGAAGTTATTAAAAGCTTTCAATATGTTAATGCCGATGTATCTAAGATCGATTTTCAAATTGTTTCTAGTATATTGAGTTTAGTCTTTATCTTAATCTTACTGGGTTTCTTATTTTACTTCATAGTTGATTTCTTAAACTTTAGCAGCCGCTCAATTGCTGATTTTCTTCCCGGTTCTAACGGTCAAGCGTATATCAGAGTTATTATTATCTTGTTGATTATTTTGATTGCTTGGACCATCATTAATACAAATAACTTTATCGCATCAATTGTGTTATATCCACTTTCATTTTTGCGCGGGGACCTGTTTTCCGACAATCATACTTTGTCAAACATAATTATTATATTGATCACGTTTAATGTTGTATTAGCTATTATTAATTTATTCTCTTACAACAAATTCTTTGAAGCGAGTGAAAGTAAGTAAAGTTACTAGTAACACATTTTATCTTAAGCAAAAAGGGCACTAAGCAGATACTTAGTGCCCTTTAATTATTAAAATCGTAACTCCTAATGGTTAGCGGCAAGGTAATCATAGAGTTGGTTAATTTCTTCAGGAGTGAACTCACCCTCACCGGTTTTCATTGCATGAATTTTTTCAACCGAAAGGTGACTGGCAAAAGCCAAGTCAGTGTCCGTGATATGATGCTTAATTTGATAATTAATAATTGAACTGGATAATTCTTCTAGTTGCTGATTCATAATAATTCTCCTTTACAGTTTATTTTAGCGAAAAAACCGGTAATTTTAAAGAAAAGTCATATTAAAAACCTTGTACTTTGTTAAAAGGCCAATACCGCAATACCACCTTACCAATTAAGTTCTTACGTTTTACCGGGCCAAAAATATGTGAATCCCTCGAAATATCGCGGTGATCACCCATTACCCAGTAGTAACCTTTCGGTACCTTATAAGTAAAATTATTAGTATAAGTATGGCCAGTGTCATTAGCTGCTTTTTTAAAGCTATTATTTAAATAAGACTCAGGAAGCAATTTTCCGTTAACATACATTTTATCGTTTTTAGACACCAGTTTATCGCCAGGTAAGCCGATAACACGCTTAATATATAGAGCGCCAGGAACATCGTTGGCAGCCTTAGGAGCCAATAGAACAACGACATCATTTCTTTTAGGTGTGAAATTTCTGACGGAAATCAACCGATCATTATTTTCAAAAGTAGGTTGCATTGATGGGCCAGAAACCCGATCATTAGACAATACGAAATGGAAAATGAGATAAAAAGCGCCTAAGATAACCGCCATCATGACGACGATATCTAAAATAAATTTGCCAAGGCTTTCTTCCTCTTGATCCTGCTTTTTTGTAACATTTTTTGCCATAAAAATTCTCCTATTTTAGATTAAAAACTTTGAACCCGGTTAAACGGCCAATAACGAAAGACAACTTTACCAACTAAATTACCACGGCTAACGGGACCAAATCTGCGTGAATCTTTTGAGATATCCCGATGATCACCCATAACCCAATAATGGCCACTAGGTACGCGATAGGTAAAATTGTTGGTATAGGTATAGCCCGCAGCATTATCTGCTTTCTTGAATTTGTTATTCAAATAAGGTTCAGGTATTAGTTTACCATTAACATACATTTTATCATTTTTTGCTGTGACCTTATCACCCGGCAATCCAATCACACGCTTAACATAGAGTGCATGCGGATCATTCGCCCTTTTAGGAGGAATTAAGGCAACAAAATCGTATCTTTTGGGCGTAAAATGACGAACTGAGATCATTCGCTCATTATTTTCAAAAGTCGGCTGCATCGAAATGCCAGAAACACGCACGTTAACTAAAACAAAGTGAAACAGCAGATAAAAGATTCCGAAAATAACGACTACCATTACGACAAAATCTAAAATGAATTTTCCTAAACTTTCTTCCTCATCGTCTTTTTTTATATCATTTTCCATCAAATATTCTCCTTTATTCTATTACTCTTTATTATAACTGAAATCATTTCATTTGAATGGTAAAATCATTATAGGTATTTGATATGACAGAATTTTTAGAGAAAATTAAGCACTTAGCAATTGAGATTGACAACCAACAGGTTGATCAGCAAGCTAAAGAAATCATGAGCATCATTCAAACAATTGAAAAAAAGCAAGTTTTGGCTAAAGCACCAGACATACTCGGCTTTTATCCTGATAAACTAGAGGAGATAATGACAGAAGTCGGACCGCAAAAAGCAGCGGCACTTAAGATAATTAACCAGCTTTTTAACAGTACAAGGCAGTTTTTATCGATTCACTATGGTTTATGGTCTTTACCGAACTTGGAAACGGCTCAAGCAATCAAAGAGAACTTACATGTAAATTCAGCACTGGAAATAATGGCGGGTAACGCTTATTGGACTCGGGCATTACAACAGGTTGGGATTCAAACAGTTGCAACAGATTCATTGCAGTGGGCCAAGACTTCGCGAACTGGCCAGCAACCGTTTGCTTCTGTGGTTAATCTAAATGCTAGTTCAGCTATTGCCCAGTATTCGGCAGTAGACTTAATTCTTTGTTCTTGGGCACCCAATTTTAACCGCAGTGATTTAGTAGCAGTTAATGCTTGGCAAAAGTACAATCCCAAAAGTCACTTCTTGTTTATTGGCGAAAAAAATGGGGCAACAAACTCACCAGCTTTTTGGCACCAGGAAAAATTTCGTCATTCACCAGCTCTTAGACAAATTAAGCAAACTTTTACCAGTTACGATTTTATTGATGAACAAATATTTGAGATAGAACATGAAATTTAAAAAGATTTTTTTATTATTTATTATTTTTTTAGCAATGCTCGGTGTGGGCTCAATGCTATCTAATATTCAATCCGATGAAGCCAATCAATTACTTGAAGCATACGGATTAAGTAATAATACTCGTTATATTAAAATTAAAAATGACCAAAACATTAGCACTTTTGTGCATTATTTAGAGCAAAAGTTTCCAAAAAACAAGATCCAGCTTCACCTAGCAAGTAACAGAAAAGATAAGCAAACTTTAATTTGGTCTAACAAAGATGTCTTAACTTTGCCAACAGAAGCGGGTCGTTACTTTACTTCTGACGACTTTAAGGGTAGGGTCTCTTTTGGTGTCTTAGGCTTAAATGCCAATGTTAAACAGTATAAAACGCAAGGAAACCAGTACATTGTTTTAAACAATAAATATTACACCGTAATTGGGACATTAAAGCATTATCGGCAAATGAAACAGAATGGGTATTATTTAACTACGGGTTCAAAGCAGCCGACTGGCCAATTTAAGTTGCGCAATTACGTAATTATCATTGATAGTTCGACTAGGGTGATCAGACAGATTGCTGCTCATTATGGTGTAAAGGTTAAAACACCATCGTTTGTCAAAAGTCATCAGAGCCATCAATTTTCAGTGATCAAGGAAATATTATTAATTGTCGTGTTTATTTTGATTGCCGGAATCAGCAATCTTATTTTAGCCTTTTTAGATTGGCAAACTGTTAAGCAAACCCACTTAAGTGGCGGATTACTGCGCAATTGGCTGTTAAACCACGGAATTAGAACCATTTTAACCGAAATTTTACTGGTGTTTGGTGCCTATTTCTTCTTATGCTGGCGGGCTTTCTTCTCAAAGCCGGAGCATCTCTTGTTATTGTTACTAGCTAGCTGGATAATTATTTCCATTATCTATAGTTACGGCATTTTTTATCGCGTACGAAAGGAAAAACTTGATGCTTAAATTACCTAATGAATTTACTGCTAAGTACCGCAAATTATTGGGTCCAAAAGCCGATCAGCTATTTGCTGCAATGAACGATGAAGAACCAAAGAAAGCATTTCGCATTAATGCACTCAAGCAAAAACAAGATATTGGTTACGCGCTAACCAAACCTGTTTTAGGGATTAATAACGCGTATTATGATCAAGTTAGTGGTTCAGATCCTGAATGGGTAAGTGGGATGGTCTATTCACAAGAGCCAGCAGCAATGTTTCCTGCGCAGATTGCTCAGGTAAAACCAGGAGAGAAAGTGCTTGATCTTTGCGCTGCGCCTGGCGGAAAAAGTACCGCTTTGGCTGAACAGTTAAGAGGTGATGGTCTGTTAGTTGCTAACGATATCTCATCTTCCCGAGCAAAAGTCCTACGTGAAAATTTGGAGCGCTGGGGAGTCACCAATGCATTAATTACTAATGAAAGTCCAGCAAGATTAGCGCAGCACTTTAACAGTTTCTTTGATAAAATTATCGTTGATGCACCATGTAGTGGGGAAGGGATGTTTCGTAAAAATCCGGATGCCGTTTCTTATTGGTCCCAGGATTATGTCTTAACCTGCCAAAGTCGTCAAAAAGAAATTTTAGCAGCTGCGACAGAAATGTTGCGACCGGGTGGCGAGCTTATTTACTCGACGTGTACTTTTGCGCCCGAAGAAGATGAACAAATTGTATCTTGGCTCGCAAAAACTTATAGCTTTGAGATTATACCTATCACTTTAAGCAATACTAACTGCGCTACTGGAAACCCTGATTGGGCTGATCAAAATCCAGCGTTAACTAACACAGTACGTTTTTGGCCTTTTGATGAGCTAGGGGAAGGCCAATTTGTGGCAAGATTGCAAAAGCCTGCCAGCTCAGTAATCGCTAAAGCCAAGTCTCAACGACAAAAGCGTAAACGTGAAAAAGCCAGTACCAGGCACCTAACTAATCAAGAGCTGGAATTGATTGCACCAGTCTTAAAACCATTCAATCTGCCTTCGGCATTAAGTGAATGGTCCACGCGCTGTTTAGTAAGCCACGATCACGTTTTTTTACCAGCTTTAACGACAAACATTGCTCATTTGAAAATTTTAAATAATGGTTTTGAACTAGGTTTGCTCAAGAAAAATCGGTTTGAACCGAGTCATCAATTGGCAATGGTTTTAAGTCAAGTTGAGCAAAAGCAGGTGCTTGAACTTAGCCAACCAGATTTCACTGCTTTTTTACACGGAGAAACATTACGTGGCCAAGATAAAAAGATGCAGGGCTTTATTTTACTTAGTTACCAGCACTTAATCTTTAGCTTTGGTAAAAATACGAGAGATGGCGTTTTGAAGAATTTTTACCCTAAGGGTTTACGAATTTTGAAGAAAGATTAGAGATTAACATGATTAAATTAATTGCTACCGATATGGACGGAACATGGTTGACCGATCAAAAAACCTACGATGAAGAACTATTTTTACGTGAATTTGCAGTTATGCAGGAGCGCGGAATTAAATTTGTCATTGCTAGCGGTAACCAATATGAAAATATTTATGCCCGTTTTCCCAAAACTGCAGCTAAAATGTACTTTATTGCTGAAAATGGAGCATTGGTAGCCCAAGGCAGGCAGGTTATTCATACCGATTGTATTTCCGATGAGGATCTGCAAGTCATTTTTGAGATTATCGCTAAGTATGCGCATGAAAAGATAACCGTTTCCGGTCTTGCAAGTGCATACGTACGCGCAAGTGACGGACCAGAATATGCTACTGAGTTAAAAAATATTATGATAAATTGACAATTGTGCCAAGTTTTACCGATTTGCAAGATCAGATTTTTAAAGTTACACTCGATGTTCCAGCAAAAAAGCGACCACGAATTATTAGCGAATTGCAAAATAATTATCCTCAGATCGGTTTTGTGTCGGGGTCAGCTACTTCAATTGATATTTCGACCAAAAAAATGAACAAGGCGGTTGGATTAGAGTACTTAAGCAAAAAGTATCATATCAATCCCCGCGAAATGGTTGCTTTCGGTGATAGTGGCAATGATGTGGGAATGCTTAAATATGTAGGTCAAAGTTATGTGACTGCTACCGCCTTGCCAATCGCTAAAAGTGTAGCTAACCGCGTAATTGGCTCTAGCAATAGTAGTGCAGTTCAAAAAGAAATTTGGCGGCTTTTAAATGACTAATAATAAGCAAGTCAGTTAAATATACTTTATCTTTTAATCCAAACAAAAATCCTGTTAAATCAAGGTTTACAATACCAAGATCTAACAGGATTTTTCAATACTCATGTTTTTGACTTATTTTTAAAGTAATTGGTCAATTTGCGCTTTCAATGGTAAATCAAAGTACCGCTTAATTTTAGGCAAATCGGTTAAATTGTTTTGACCATAAATCGCCATTAAGTAAGCAAGTTGCTTTTGCCATTCTTTAATCAGTTGAAGTAAATTTTCAAAGCCATTGTCTTGAAGGAGGACTTGTAAGAAGGTGTTAGAAATACCAACATATTTTCCACCTAGGCAAAGTCCCTTGAAGACATCTAACGGATTGCGAATCCCCCCTGAAACAATCAAATCAACATCTTCGTTTGCAGCAAGCACCGCAGCAATAACAGTGGGTAAGCCGATATTTTCAAGGTAAGCAAGGGGCTGCGGATTTCGGGCATTTTCGATTTGTGCAAAATTGGTTCCACCACTACCAGCGATATCGAAGAAGGTGATACCTTCTTTTTTTAAACGGTGAATTGTTGCTTGATCCAGACCACAACCAACTTCTTTAATAATGATTGGCACAGTTATTTGCTGGCGTAGTTCTTGAAGGTTAGCTAGCCAGTGAAAGTCGCGATCACCTTCCGGCATTGCTATTTCCTGCACGACGTTTAAATGGACTTGCAAGGCATCTGCTTGCAGCTCAGCAATAATTTTTTCAGCATCTCTTACAGAGGTCTTAGCATTTACGTTAGCGAGCAATACACCGTTAGGGTTTTCTTGACGAGCAATGATAAAACTATCCAGCTGATCTGCTTCTTTGACGAGAATGCTGGCGGAGCCTAAAGCAAGCGCAATGTGCGTTTGTTGGGCAATTTTACCTAAAGCTTGGTTAATTGCAAAAGATTTTTTAGAGCCGCCCGTCATTGCATTAATGAAAAATGGGGCACTCACAGTTTTGCCAAACATTTTTGTGCTAATCGCCTGCAAGTTAACATTAGTTTCGGGTAAAGCCGGCCGAACTAAATGCATCTGATCAAAACTATTCGACTTCTCATTCTCATAGAACTTTTGGGCTAAAGCCAAGTGTTCTTCTTTACGCGTAGATCTAATGGACATTTTTTCCTCTTACTCATTTACCGGGCTAACTTGACGGAATGAACGCGAAAATCAAGGGGCATAATCCCGTTTTGATGCCATTCTTCTTCAAGGGCCGCTATGTTGGTTTGCTCATCTGTAATGACGATCCCGCAATCACCGTTACCGGCACCAGAAGTTTTAGCAGCACCACCAAATGATTCAGCAATGTTAATTAATTTGGATAAGCGGGGAATTTCAATCGCAATTTGATTGATAGCAGCAAAATGTTGCAACAATTTACGGTTTTCGCGGATCTGCTTTTTAATTAGGTCGATATCGTTTCTTTCAAACCCAACAATCATTTTTAAAACACATTTTCGTGAAAGCCTAATAAATTCCCGGTACTTTCCGTTCAGTGCCTCTTTGTTGGCATTAGTTTCATCAACTAAGCGGGAAGTGGAAGCAGGCTTTTGACTCCAACCAATCATTAAATTCATGCCGGTTGGCGGCGTTAACAACTGAATTTTTAGTCCTGGCCATGCTTCATCGACAACTTCAGACAGCGATTTATGTGCTAGTTCTTGTTTTAGCCAGCTCTTATCAAAAGTCTGGTAGGCAAGCCAGCCACCATAAACGCTGGCAGCAATATCACCAGCCGAACCATTACCCTGAACTGAATAATGAGAGATGGCTGACAATTTATAAACAAGTTCGTTACTGAAGGGTACGTTATAAAAGCGTAAGATTGCTTTCACAGTTGCTACCGTAACTGCCGCACTCGAGCCCAAGCCATACTTTTTACCATCAGCCGAATCAAGATCTGAATTGATATAAAGATCATAGACCTGCATCTCAATGTGCTTTTCAAGGCAAAATCGTTCAGTAAACGAAATAGCCGCCAAAATATATTCAAAAGGGTTATCACGATTGTCAATAACCATTTCGGCCCCATGCCTAACCCAGTGAATTGAATCTTGTGAATATTGTTTAGAATGGATTAACCCAGTAGATGACTTTGTTTTAGTAATTGAAACCCGGATAAATTGATTAACTGCGACTAAAATTGCGGGACAATCTTGTTCAAGTACCGCATATTCGCCAGCAATATATAACTTTCCGGGCGCTTGTTCTGTTATCAAAAGAATTTAATCTCCTAATCAATTAAATTACATTAATTAGTCCAAATATGATAGACCTGGACCAAAACTTGCATTTACTATCTTAACATTGTCAAATTGCGATACAAACTGATTAGTAATTTCTTTTACATTTTTTAAACGAGTAATAACTTTTACGTTGGGACCGGCATCAATCGTGTAATAACACTCAATCCCAGTTTCACGTAAATGCCTTACCAAGTTAATCGCTGCAATTGTTTGTGGCTCAAAATATGTAAAACCAGGCTGGGCGGTTAAGTTAATTGCGTGCATTTCGTTAGCATTTAATTCTGCTAGTTGTCCCAGCGCAGTAAAATCATTATTTTGAATGGCCGTTATCATTTGGTCTAGCTCGGTCTGATTTCGCTGTAACCAAGGCTTAAAGAAGGGGGAACTGGTTGCTTGTTTCATCCCTTCCGTTGATGAAAGTTTTTTAGGTTTCGGATTTAATTCAATTGCCAAAAGCTGTAAGTCCATCTCGGGCTTTTCGTTTAAGGCGTAGGCATAAGAGGAAGTATCATCTTCACCTTTTTGCCACAAGACAAAGCCACCAAAAACTGACCGACACGCAGAGCCCGAACCCATTCTAGCAAGCCGGGATAATTCTTTGGGTTCTATTTCAAAGCCATAATGAGAGCAGAAAGCTCCGGCTAAAGCAGCAAAAGCCGATGAAGACGATGCCAGGCCAGCAGCCGTTGGAACATGATTGGTTGATCTAACGGCTAAATTACCACTAACACCAAACTTGTCCTGCAAAAATTTAAGATAAGTGAAAACACGCTGCGAACTTTGACCGATTTGTTCAATCCCGTTTAAGTAAAAATGATTAAGATCGCTTTCGGTAATTTTAGTATCAGTATAAAAACGATCCAACGTCATAGAAAGGCTTGACATTAAAGGAAGTCGCAAACGTTCGTCTTTTTTCCCCCAATATTTAATTAGTGCAATATTGGCGTGTGCTCGTACAGTTTTTCCCATTAAATCTCCTCAATCCAACTATTAACAGCAATTTTTTGACTATGATCTGCTATTGCTTGCGCTACCGCATGATTCTTGCAAAGAGCAATTACAATGCCGCCAAGACCGCTGCCTGAAAGCTTAAAGCCGAGCGCTTGGTGCGCAAGTGCTATTTTTTGTAATTGGTCAATTTTAGCCGTTGATAAGCCAAAAGAACACAGAATTTCTTGTGCTTCATTAAAGTAAGTACCAATTTGACCAGCATCATGATTAAGCCAAGACGTCTTAGTCCTATCGGCCAAATTTCCCAGTCGCTTTAACTTATCTGCTGCTTGAGGTGAAGCTTTTATTTGATCATGAACTTGCATAACGGCTTCTTTCGTACTGCCTAATTCTCCCGTATCCATAATTAATAAAGTAGCCCCCAGTTTTGCTTTTAAAACACGTGGACCATCTTTTTGATTAAAAAAAACGAGGTAGTTGGAATTAACTGTAGCCGCATCTAAACCTGAGGCTTTACCATGATTAATCATTTCCGCATGATTGGTAATAGCCAAAATTTGCTCTTCGGTTAGATTAAGCTTGAAATAATCGTCCATTGCCCGAGTGGTTGCCAGGGCAACGGTGGCACTGGAACCCAATCCGCGTTCAATTGGAATTTGCCCAGTATATGAGATTTTCAGTTGCTCAGTACTGGCAGCTAACTCCAACATTTTTTTAACAACATATTTTAAGCCGTTATATTCATTTGGAGCCATAAAAAAAGGCCCTTGATAACGCTCAGTGTCCATCCACATCTCGGGGGCCGGTTCAACAGTTGTTTTGATATGAAGCGAATTAATTGGCATTGCTAACGCATCATAGCCATATACAACCGAATGTTCCCCGATTAAAATTACTTTGCCATGGGCCAAATAACTAGATTTCATTTTGCTTAAGATCCTTACTGTTTGTGAAAATTTTTTTACTCCTTATGCTAAAATAAATAGCAAAGGAGAAGAGAACAGATGATCAAGATTTTAGTCGGTCGGCAGACAGATTCTTTACAAGAAAAAGTCCTGCAAGCTGCAGTTGATAACTACCAACGCTTTCCAGAACACGAAACTTTTATTATCGTTCCTAATCATATTAAGTTTACCACAGAAGTCAGAGCAATAAACAGATTAGCCGTTAGCAAGGGCAACGTTGAGCAATCGGTTAAAAATTTGCAGGTTTTATCATTTTCACGACTTGCCTGGTTTTTCCTCAAAGATGCTGAACAGGGTTTGCCAACGCAACTTGATAATGCCGCGGCTGCCATGATTTTAGCCAAGATTATTGAGCAAAAACGTGACCAGCTTCATCTTTTTAAAACGGTTAGCGTCAGTCCCGGTTTAGTTAAACAGCTTTATGATACGATTTTGCAGGTTAGGGAAGGGAACCTTGATCTTGATGAAATCGACGAAGATTCTCTTGACTTAGAAACGAAAAATAAGATTGCAGACCTTAAAATCATTTACGAGGCATTTACCAGTACAATTGCTACTAAGTTTTCTACTTCGAATGAGGTGCAATTGCAGCTGAATGAGTATCTTGCTGGCGGAATTGATTTAAGCAAGACCGATTTTTATTTTAGTGATTTTTCTCATTTTTCACTGCAGGAATGTTTGACGGTCAAATTGTTAATGATGCATGCTCATAGCGTTACCTTAGCTTTTAAAACCAAAATTGGCGACATTAACCCTGATTTTGCGAAAGGTGATTACGATTATGTAATTCAGAGAACAATTAATCAATTACTGAATTATTTGAAACAGCACGATCTGTCTTATGAAGTAGAAAAAACTCCTATTTCGCCCCAGCCCACTAAGCGGGAATTGCTCAATGAGTTCTGGACGGGTACTGCTTATGATGTGGGTAAACTTGACCAGGTGCAATTAGTTCGAGCAGATAACCGGTATGCCGAGGCCTATTATGTTGCCCATACAATTTACCAACAAGTGGCCCTAAAAAACTACCGTTACCGCGATTTTTTGGTCTTAGCACCCAATCTACATGAATACGAAACATACCTGATTCCGATTTTACGGCAGAATCATGTCCCATTTTTTGATGACTTACAGCAAGAAATGAAATATCATCCGTTAGTTATTTTAATTGAAAATATTGCTCAGCTTTTGGCACGGCCGTTTCAAACCCAAAATATGCTAGCAATTATGAAAACCCATCTAATTATTCCGGACTGGTACCAAGAAGAATCAGCTTATATTCATGACGTCGATGAGCTGGAAAATTTTGTTTTAGCGCACGGAATTAACCATAATTTATGGAAACGTGATTTTACGGACTATGTTGCTTCTGAAGTGATCAGGCTAGACAAAGTTCCTGATGAAGTGGCTAAAATAAGCAAATTAAAAGACTTTTTTGTGAAAAAGCTTGAACGGTTATTAACTAAACTTAAGCAGGAAGAGGACACGCAAAAAGCGATTACCACTTTCTTTAATTTTTTAACCAATAATAAAGTTAATCAAGTGCTTGAAAAATGGCGCGAAGATGCGCAAACCGCTGGTGACTTGCAGCAAGCTCGCCAATCTGAACAAGTATGGGACTTGCTCATTACGTTATTACATGATTACTTACTGATTAATCCGACTGAATTTGATGTAGCCAGTTTTTTCAATGTTTTAACCAATGGCTTTAAAGAGGCTACTTTCTCCCAAATTCCTTCTACCTTGGATGCAGTTAATCTTTCTGAAACAGGTATTGTCCAAGTTAGCGGCTATAAGCAAGTTTTCATCATGGGCGCTACTAGCACTGGTTTGCCAGCAATTCAAACCACCCCAGGTTTTTTAAGCACTGAAAATCTAGAGAATTTAAGTACTGCCTTTGGCGAAGATTCTTATTTGGAAGATCACCAGCAATTAAGCAATCTTGATCAGAACTATCAGTTTGGTATTTGTTTAGCCTTGGCCAGTGACAAGGTTTACTTATCTTATTCGGTGGCCAATTCTGACAACGAAGCAGTTGAGCCTTCAATTTATTATGACCGGCTCAAACGCGCTGGTGCAATCGAATTCCAGCAACACAATTTACCGGAAAAATTCCAAGACCTTTTAAGTTTCCTAACCAATCCCCAGGCAAGTTTAGGTTACTTGACTTACTTAAAGCAGGCAAATAGCGAAATTGATGTTGATCAATTATTAAAATTAACAGCAGCAAAAATCCCAACTAAGACGGCAATGGTTCTAGAAGCCAGTCAATTTGACAACCAGCCGGCAGATATTGGTGCTGAGTTAGCCCAGGAATTGTACGGTCAGAATTTAAATTCATCCGTTTCACAACTGGAAACTTTTTATGAAAATTCTTACGAATACTTTTTAAATTACGGTTTGCATTTGCATAAACGCTTTGAAAATGAGTTTGATATTATTCAAGCTGGTAATTATTTTCACGAAACTTTCGACCGTTTGGTAAAAGAACTTAACCAAAAGCACTTAGATTTAGCCGATGTTGACGAAACTACTTTAAGTCAATTACTAGCCATTGCTAGAGCGAAAATGATGACCGAAGCTAAATATAAGCAGCTTGCCAATGATCCCTTTAACCAATTTTTATTTAAGTGTCTTGATCAAACTACCACCAAGGTTGCTTTCAACTGGCAAAAAGCAGTACAAAAAACGCCTTTACGGGCAAAATACTCTGAACTTAGTTTTGGTTTTGGCGAAAAAGTCCACGGCCTTGACCTGGTTGTTCCTAACTTGGCTGGCAAGCATTATGTTAATTTACGCGGTAAGATGGACCGGGTTGATTTGGCCCAAATTAGTGACAAGAATGAATACTTGGCGCAGGTGATTGATTACAAGTCTTCCGCAAAGAAATTTAATTTGGGCCTCTTTTACCAAGGTATCTCGCTACAAATGGTTTCCTATCTCGATGTTTTACTGAAAAACCAGCCCTTCTTTACGGGCAAAACACCACTTTACTTGCTTGGTGCGTTTTACCAAACAATTACGAGGCAAACTGAGCGGTTAAACGGTAAAGATTTGTACAATAGTCATTTAGAGTTAAAACAAGATAATCTGGATGGCAAAACCAGGCTAAAATACACTGGATTAATTAATTATGACCAAGCACTAGTTCTTGACGCTGACCCTGAGCTTGAAAAAAACAGTACCACCTCGGATTTATATACCGGTGTTAATAGTAAAAAAGATGGCAGTCTCAGCTTTCGGGGTAATGCTTTTAAAGATGATGAAATTGAGCTTTTGCTGCAATATGATGAAGAGCTCATTAAGGACGCCGCAAGTCAAATTTTATCCGGTGAAATTAAGCTCAATCCATATAAGTATGGCAAAGGTATTAACGCCTTAACTTATTCCGACTACCGTGATATTTTCTTTTTTGACGCAATGCTTAAGGAAAACAAGTATCACCAGGTAGGTAGTTTAAGTAAAAAAGAGTTATTAAGTAAAATTAAAGAGAAACTGGGAGAGGAGGAATAGTCATGGCAGATTTTACTCAAGCCCAAAATAAGGCGATTAGCGATCGCGGACACGACATCTTAGTTTCTGCTTCCGCTGGAAGTGGCAAAACCACTGTTTTGGTGCAGCGTTTGCTGCAAGAAATTCTTGCCGGAACTAGGGTAGACCAACTATTAGTAGTGACGTTTACCAAGGCAGCAGCCCAAGAAATGAAGGGGCGAATTAAACAAGTTTTGCAAACTGAGCTAGCCAAGACGACTGCCAAAACCTATCTCAGGCAGCAGCTTAACGCGGTTGACTCTGCCAATATTTCCACAATTGATGCCTTTTGCCTAGATGTCATTCATCGCTTTTACTACGTCATCGATCTTGATCCAAGCTTTAGCGTCTTGACCGATGAAACGCAAGCCGAATTGATGCGTGAACGAGCACTGCACGAAATTGAAAGCGAGTTTTTAGAGGCAAATGACGAAGACTTCATTAGCTTTTATAATAATTTTGCTGGCGACAGGGATGCAGAATCAGCGCAAAATCTTCTTTTAGATTTATACTCTTACGCAATGGCTAAACCTGATTATTCCAGTTGGTTAAAAGGCTTAGCTGCTAAATATGAAGTAGGGGAAAGCGTAATTACAACTAAGCTGTGGCAAAAGCAAATTAAACCTTATTTAACGAATACTTTTACTGAGCTCAGCAATAAAATTGAACAAATTGTTAACGACCCATTGATTGAAACCAAGGAACTAGCGAAGGTTAAGGAAAGTTTTACTATCTTTCAGAAATGCTTAAACCGGTATCTTGAAGGACTATTTAATGACGCTAATTACGACGACCAAAGGCAGTTATTGCGTAGTTGTCTTTTTACCGGAACCTTTCGTAAGTCAAAAAAATGGGATGAGGATCTACTAGCTTTTTACCAAAATTGTTATGACCGCAAAGCCGAAGCCGCTGAGCAAGTGTTTACTGCCTTCACGTCTTTTTACGCTACAGATGAACATGAGCAAATTGAGATCCTGAAACGTGGCCAAAAAATTATGACCGCAGTTGTAAAAGCAGAAAATGCCCTAATTAAACGTTTCGGAGAATTAAAGCGGGCAGAAAATTTGGTCGACTTCAGTGATATGGAGCAATTTGCATACCAGATCCTAAGTCAAGACACATCTAACGCTGAAATGGCACGCTCCTTTTACCAAAATAAGTTCACTGAAATTTTAGTTGATGAATACCAGGATATTAATCCGTTGCAAGAAAAGATCTTACAACTAATTAAGAAAACCGGTCAAAATAACTTATTTATGGTAGGTGACGTCAAACAATCGATTTACGGTTTTAGGCAAGCCGAACCCACGCTTTTCTTGCATAAATACCAAGAGGCGGCGAAGAAAGAAAATACCGACCAAGAGCGAATTTTGCTTTCCGAAAACTTTCGTTCGACTAATCCCGTTCTCAAAATTGTTAACCAAGTGTTTAAGACCATCTTAACACCCGACTTTGGCGGCATTGACTACCAAAAAGAAGGGCAGTTGGTTTTAGGGGCTAAATATTATCCGGTTGCACTTCCCGCTGCATGCGAAATCATTTATCATAACCAAGATGAAAAAGAGGGCTCACTCAATGAGGAGCAGGAGCAAGATATTGACTCGGCAGAAATAGCCATGGTTATTAATCGCATCAAGCAATTTCAAAATGAACACTTAGAAGTATATGACCCACAGACAGGTCAAAAGCGGCCTTTTAAATATAGTGATATTGCCATCTTGACTCGTAGCCGGAGTGAGAACCTTGCTATCATGCAGGAATTTGCGAAAAACGATCTGCCGTTAATGGTGACGGATGCCAAAAATTATTTTCAAACAATTGAATTGACCATCGTTATGAATTACTTGCGCATTATTGATAATCCCGATCAAGATATCCCTTTGGTAACTGTTCTGCGCTCTCCGCTGTTTAACTTTAATGAACAAGATTTAGCCCAAATTCGGATTCATAGCAAAAATACTAATTTTTATGATGCTTTGACCTCTTACGTGGCAATTAACGACAGCCTCAGTCAAAAAATAAAGGATTTTTTAAACCAATTAGCTGAATTAAGACAATTTGCTACGAATCACCGGATTTCCGAATTAGTCTGGAGCATTTATGAGCGAACCAATTTGCTAGAAATCATGACGGCA
This sequence comes from Lactobacillus sp. B4026, assembly GCF_026535825.1. Taxonomy (NCBI): domain Bacteria; kingdom Bacillati; phylum Bacillota; class Bacilli; order Lactobacillales; family Lactobacillaceae; genus Lactobacillus; species Lactobacillus sp. B4026. The sequence goes on from NZ_JAFNPD010000002.1 coordinate 248,676, forward strand.
TTGCCCAACGGCAAACAGCGGCGGGTCAACTTAGAAGCACTGTATGAACGGGCAAGCTCATATGAAAGTGCCGGTTTTAAAGGACTTTACCAGTTTATTAACTTTATCGAAAGAATGCGCCGCAGCCAAAAAGATCTGGCACAGCCGTTACTGGCTAAAGAAGCAGGCAATTCAGTGCGGCTAATGACTGTTCACGGGTCTAAGGGCCTGGAATTTCCAATTGTTTTTTACCTTGGGCTGCAGCACCGGTTTCAATTGCGTGATCTTAGTGGAAATTATATTATTAACGCAGATAATGTCGGATTGACTTTACGCCAAGAGCATTATCGCGCTGATTCACTGCTCAAATCATATGACAATGTTGCCAAGAAAAAACAATTACTCGAAGAAGAGGCTAGAATACTATACGTTGGTATGACTAGAGCACGGCAAAAGTTAATTTTAGTGACTGACTTAAAAAATTTTCCCAAACTTACCCAGACCTGGAGTCAGCAGCTCACTCATGAGCATAAGTTACCCTTAAGCGATAAGATTGATGCTACCAGCGCAATGAGCTTTATTGGTCCAGCCATTAACTTTACGCATCAGGTAGCTTTGCCAATGAGTGAGATCACCCCGGAACTAGATGAGCAAGAAGATTTACTCTTAATTCACTACCAGGATGAAACAATTGCGCGGCCAAAAACCGTACAAGCAAAAACGGCCGCTACAGAGGATTTCACGCTTTTAAATCAAACAGCCAAAAAGCTCTATGATTTTGCTTATCCGTTTAAAGATGCTAGTCAGACGACCGCTTACCAATCTGTTTCAGAAATTAAAAAGGCCTTTAATGATCCGCTGGACAGTGAACTAGAGAATGCTCATTTGCTCTCATCAACCAATAGGTATTTACAGCCGATTGATACTAAGCCTAATTTTTTGTTTGCAACCAAATTTACCGGTGCCGAAATCGGAACCGCGACACACCTGCTGTTACAATATTATGATTATCACGGCAAGGGTGACGACCAGCAGTTAGATGATGAAATTGCTTCTTTGGTTAAGCAAGATAAACTAAATCCCGCTATTGTACCGGATTTAAATAAAGAACAGATTAACTGGTTTGTTCATAGCGACTTTAGCCGTGAATTTTGGCAAAAGCCGGAGAACTTAAAACGTGAAATTGAATTTTCTAGTTTACTTTCGGCAAGTAGCTTATTTGACCATTTTAGTGATCCAAATGCTAAAATTTTAATTCACGGTACAATTGATGGTTACTTCATCCAAAATGATGGCATAATACTATTTGACTATAAAACTGATTATCTCGATCCTAATCATTTGGATTTAGCAATTAATCAGCTTAAGCAAAAATACACGGGGCAGTTAAGACTTTATGAGCAGGCTTTAAATTCGTTTGCTAACAAAAAGGTAACGCACAAATACCTAGTTTTACTGGCAGCGCAAAAAATCGTCGAAATTAAGTAGAAAAGAAAGGAGGTCGAATTTAATGACATTATTTGCTAAGGAGACATTTGCAGTCGTTGATCTGGAAACAACCGGAACCCAGCGCGAAGAGGACAATCATATTATCCAGTTTGGCTGTGCCATCATCAAAAACATGAAGGTTGTTAAAACCTACTCTTTTATGATTAATCCCCACCGTGACATCCCTTTAGCAATTCAGAACCTTACGCATATTCATAATTCAGATGTAGCTCAGCAAAAGGACTTTTCTTATTATGCTCCAAAGATTATTGCCATCTTAAAAGATGCGGTCTTTGTGGCGCATAATGTAAATTTTGATTTGCCGTTTCTTAATTATGAACTAGTGCAGCATGGCTATGAGGCTTTAACCAATAGGGCAATCGATACAGTTGAACTGGCTAAGATTGCATTTCCAACTTTACCGTCATATAAGCTGACAGATCTAACTAATCAGCTAAATATCCCACACCTAAATCCGCATAAAGCTGATTCAGATGCATACGGGACGGCTGTGTTACTGCTTAAGATTATCAACAAATTGGAAACATTGCCGCAAGCCACACTGAATACGTTAAGTTCTCTTGCGCACGGTCTTATCCGAGATACTTCCTGGATTTTTACCACAATTGCAGACGAATTGCGGCTAACTAAAAGACCACTAGGCAAAAACTACGTGCAGGTCCGCAATATTATTTTGCAAAAACAACAGACTAAAATTCCAGAGCACAGTAATGGCTCAAATGCATCTTTTCCCCTCAGTAATAAAGCCAAGCATCAGCTATTTAAAGGAAAAATCAATTACCGGCAGCCACAAGTTGATTTGATCAACCAAATTAATCAGTTCATCAAGAATCCTGATCAAAGGGCGTTATTGGTTGAAGCACCCAATGGTACTGGTAAAACTTTTTCCTACTTGTTTGCTTATTCCTATCATTTATATACGAGTCGAAAGCTTGTGGTGGCGACGCCAACTAAAGTTTTGCAAGATCAGATCATCACGCAGGAAATTCCCCAATTACTTAAGGTCACTGACCTTGATTTAACTGCAGAAGTGGTGAAATCAAGTAGTCATTATCTCGATTTAGATGGCTTTTACCAAAGTCTGTACCAGGGAACTCCTAACAAAATGACGCTAGTCTTGCAAATGCGAATTTTAGTGTGGTTAACGGAGACTAAAACGGGAGATCTAGATGAATTACAGCTGACTAACTATAAGGCACCGTTGTTTGTTCAGATAGCTCATCCGGGGGATGCCCGGGTAGGTAGTAGTTTTGCTAAAGTCGATTTTTGGAATTTAGCGCGGCAAAAGCAAGAAGAAGCCGATATTTTAATTACTAATCACGCCTATTTGGCCAATCATTACAACGACACAATTTGGGGGCAAAATCCTTATTTGGTGATTGATGAAGCTCACCGTTTTGTCGATAACGTAATCAATTCGCGGAATGATTCATTTCAGTTTGAATCACTTTGGGGCGTACTCAATCATTTGCGCAATCTTTTGTTTTATGCCGAAGATAGCGTATTTAACCAGTATGGTAATGATGTTTCAGTCAACTTTTTACTAGAAAAATTAGATCCGGCGATATTGGACTTGATTCACGTCATCAACCAGTTACAGAGAATATTATTTGCCCAAAACGAGCAAGCGGTAAATAAAAATATCTTGCCAAATGGTAATCTGCTCTTAAGTTTTGAGGGCACGGATTTATTCGCTAGTGAGAGTCCATTTTTACCGAAACTTGGAGAGTTTCAGCGCAAATTAGAAGACGTCCGGCAACAGACTAATGCTATTTTATTTAAGCTGTATAATGAAACTGATAATTCGGGATTGGAGAGGGATGCTGTTTTAAGTGAGTTGACTGATCAAATTGATCGTCTTGATTTTTATATTACTAAAAGCTACCAGCTATCAGACATTCTTCATACCAAGGAAGTTTTAACTCAGGAAGGATTTTTACTAACTTTAACCAATCCCCAGGATCCGTTAAGTGTTAATCTGAGCTGGATGACATTAGACGCTTCTAGTGAATTAAAACAAATTTACGCTCGTTTTGACCATCTTTGCTTTGTTAGTGCTACTTTGACAAATGATAATGATTTTTCCTTTACAATTAAACAGTTAGCTTTAACTGATTTACATCCGGAAAAATTTATTGGTAGCAGCACATTTAAACTTGATCAGCATTTGCAGGTTTTAGCCGTGAAAGACTTCCCTGCTATCGACACGCCGCAATATGATCAGCAGCTAGCTAACATTCTAGAAAATGACTTGAGTCAGAAAAGCCATATTCTAGTTTTAATGACTAATTTAGATAAAATAAAAGAAGTCTTTAGTGCCATTTTAAATTCGCCTAATCTACGTGACTTTGAAATTTTAGCCCAAGGTGTATCCGGCTCTAATAACCGCATTACCAAAAGGTTCGCGATTGCGCAAAAGGCCATTTTAATCGGGGCCGATAGTTTCTGGGAAGGAATTGATTTTCATGAATGTCGGATTGATTTAGTTATTGCCGCTAAACTACCATTTGAATCCCCCGACCAGCCGGAAGTCCGTTTACGTCAACGCCAATTGCAAAAAAAGGGCATTAATGTTTTCCAAAATGATACGATGCCACGGGCAATTATTCGGTTTAAGCAGGGCATGGGACGCCTAATTCGTGGCGAAAAAGATCATGGTCAGTTCTTAATTTTGGATTCACGGATTTGGAGCAAAGATTATGGTAAAGTATTTTTAAACGCAATACCTGTAACAACAAGAAAAATTTTGATAAAAGATTTACGGAATAAGTTGGATAATTATGATAATTGAAGACGACACAAAACAAACGCTTAAATTTATTGCTTGGCTAATTGCCATTATTGTTGTGCTCTATTTTTCATTTCTGCTTATTTTTTATAAAGCAAGCAGTCCCGTACGAAATGAAACACGTGAGCTTAATCAAATAGTCTTGCAAAAATCACCGATTAAAAAAATTGAGCGAAACTATCATTTAGATCGCGGTGTTAATAGTTACTCCGCTAAAGGCATTGCTAAAAACAGCCAAACCTATTACTTCATTTATTTACCCGCCTCAAAGAAAGCCTACCTTTTATCTAGTAAAAAGGGCGTTGGCGAGACAGCAGTTAGAAATAAATACGGAACTAAGTATCCAGATGATAAAATTACTGCGGTTAACTTGGGGTGGTATCGTAACAAAGCGGTTTGGGAAGTAGCGGCTAAAAATAGCTCAGGTGACTACCATTACAAACTCTATGAATTTAAAAACGGAAATTTACTAGGTTAAGTCGCTTATTTAACAAAACTTTGGTATTATTAAGTTGATATGATAAGGAAAGTGGAATAAAAGTTTATGACAAAATTAATTTCAATTAGAGATTGTTCAAAGCATGTTGATGAAGAAGTTCAAATGCATGTTTGGCTGACTGATAAACGGTCAAGTGGAAAAATCGTATTTTTACAGTTACGTGATGGAACTGCATTTTTCCAAGGAATAGTTAGAAAAAATGATGTTACAGATGAAGTTTTTGAAGCAGCAAAATCATTGCATCAAGAAGCTAGCTTTTACATCACAGGAACTGTTCACCAAGATGATCGTTCTCATTTCGGCTATGAAATTCAAATTTCTGATTTAAAGGTTGTCACTAATAATGAAGGCTACCCAATCGGGAATAAAGAACACGGAATTGAATTCTTGCTTGATCACCGGCACTTATGGTTGCGTAGCAGAAGACCATTTGCAATCATGCGCATTAGAAACACCATCTTTAAGGCAACAGTTGATTTCTTTGAAAACGAGGGCTTCGTTAAATTTGATGCTCCAATTTTCATGCATTCAGCTCCTGAAGGTACCACGGAGCTATTCCATACCGAATACTTTGGTGGTGATGCTTATTTATCACAATCTGGTCAGCTTTATGGTGAAGTAGGCGCTGAAGCCTTTGGTAAGATTTTCACTTTCGGTCCTACTTTTAGAGCAGAAGAATCTAAGACAAGACGGCATCTTACTGAATTTTGGATGATGGAACCTGAAATGGCCTGGATGCACCAAGATGAGTCTTTGGATATTCAAGAACGCTTTTTATCATACGTTGTTAAACAAGTCTTGGAAAACTGCGATTACGAATTAGAATTACTCGGCCGTGATAAGGAAAAACTGCGGCCTGCTGCAGAAGGCAACTATACCCATTTATCTTATGATGATGCGGTTAAAATGCTTCAAGAAGATGGCAGAGATTTCAAGTGGGGCGATGATTTTGGTGCTCCAGACGAAGCATTCATTTCTGAAAAATTTGATCGTCCATTTTTCATTGTTAATTACCCAACGGCAATTAAGCCATTCTACATGAAGAAAAATCCAGATAACCCTAAGGAATATTTATGTGCCGATGTTTTGGCTCCAGAGGGCTATGGTGAAATTATGGGTGGTTCTGAACGTGAAAGTGACTACGACACTCTGAAAGAGCAAATTAAAGAAGCCGGTCTTAAAGAAGAAAATTATGATTGGTATCTTGACTTACGTAAATATGGTAGTGTTCCTCACTCAGGCTTTGGTATGGGCTTTGAGCGTGTAATTGCTTGGATTTGCAAATTAGATCACGTTCGCGAAGCTATTCCATTCCCAAGAATGATTAACCGGGTTAAGCCATAAATTTGCATTAACTAAATAATTAAAAAAGTTGAACTAAAATATTTTAGTTCAACTTTTTTAAAGGAGAGAAAATTATCATGCATTACAATGATTACCGAACTCTTGGATTTACAACCTTTTCCAATGGTTTATTAGCTTATTATCCGCAACTTAAAATTAGTGACTCTGAAATAATCTTAATTATGCAACTTGAATTATTTGCTCAAAAAGGTGAGAATTTTCCCTCTAACGAACAGATCGCTGCTAACACTAATTTTTCTTCAGCCGAAATTGCTGATATTATTCAGCGCCTAATTGAAAAAAATTACTTGGCAATTGACCAAGTCACTGATAAGAAGGGCCGGATTGGCAATCAATTTAATCTGGACCAATTATATATAAAACTCGATGAGTTGTTAGCCAAGAATGTTTTGCCTAATGCTGAAGAAGGAGTAACTGAAAGCAGCTCTTCAACTGTTGATAATAGTCCGTTAAACCAGTTAATGCGGCAATTTGAAATTGAATTTGGCCGTTATCTTAGTCCAATCGAACGAGAAGAGGTTGCTGCTTGGTTGAATGTTGATCATTATGATCCGGAAATTATCAAGTTGGCGTTAAGAGAGGCTGTTTTGTCGCAAGCATATAGTTTAAAGTATGTTGACCGCGTGCTTCTTAACTGGCAGCGGCACAACCTAAAAACAACAAGTGAAGTGCAAAAATTTTTACAAAGGAACCGTTAAATGCCTGAAAAATTATTAAGTACAGCAGAAGCAAGAAAAGTCTTGCGTGCCATAAACGAGATGTACCCTGATGCAAAAAGTGAATTGATTTGGGATAATAAATTTCATTTACTTTGCGCCGTGTTAATGAGTGCTCAAACGACTGATAAAATGGTTAACAGAATCATGCCGAAATTTATTGCGGATTATCCAGATCCAAGCTCTTTAGCGCAAGCATCAATTACCGATATTGAGCACCATATTTCAAAAATTGGCCTCTATCATTCTAAAGCCAAGCACTTAAAAGAAACCGCCCAAATTTTGGTGGACAAATTTGCTGGTCAGATTCCTGAAGATAAGAAAACGTTAGTGACATTGCCCGGAGTGGGCGAGAAGACTGCAAATGTAGTTTTAGCTGACGGTTTTGGTGTACCGGCTATTGCTGTTGATACACATGTTTCCCGAATCTCAAAAAGATTTCATATCGTACCGCAAAATGCCAAGCCACTGGAAATTGAAAAACGACTAGAAGAAATATTACCAAAAAGTGAGTGGATCCACACTCATCACGCAATGATTTTATTTGGTCGTTATTCTATGACAGCAAGAGATAAAGAAGATCCATATTCATATTTGAAAAAACAATAACACCGCATACAAAAATGCCATAGCTGTAAATTAGCTATGGCATTTTTATTTTTTAATTATTAATGATCATGTTCGCCGTCATTTGCTGGATTGCTATTGCCTTCATGATTATCAGAATTTTCGTTTGAATTTGAATGAGAGCTGTCATTATCATGATTATTTGGTTTATTTTCCGGTGAATTATTACCATTATTTGTCTGATCACGATCATGACCAGTATCATTTTTATTTTCATCAGACTGTGATTCAGTTGGTCTCTTTTTACGGGTAATAGTTCTGTTTTGCTCGTTATAATTACTCTGAGTTGAATTGCTGCCAGTCTGTTCCTCAGAACTATCATAATCACTACTATCATCAACAATTCCCGCTGGAGCATGCCCACGAACAAACAGTTGCCATTCACCAGTTGAAGAAACAACAGGAGGATTAGAATTTTTAATTATTCTAGCTCTAATGACTGAATCTGGTTTTTGCCAATCAACATTTTCTTTATTACTCATAAGATAGGACATCATATTTTTATAAAGCAATTGAGCAGATTGCTGGCCAATACCAGAAATAGTTCCATCCTTTAAGTTATCATAGCCTGTCCAAACTCCCATCGAGTAGCTCTGTGTATAGCCTACAAACCAAGAATCTTTAGGCGTTGCGCCATAACCAGGGTAACGAGCTAATTCTTGGTCGGAGTATTTAACAGAACCGGTTTTACCGGCGTGGTACAAACCTCTGATTTGCGCGTTGGTTCCAGAACCATGCTTGATAACGCCCTTTAACATATCAGTGATCATATAAGCGGTAGCTTTGCTCATTACCCGAATTCCTTCGGAATCATAGTTTCTCACTAAACCGTCAGGTGTTTCAATTTTGGAAACAAATTGTGGTTTGTGGTAAATCCCCATTGTAGCAAAGGCACCATATGCACCTGCCATTTGTAAGCTCGATGCGTCTGCGCCAATACCCACAGATAGACCTGCAGTCTTTGGCACATTAATATCCATTTGCCGGGCAAACTTAGAAGCACGTCTAATGCCGACCTCTTTTAGAGTTTTAACAGCCGGAACATTTCTAGACTGCTCTAATGCGTGCCGCATAGTCATTTGGCCTTCATACTTATTATCCCAATCATAAAGTTGGATACTAGTTCCAGGGTAGTAATATTTACTGTCATCCAGTACTTTAGCAGTTGACCAGTTTAAATATTCAATAGCTGGACCATAATCAAGAACGGGTTTTATTGAAGAACCGGTAGAGCGACTAGTTTGAACTGCTCGATCAAGACCTAATTGAACCGTTGACGGAATATGCCGGCCACCAATTATTGCTACAACATGGCCATTGCTTGGATCTACTACCGTAGCACCCACCTGCATAGTATCGCTGGTAAATGGTACTTGACCATTATTTGCTAATTCATAAAGCTTTCTTTGGGCTTTTTGATTAATGTTTAATGTAATCTTTAAATTGTCACGGTAGGGGTCAAAGCCCTTATTTTTAACTTCTTGGACTGCTTCCTTGATATAAGGATCATCAATTTTTCGAATATTTGACTGGTTCTTTTGTTGATGTGGCTTTAGGCCCTTTTTGATGCTTTCTTTTCGTGCTTGATTGTACTGGGCTTTAGTAATTTTTTTATTATCAAGCATAGCCTGCAAGACAATGTCACGCCGATATTTGGCATATTTAGGATAAACGTATGGGTTATAAATCGTTGGTCTGTTAGGCATCCCAGCCAACAGTGCAGTTTGTGATAGATCTAATTCGCCAATTTTCTTACCATAATAATAGTTAGCAGCCGTGCCGATACCATAATTACCGTAATTCATGTAAACCTTATTAATATAAAATTCCAGAATTTCATCATGGGTATATTCACGTTGAACTCGCATTGCTAGCCAAGCTTCTTGTGCTTTTCTCCTTAAGGTTCTCTGTGATGCATCAGTGGAGAACACACTAAGTTTAACGAGTTGCTGCGTAATCGTTGAACCACCCGCAGAAATACTTTGACTTTTAGCATTGCTTAACATGGAACCGACAATTCTGATTGGGTCAATTCCCAATTTATCCTTGTAAAAGCGCTTGTCTTCGACAGAGACGATTGCATCTTTTAACAGTTGCATGTCTGTACTATCTTTAGCATAGATTCTTTTTTCTGAACCAAGAGATAATAAAAACTTGCCGTTTGGGGTATAAAAGGCGGTAGAACCACCACTTTCAAGACTAGCCCTACTAATATTAGGCGCATCCTTAGCATAATATGCAAAAAGACCAACACCGGAAAGCAATAATAGAAAAATAGCCATCAAGAGCAATTTAACTACACGGTGCCACCTTGGTTTAGGTAAATTTTCGCGGTAATCTTTTCGTGATTCGCGTCCATTGTTTGAATTATAATTTCTATTTGCCATTATTCAATTTCCTATCTGCGATAAAATGATCTACAGCTTTTAAATAAGGTAAGGTAGGTTGAAAGCCGCTTTTAATTTCAATTGACCATTTTTCAACTTCTTTTAACGTGACCGAGCTTTTGTCCTTGTCCCACCAAGCCTCAATAATTTTACTTGCTGGTGTAACGAAGTACCTATTTAAAACCGTGAAACCAATAATGGTAAAACAAATTCCTTTTTGTTTCAAGCACTGTTCTAAGTGAATAATCTGGTGCTCATGAAAATTTTTTAACGGAAAATTTGTTTTATTTTTAGTTTCTTTAGCCTCAAAGTCTAAATAATAACCCTGATACACTCCATTATAGTCCGTTGTCGATTCTTGGCGAAAATAAGCTTCTTTAATAACTGCTCGTGATCTTTTCGGGTAATCTACCTTAACAATTTGGATTGGTGTTGGTTTTTTATGTACTACCGCAATCTCTTTAATGCGATAAAATTTATTTGATTCGTTAATCATCTGCTCAAGATTCATTCCCCGATCAGAAAAATTAACATTTTCACGATGTGTGTACTTTTTCCTGATTTTTGGTTCTTCAGCAGCTTTACGATATGCGGCAGAACTACCGCTTGGATATTTGACCATCAATCTCACTCCTGTTAGCATTATAGCAATAAAGGAAAAGTTTTTGAACAAGGAGCTATCTCTTTCAATATGCAACGACTATGGGTTACTGGGTACCGCAATTATGAACTGAACACTTTTGGTGAAAAAGATCCTAAAATAAAAATCATCAAGTTTGTAATAGAAAAACGTTTAACAGAAATGTTAGAGGATGGACAACTCGATTGGGTAATCACCGGGGCAAATCTTGGCGTTGAACAGTGGGCTAGTGAGGTTGCCGTTGAATTAAGGCAAAAATACCCCTTAAGAGTTTCAATGATTATTCCTTATGAGGAATTTGCATCTAGGTGGAACGAAAATAACCAAGCTAAATTTTTAAGCCTTAAAAATCAGGTCGACTTTTTTGCTGCAACTTCAAATAAGCCTTATCAAAGCCCTGTGCAATTAAGGAATTATCAAAATTTTATGTTGATGCACACTGACAGCGCATTAATGGTTTATGATTTAGAAAGTCCTGGCAAACCTAAGTTTGATTATAATTTAATCAAAAAATACCAGGAAGCCAATAATTATCCACTAGAATTAATTGATTTTTATGATCTTCAAGATGCTGCTGAGGAATACCAGTCTGAACAGGAAGGAAATACCTTTGACGAATAATTTCTAAAGCTTTTTCTAAACTTATCTTTTCTGTTTTAAGAACCGGTGCTTTTTGCTAGAATAAACTAGGGAATTATAAAGGAGTTGTCATCATTATGGCAGATTTAAAAGACATTAAACTATCCACGCAGGATATATTAAAAAAACAATTTAGAACCAAGGTTAAAGGCATTGATCCAGACGAAGTTGATGCTTTTTTGGACCAGGTGATTGCCGATTATGATACTTTTGAACAAATTATTGAGGATTTATACGGCCAAATTGGCAAATTACAAGGCCAATTAATGGACGATCAACACAAGCAAAGTGCTGTTCAATTGCAAAAGACTAGGAGAATAACCCCAGTTAATACTGAAGAAACAGTAAAGACATACACTCCTAGCCAAGGCCGCGACAACACATTCAGCTCACTGAACAGTGATTCACAAACTGAAAGTTCAACGAACATGGCAATAATTCAACGCATTTCAACTCTGGAACGCAAGGTCTATAATCTAGAACAACGAGTTTATGGGTTACAAAAGGACTAAGCTCTGGTATAATTTTTAATGGTGCAAATTTTGAGCAGTCGCGGTTTGGTCTATTATTGACTGAGCTGAGGAAAGTCCACGCACGCACAGGCTGCGAAGCTTGTAGTGTTCGTATTTAGCCCAATAAGCTAAAGAATTGGTTACAATTACGGCGAAAAAAGTGCTAAGTCATTTTTTGATATGCATGATTATTCTGAAAAGTGCCACAGTGACGAAGCTTGAGCGGAAACGCTCTTGGTGGAACGAGGTAAACCCTGCGAGCGTGCAACCCAAATTTGGTGGGGGCGTCTCAACCTAGGGAATTGAACTAAAGGTTGGATTGCTATTAATAGCAAAGATAGATGGCTGCTAAAGGTAATTTGGCCAAAATTACTGGAACAGAACGTGGCTTATAAAAATTTGCACTGGCAGCGTTGAGCTTTTCAAAGGGCTCAACGCTTTTTTTAAAGAATGAAAGAAGTAATAATGAAGCAATATCAACTATATACGACAATGGGAGCAGGCTTTGAGAGCGTTGTTGCCAAAGAATTACAATCGTTAGGTTACCAAACACAGACAGAAAACGGTCGGGTCTTTTTTAAAGGCGATCAGGCAGATATTGTTAAAACCAATCTCTGGCTTAGAACTGCTGATCGGGTAAAAATTTTACTTAAAGAATTCCGAGCATTAGATTTCGATACTCTTTACAATCAAGTATATGATATTGATTGGGCAGAACTTTTACCTGTTGATGCCAAATTCCCAGTTCAGGGAAGGGCAGTTCGATCTAAATTACATTCAGAACCAGGCATACAGTCAATTGTCAAAAAAGCAATTGTCAATAAGATGTCAGATCAATACCATCGCCGTGGATTTTTACCGGAAAGTGGTAATGAGTATCCGCTAGATATTCATATTTATAAAGATGTTGCGCGAATTTCTCTTGACACTACTGGTGCCAGTTTATTTAAACGGGGATACCGAATTGAGCATGGTGGTGCACCGCTAAAAGAAAATTTTGGTGCTTCCTTAATTAAACTGACACCTTATGATGGTAGTCATCCGTTAATTGATCCAATGACTGGTTCCGGAACTTTGGCAATTGAAGCCGCATTAATTGGCAGAAATATTGCGCCAGGTTCTTGGCGTAAATTTGCTTTTGATGGCTTTGATTGGTTTGATCAATCTTTGCATGAGGAAGCTGTAGAAGAAGCGCGCACGCAAGTAAAACCACTTGAGCAACCAATTTGGGCTTGTGATATTGATCAGTCAATTTTAGAAATTGCTAAATTAAATGCCAATAATGCTGGCGTTTTGCAAGACATTTATTTTAAACAGGTCGCTGTAAAAGATTTTGCTACTGATTTGAAAAATGGTGTGATTATTGCAAATCCACCTTATGGTAAGCGATTAAAAGAAAAGAAATCCGCTGAAGAGTTATACCAGCAGATGGGCGAGGCCTTGCTCAAATATGATGACTTTAGTCAATATTATTTAGTCGGTGATCCCCTTTTTGAAGAATTTTTTGGTAAAAAAGCGACCAAAAAACGGAAGCTGTTTAACGGCAATTTGCGGGTTGATTTCTATCAATATTGGGCAAAGAAAAAATGATTACTGACAAGTTAAACACTGAATTTTGGATTATTACTGACACTCATTTGATTGCAGATTGTCTCCATGATGATAAAACGGCCTTTCAAGAAATTCAAAAAACCAGTCAAGGTAAAGACCTGGCCTACCAAGAAATAGCGCTTAGTGCCTTTTGCCAATTGGTTAATGATAAAAAGCCAGCCGCAATCATTGTGACAGGTGACGTCACTTTTAACGGTGAATTATTGTCAGCCAAAAAATTCCAAGAAATATTTAGTGCTTTAACTGCAACGAAATTACTTGTCATTCCGGGCAATCATGATATTTATGATGGATGGGCACGGATTTTCAAAGAAGAACAGCAGCTTTATACCGAGCAGATTAGTCCAACCGATTGGAAAAGGATTTTTAGTTCATCTTATGAATGTGCACTCAGTCAAGACCATTATTCTCTTGGCTATAGTGTCCAGCTTAATCCGCAATACTTATTGTTACTTTTAGATTCCAATATTTACGGCAAGCGTGAAGCAATCGGTGCTCCTCCGACCGAAGGACAAATTAGCGAAGAGCAAATTGTTTGGTTAGAAAAACAGCTAACTTATGCAAAAAAGCATCATTTGCGACCGCTACTTTTTATGCATCACAATCTTTATGTTCATAATCCAGCAGTTAATCGTGGCTTTGTGTTAAATAATGCACCTTTACTGCGACAACTATGTAAAGATTATGAAATTAAAGCAGCCTTTTCTGGGCATATTCATGCACAAAATATCGTTGGTCCGCAAGACAGAACACCAACGACTGAAATCGTAACTTCAAGCTTTTGCTCTTACGACCAAGCATATGGCATTGTTAAGCTGGACCCAACTTCTTTAACTTATCAGCGACAGACATTTGACATGACGCCGTATTTAAGCGCTGAACAGCGCCAGAATCCGTTACTAACTAATTTTCACCAATATTTAAAAAATATTCAGCTACGTAATCTCAGTACGAATTCAAAGCAGAAAGATTCTTTGGCTAATCAAAAATCATCTAGACTGAACAAAATAAATCAATTGTTCATTGAAATGAATTATAACTACTTTACCGGACACAACCATCTTAGTGAAAAGCAGCTACATGATTTATATGCTTCGCCTGAATTTAAAGCATTGGTGGCCGATCATCCCCGTTTTAGTAAATATTTAAAAACTCTTTATGATACGACCGATCACAGTAATTTATCTGTCAAACTTAATTATTAATTGAGAAGGTTTTATGAAAAAAAAGCATTTTATGATCTTAGGTAGAGTAGGCTTAATTTATTACAGTTGGCTATTAGTGGTGCTTTTTCTCTGCTTAATTTTCGCTTATGAGAGTACAAAAGCTATTAATTGGCCCGCAATTATCACAGGAATACTTTTCTTTTTACTGGTGTTATACACCTACTTCAATTCTTATTGGCAAAATAATTGCTTAAAGTTACCATTTAAGCGAAAAATTAATGAAAACAAGCAACCTCAACTGATTAGCCGTTTCAACTGGTTAACAATTTATCAAGTTAAGGTAACTGAATTAGAAAAATACCTATTATTGCGCATCGAAAAACAAAATTAAACAACAATTATTTATTAGTGTCGATTAATTCTATATTGAAACTAAAATTTGTCACCAGATATTCTATAAAAAAGTATTTATGGGGAAAAATTTGGTATAATTGAACCTGATTAATAAAAAGGTGGGACCTAAATTCTAATATGAAAAGGCAAATAACTAAAATGACAATATAAAATTATTCATTAACTAAATTAAATAGAAAGAGGCATGCGCAATGAAAACAGATATTCAAATTGCACAAGAAGCTCACGCATTACCTATCAAAGAAATTGCAGCAAAAGTTGGTTTAAGCGAAAATGACCTTGAACCTTACGGTTTTGATAAGGCCAAAATCAATTGGCAAGCTATTAACAAGACAATGGCTAACGGTCATTTGGGCAAGTTGATTTTAGTGACATCTATTTCCCCAACACCAGCAGGTGAGGGTAAATCCACCATGACTATTGGTCTGGGGGACGCTATCAATAATCAATTGCATCAAAAAACCATGATTGCTTTGCGCGAGCCCTCAATGGGACCTGTATTTGGACTTAAAGGCGGCGCTACTGGCGGAGGCCAAGCGCAAGTAATTCCAATGGAAGATATCAATTTACATTTTACAGGTGACATGCATGCACTGACTGCCGCTATTGATACTTTAGCAGCTTTGGTTGATAACTATATCTACCAGGGTAATGAAATTGGACTTGATCCAAATCGTATTGTGCTAAAGCGCGGAATTGATGTTAACGACCGCAGTTTGCGCAATATTACTGTTGGCCAAGGATCAAAGTTTAACGGTGTTGAACACCAATCAAGCTTTGCAATTACAGTAGCAAATGAATTAATGGCTATTTTATGTTTAGCCACTGATATTGATGATCTTAAAAAGCGAATTGGCTTAATGTTAGTTGGCTACACTAAAGATGATCAACCAGTTTTCGTTAAGGACTTGAAATTCGAAGGCGCGATTGCGGCCTTATTATCAAATGCTTTGAAGCCTAACTTAGTTCAAACAATTGAACACACACCAGCCTTAGTTCATGGTGGTCCTTTTGCCAATATTGCTCACGGTGCCAATACAGTTATGGCTACCAACTTAGCATTGCATCTTAGTGATTACACGTTGACAGAAGCCGGTTTTGGTAGCGATTTAGGCGGTCAGAAATTTATGGATTTTGTTTCTAAGCACTTAGAACGAAAGCCTGATGCGAGTGTAGTAGTCGCTACTGTCCGTGCCTTGAAGTATCAAGCTGAAGGTACAACTGATCATTTAGATGAAGAAAATCTTGCTGCTTTACGTACTGGATTTAAAAATCTTGAACAGCATATGAATAATATGCGCAATTATCATGTACCTGTAATTGTTTTGATCAACCACTTCACCACCGATACACCAGCAGAATTAGCTTTGCTGCAGAAACTGGTCAAAGAGCAGGGAATTGATGCAATTGTCGTTGATTACCATGAGCAAGGTTCAAAGGGTGGCGTTGAGGCTGCCAAAGCAGTAGTCGATCTTGCTAATTCTGGTCAAGCTCAGTTAGAAACAACATACAGCGAAAGTGATCCGGTTAAGACTAAGATTGAGAAAGTCGCTAAAAAGATCTATCACGCTAAAGACGTTGAATACAGCGATAAGGCCGAAAAAGATATTCAAGAACTAGAGAAAATTGGTAAAGATAAATTACCTGTTATTATTGCCAAAACGCAATACTCATTTACTGACAATCAAAAGCTTTTAGGTGCACCAACTGATTTCACCTTGCATGTTAAGGGTGCAAGTTTAAAGAACGGTGCTGGGTTCATTGTAATTACGACTGGTCATGTTTTAGACATGCCGGGTTTACCAAAACATCCCGCTGCTCTTGATATTGACGTTGATAATAACGGAAAAATAAGTGGTTTATTCTAAAAATATTTATGCAATTTTTATACTTAATTATTCCTATAATTGTTGTTTGTTTAGATCAAGGCTTAAAATTTTTCATTGCCAATAACTATGCCCTTGGAGAGGTTCACCAGATTATTCCGGGTATCTTATCTTTTAATTATCTTCAAAATGAGGGTGCCGCTTGGAATATTTTGCCTGGACAAATGTGGCTATTTTACATTATTAGTGTAGTAGCTATTTTGGTTTGTCTCTATTACCTTTTTAGACACCAAAAGCAGGGTAAGCTTTTTGATGTTGGTATTAGCATGGTTTTAGGGGGTATTCTCGGTAACTTGATTGATCGGATCCATTTAAAATATGTGATCGATATGATCCAAGTTGATTTTATTCATTTTAATATTTTTAACGTGGCTGATTCTGCAATTACTATCGGAATTATCCTAGTATTTATCTACCTAATCTTTTTCGATGAAAGTGATGAAGAACATGACTGAAAATTATCTTTTACAGGTAAAAAATGAGAACACGAGGCTGGATAAATTTATTGCAGAGAAAATCAGTTCTTTATCACGTACACGAATTAAAGAACTGATTAAGGAAAAGCACGTTTTGGTTAATGACAAAAAAGAGAAAACTTCTTATCAGGTTCATGAGGGCGATGAAATCAAAGTCACTGTTCCAGCACTGAAGCCACTTTCTGTTGAACCAGAGAATATTCCACTTGCAATTGTCTATGAAGATGATGACGTAATTGTGGTTAATAAGCCTCAAGGAATGGTCGTTCACCCTTCAGTAGGTCATCCCGACCATACACTAGTCAACGCGCTTTTATATCATACCAAGGATTTAGCAGCTAGCCCCGAGGGTTTTCGTCCGGGGATCGTTCACCGCATTGATAAGGATACTTCTGGCTTGTTAATGATTGCTAAAAATGCCAATGCACGTACAAGTTTGGAGCAACAATTGGCAAATAAAAGTAATAAACGCCTATATCTTGCAATTGTTCATGGTAATTTTACCGAAAATTCCGGTCTAATTGATGCCCCGATTGGGCGAGACCATTATAACCGTAAAAAAATGGCAGTAGTTGAAAACGGCAAAGACGCTATAACCCATTTCAAGGTTTTAGAACAGTTTAACGGCTACAGCTTAATTCAATGTCAGCTTGAAACAGGTCGAACTCATCAAATTAGAGTCCATTTAGCTTACATTGGGCATCCCGTCGCTGGCGATCCATTGTACGGACCACAGCACACATTGAAGGGGCACGGGCAATTTTTACATGCACAGGTTTTAGGCTTTACGCAACCGGCATCGCAAAAATGGCTTGAATTTTCGATTGATCCACCACAAATTTTTGAACAGCGATTATCTGAACTAAGAGAAACTAAGTGATGATATGAAAAGATATTTGATTCTCGAAGACGGTAGTTCATTTCTAGGAGAGGGGTTAGGCTCATCAATTATTTCAACCGGTGAATTAGCAATTCAAACCGGTAATTTTGGTTATCAAGAAGCTCTAACTGATCCTACAAATGCGGGTAGAATTTTGGTTTTTACTGCACCAATGATTGGTGGTAACGGGATTAATGCTATTGATTATGAAAGCATTAATCCCACCGTTAAAGGAATTATTGCCAATGATGTTGCGCGGAATATTTCCGATAGTGAGAATTTCCAGGATTTAGATTCTTTTTTAAAAGAAAAAAATATTCCTGCTATTTATAACATCGATACCCGAGCTTTGGTGCACCGGCTTAATAAAGAGAAAACGATTAAGGCTTCCATCATGGATACTAATGATGAGCATGCTTTTGATCAGATTAAGGCTCTTGTTTTACCAAAGAATCGGTCCGCAAATGTGTCAACGAAGAATGCCTACGCAGTTCCAAATGTCGGCAAAACAGTGGCCGTTATTGATCTTGGGCTCAAACACTCGATGCTGCGAGAATTATCTCTTAGAAAAATTAACGCCACCGTTTTACCGTATGATGTTTCCGTCCCGGATATTAAAAATCTTCGTCCTGAAGGAATCATTATTTCTGGTGGCCCCGGCAAAGTTGAAGAAGTTGCCGCTAATCTCAAACCTATCTTTGATACCTTTTTTGGCAATTATCCCATATGGGGCATTGGACTAGGCTTTTTGGCTCTTAGTTCATATTTAAACTTTGAATTAATAAAATTGCCAGAGGCATTTAACGGGACCAATTATCCGGTTATTGAGCAGAATTCCAATCGTATTTGGCAGACGGCCATGAATATTGACCAGCTTGTTTTACCTAACAGTGTCCAAATGGAAATGGAGCAAGAATATTATGACTTGCACAGTGAACTTTTGGCTGGTTTCAGTAATAAGAAAAGCAAAGTAATTGCAACAGCTTTTAATGCTGAAGGGGCACCAGGAAGCTTAGATGCACTCGAAATTTTCGATGATTTTGTAAAGATGATGGTGTAATTATGCCTTTAGAAAACGACTTAAATAAAGTATTAATTATCGGTTCTGGGCCAACTTTGATAGGTAATGTTTCGGAAACGGATATCTTAATTACAGATGCGATTAAGGCTCTTTTAGAGGAAGATATTCAGGTTGTCTTGGTTAATCCTAACCCCGCAACCGTCTCAACTGACAAAAGACCGCACGTAACTGTATATTTAGAGCCAATGTCATTAGACTTTCTAAAGAGAATAATTCGCATGGAAGAGCCTAATGCAATTATTTCTGCTTATGGCTCAACGATGGGAATCAAAGTTACACGTGATTTAGTTAAAGACGGTATTCTAGGAAAAATGGGAATTCGCTTGCTTACTATTAACGAGCAAGCTCTCATGATTAACAACCAGCAAAAGATGACATCATTTCTTGAACAAAATCAGATTGATGTTAACCAATATTGGAAATTAACTGACTTTGACTCAACGCATTTAGAAAAACAGTTGACAGAACGAATCGTTTTTCCAGCAATGCTTATTAAAGAAGAGCAGTTTTTCCATAACAAGCAACTTGTTTTTGACAGTGCGCAAGATGTGGTTGATTACATCAAAAATGAACGACAAAATGATGATTTTTCTTATAATCAATACCGTTTAACTGAGGACTTGTCTTCATGGGAAGAAGTAATCCTTAATATCATTCGCGATAGTGACGGAAACGTTCTTTTTACCAGTTTAGCTGACACGATTGAATCAGTAGCGATTGATTCAGGTGACTCAGCGGCAGTTATGCCGGCTTTGACCCTAAATAATGATCAGGTCCAAAAACTACGAGCAATTGCGAAAAAAATTGCGGAAGGACTCAAAATAGTCGGTATCTTAAATATTCACTTTGCTGTCAAGCACCACGGAACAAAATTTACCGTTAAAGTACTAACAATTAAGCCGCGCCTTACAAGAAGTGCAATCTGGTCGCAGAGAATTGGGCTTTACAGCATGGGCTACATTGTATGCAAAGTTGCCATTGGCTATCGCCTTAACGAGATCTTTGACCCAATGTCTGGTCTAAATGCGGCAATCGAGCCTGCTCAAGATAAGGTTGCGATTAGAATGCCATTTTGGTCGTTAACCCAATCTGGTAGTAATCATTATGCCTTAGGTAATAAAATGCAGGCCAGTGGGGAAGCGATCGGCATTGGTCAAAATTTTGAATCTGCTTTTCTAAAAGGACTAGCTTCAACAGTCAATGTCAAAACGGCAATTAAAGTTTTTCATGATGAAACCACTAAAGATAGAGAACAAATTATTTACGATTTAGTTCATCCAGACGAGCTTCATCTAGTTAAGCTTTTAGCAGCAATTGCTGTCGGCTTTTCCTATCAGGATTTACAAAAGATTATTAACATTCATCCAATTTATTACCAAAAATTTGAACATATTGTCAAAATTGGTCAATCTTTGGCTACAGGGGAGCTCACAGATGAATTGTTACTTGAAGCAAAAAAACGGGGCTTTCGCAACGTACTAATTTCTGATTTAACTGGCATTCCAATTACGGCTTTAAAAAAGCGAATCGCAAAATTACATCTTAAACCTTCATATTTACAAATTGATGGGTCGGCTGGCCTACATGAGCCCCTGGTTCATGCTTACTACAGTGCTTTTGGGGTTCAAGATGAATCTGTTCCTTTAACCGCGCAAAAAAAGGTTTTAGTTATTGGTATGTTGCCATCTCAGGTTTCCGTAACCAGCGAATTTGACTACATGATTAGCCATGCAATTGATACTTTACATAATAATAATTATGCCACTGTATTGATTTCTAATAATGATGAATCCGTTGCAACACGTTTCAAAAAAGCCGATAAAATTTACTTCGAACCAATTACCGTTGAAAGTATTATTCATGTAGCTGAAAAAGAACAAATTAAAGACGTTTTGCTGCAATTTTCTGGTAAAGAGATTAATTCTTTAAGTAAAAGACTAATTGAAAATGGTTTAAACGTTTTGGGAACAGGGGATCTTAACCCTAAGAAACGAATCAGGCAAGTTCTTGAGTTACCAATGAAGACTCTTAAACAAAATCAATTAGTCACTACCGTGGATCGACTGCAGGCTAAAGAATTCATTCATGATAATGGTTTTCCAATCTTAATTGGTGGTTTTAATGATCAGGGCGTTAAGCAAAAATCTGCGGTTGTCTATGATATGCCAGCTTTACTCAAGTACTTAGAGGAAAACTTATTAGCCAAAATTACGTTATCTCATTTTATTGAAGGCAATAAATACGAGATTACTGCTATTTCTGATGGAAAAAATGTAACTGTCCCGGGAATAATTGAGCACTTAGAGCAAACAGGCTCTCATGCTTCTGATTCAATTGCCGTCTTTAAACCGCAAAATTTATCAGACAGTGGTAGAAAGAGACTAACTTATTATGCAATTGAACTGATTAAAAAAGTCAAAATGCGGGGAATCTTTACCTTACACTTTTTGACCGTTAATCATGATATTTATCTCTTACAAATTAAGCCTTATGCTGGCCATAATGTAGCATTTTTATCGCAGGCTTTAGGTAAAGACATTACGCAATGTGCCACTGAAGTTCTAAGCGGCCAAAATTTAAGTGATTTAGGCTATCCAAATGGGCTTTGGCCATCTAATGATTTTATTTACGTTAAAATGCCCGTATTTTCTTACATCAATTATAATAGCGATAATACCTTTGATTCTAAAATGAAATCTTCGGGTTCTGTTATGGGACGAGATACTGAATTAGCTAAGGCTCTGTTTAAGGGCTACGAAGCAAGTGGTCTGCGTATCCCAAGCTATGGAACAATTTTTATTTCTGTTCGTGATGAAGATAAAGCGAAAATGACCGAACTAGCGCAACGATTTTATCGCTTAGGTTTCAAAATCGTTGCCACTGAGGGAACGGCTAATAATTTTGCTGAGGCTGGCATTACAACAGGACTCGTTACTAAGGTACATTCTGATCCAAATAATTTGTTAGCTAAGATACGCCAGCATAAGATTGTTATGGTAATCAATATCACGGATTTATCGGATACTGCTAGCGAAGACGCAATTCGGATTAGAGATGAAGCACTAAATATTCACGTACCGGTTTTCTCGAGTATCGAAACTACCGAATTGATTTTAAAAGTTTTAGAATCTCTTTCTTTAACTACACAACCAATTTAACAATTAAATATTTTTACAACAGAAAAGTGATGACAAATTGTCATCACTTTTTTAGTCTATTCTTTTGGCCAAAACACGTTCTTTTTCAGGCGTAACTTCAATTGAATTCTGTCCTGTGTAAATGACAAAGCCAGGTCTTGCACCGTTTGGTTTCTTTACGCGCTTATCTTGTACGTAATCTACTTGAACATGCGCAGAATTTTTGGCTTTCGAGAAGTAGGCTGCTATTTCTGCCGCTTCTAAAATATCATCATCAGATGGATTAGCATCTTGTAAGATGACATGAGAACCAGGGATATTTTTTACATGAAACCAAATATCGGTTTTATTAGCCTTTTTTAAAGTTAGCCAGTCATTTTGATAATTATTTTTTCCTACCAAAACGGTTTTACCCGATGATAACCTGAATTTGTTCAAATTATGTTCAGTTACCTTCTTTTTCCGTTTTTGCTTTTGTGGTCGCTTAAGGTAACCCTGATTTATTAATTCATCAGTTATTTGATCAATGTCTTCTGGTTCAGCATTATCAATAGCAGTTTGAATTGAGTCAAAATAACGTAAGTTGTCATTAGCAATCTCAATTTGTTCTTTAACATGCTTAATTGAATCACGCAATTTTTTGTAGCGTGTGAAATATTTCTGCCCATTTCGAGCAGGCGAGAGGGCAGCGTCAAGTTTAATCTCAATTGGCCGATTATTATCATAATAATTAGGCAACGAAATTTTGGTCATACCTGGTTTGACCTGCGCCAAATTAGCGTTTAATATTTCACCGCGAATGCGATATCCTTCAGAGTTTTCAGCTTGCTCTAGCTGCTTCTTGAGCTTAACAACTTTTTTAGTCAGTTTTTTTTGTTCGTTTTTAACCAAACGTTCAATTTTGCTAGATTTTTGTTTTACCCAGTCATGATTTGCTTGGTAAAGATAAAACTCATCTAAGGCATGATTTAAATCAGGATCAGAACTTTCTTTAACTAAATCCAAATGGTAGGGAAGGTAAGGAAAAATTTTACGTTTATTTCTAGGTGTTAATAGTACAAAAGCACCTTTTTTATCAAATTGATTTATAAAAGTCCTAAATGAGGAATAAGAAAAGTCATCCTCAAGATAACCTATTAACTCGGAGCGATCATCACGATCAAGACCATTTATCTGACCAGCAAATTCGCTAGGATCATTTACAGCAGCTTTTTGCTTGAATTCTTGCTCGCTCAAATCAAAACCATTAATTCCTGGATTAAGAGGAGGGAGCTCATACTTAGCTTTCGGTAAAAGAATACGCGCCCGATTTTCATCAGGGTTAATCCGCTTCAGTAAATCAATGATATGACCATTGCTATTATCGTAAAGAATAACATTACTATGCCGGCCCATTAATTCAACTGATAAAACTAGCTGAACCTGATCGCCCAATTCGTTACGATTACTAAAGCGAAAATTAACTATGCGGTCTACACCTATTTGCTCAATCCCCTGTAATATTGAGCCCTCTAAATACTTTCTAAGTACCATCACAAAGGTCGGAGCCTTATCTGGGTTCGCAATTGCTTTCTTAGTTAAATAAAACCGCGGATATTGCGCATTAGCAGAAATAAGTAACTGATAATTTTTACGTTCATTTCTAAATGTTAAAACCAGGTCTTGTTCAAACGGCTGATATATTTTTGAAAGACGACCGTTAACGAGAGTTGGCTTAATACTGTTTAATAGGCTATGAATGAATAATCCATCGAATGCCATAATATCACCTCAAAATACGATATCTATTATACCAATTATTTTGGCATAAGTATAAAAGAAGAATAAGAATGATCAATCTTAAAATAAGTTACCTTTGTTCATATATTAACTTTTAGACACTTTTGCAAATAAATCATTGCAAAAAGTCGATATACTGGTAATATAGATTTATGATTATTGCTATGAAATATCATAAGTTAAAAATAATATAGTTTGTTTCACGGCAAAAATTATTTTGTGTCCGTGGTGATGTTTCACGGATTTTCAAAGGTAAAAGCCGCGTCTTCTTATGGTGGCCGGTTTTTTCTAGGAATAGTTTTCACTTATAAAATATTTTTATTGTTTACTTTAACAAAGAAAAGGTAGTTAGATGGATATTTTATCTTTTAGTACAATAGCGGGAAATGTCAAAAAAGAGATTAGCAAAAGGTGTGGATTAAACCTCTCACAAACACGAATTTTGCTATATTTTGATCAAAACAATAATATGGCTTTAAAAATGGGGGATTTAGCCGTTAATTTGCAAATCTCACTCTCAACTTTGAGTAGACAGCTACAGCAGAAAAAAACATTAAGTTTTGTTACCATCACACGTTCAGAAAATGATTCTAGCAAGACCGTTGTTTTAAATGAAAATGGGCTGCAAAAAATTATTGAGCTAAAACGGGCCTTGACTCAGATTGAAAAAGCAATGTTTAAAGATTTTTCAGATCAAGACGTGGCAGTTTTTACTAAAATCTTTAATTCATTAGTAGAGCAAGCGCAAGCAAATTCATTAAACTAGCTGTCGAACCACTTCTTTTTTTATGCTATAATTTCCCTATATTGTACATACAAGAAGCGAAAGGTTAATTAGATGAAGATTGCATTAGTTACTGATAGTACTAGCGTTATTACTAAAGAAGAAGCCAAGGAAAACAACATTGTTGTCGTTCCTATTCCGATTATCATCGGTAACAAAGAGTACTTAGAAGATATCGACATTACTTCTGATCAACTGTTCGAAATGCAAAAGCAGGGAACTGATTTTCCTAAAACTTCACAACCAAGTCTGGGCTATTTGATTAGTCTATTTGATAAACTCCATGATGATGGTTATGAAGCAATTATAGCGATTACTTTATCAAGCGGAATTTCTGGATTTTATCATACTTTATGTAACATTGCGGAAAGCAATCCAAAGTATAATTTACATCCAATTGACACAAAGATGACGGTACGCTTACAGGGAAACTTAGTTTTAGCAGCTGCTAAAATGATTAAGAATGGGGTAGAATTGAACGTTATTCTTGAGCGCCTTGAAAATATCCGCTCAACTATTAACGAAATTTTTGTTGTTAATGACTTGAACAACCTTAGTCGTGGCGGACGACTAAGTAATGCCGGGGCTTTTATTGGCTCCATGCTCAATATTAAGCCTCTTTTAACGTTTAAGGAGGGCAATATTGTAGCCTTTGATAAAATTCGTTCCATGAAGCGGGCATTTGCCAAAATCAAGAAACTCACGGTTAAAGATATTGCTAAATTGCCGTATAAGGATAAGATCAAACTCTTTATTATTGATTCCAATGATAGCAGCCAGGTTGAAGAAGCAAAAGAATGGATCAAGCAGGAATTTCCTGAGCAGAATGTATCCGTCACTAAATTTAGTCCGGTAATAGCTACACATTTAGGTGAAAAGTCATTTGCAATTGGTTGGATGATTGATATTGACAAAATCGATTTAACATAATTTATGTATGCAACTGTTCCAGTTGCTTTTTTTGTAAAAACAAATCGGGCTGCTTGCAGCTGAAAGGAAACAATAATGGAAAAAAAGGATCAATTTTCAAAATGGGCAATTGAATTACAAAGTATCGCACAAGATGGACTGGAATATGGTCATGATCGCTTTGATTTGGAACGATATGCTCGCATTAGAGAAATTGCAACTGAAATGATGGCAGCTAAAACTGGTTTGCCGTTAAAGCAAGTAAAGGACTTATTCAGCAGCGATGATGGCTACCAAACACCCAAATTGTCTACACGTGCGGCAATTTTTAAGAATGATAAGCTATTGCTGGTACACGAAACCACAGATGATCATTGGTCAATGCCTGGCGGTTGGTGCGAGCCAAATTTATCAGTTGCGCAAAACTGTATTAAAGAAGCTCGGGAAGAATCGGGCCGAAAGATTGCAATTGATCAAGTAATTGCAATCAGAAACAGCAAAACTAACGTTCATGGCCATGACCGAACTGAGCGAGCAATTAATGTCTGTAATGTAATCTTTTTATGTCATGAACTAGGTGGAGATTTTGTAAAAAATACTGAAACAACTGAATGCGACTATTTTTCCTTAGACAATTTGCCGCCGCTTTCACTTATTAGAAATACACCAGAAGAAATTAAAATTTGTTTTGATGCTCATAAGGCCACAAACTGGCAAGTTTTATTTGATTAAAACAAAACTAAAAAGAACTCCACATAACATTATTGGAGTTCTTTTTTTCTTAGCTATTCTTTTTTATCTTTAGCTGTAGCAATTCTATCTAAAGCTGCTCGTTGCTTTTTTTGGTCAACGTGTGTGTACAAATCGGTAGCCGAGGTACCTTTTTGTCCAAGTTGCTGTGCTACTAACACCTGGTCTTTAGTCACATCATATAATTCGGAAGCGAGTGTATGCCGCAATTTATGTGGAGTTAGTGGATGACCAAAAGCAGCAGAATATTTATTAACCATTTTTTCAATGGCATTAGTCGTAATTCTTTTTGTTTGATGATGCCACCTCGTGAGGAAGAAAGCTGTTTCCTTTTTTGAGGCCATATAACGCTGTCTGCGGACTTTTTTATAGTCGGATATATAGTTTAGTGTCCATTGAGCAATCGGCACGCTATCGCGCTGTCCGCCTTTACGGGTGACATCTAAGGTAGCCTTTTTTAAATTCAAATCGGTAAGGTCAATTCCGGCACATTCTGAAACGCGAATACCGGTTCCAAGAATTAAAGCAATAATAGCCATATCACGCTCCTTATTGACTTTAAAACTAGGTAGCGCATGAACATTACACTGCTTTTCAAATTCATTAGCAATAAAATCTAAAAACTGATATTTTAATTTTCCGGTGTACATATGCGATTCCAAAACATGTGCACGATAATTTAACGTTTCAGTATTGTTAAGTGAGTCAATCTTCAGCATTACATTTCGTTCAAAATATGGTTTTCCATCATTATTATCAGCGGTAATAGTTAAAAATTTGAATAAGGAACGCAACGCATTAATTGACCGGTTAATCGTTGTCGGTGAATTTAAATTACCTTGCTTGTTTCGAACATGGCCCAAATAATTGATATAGAGCATAATATCGTTTCGGTGCAAAGTCGCCAAAGTTTCAATACTAATTTTTTGATTGGTATCAGCAGGGGAAATACCTTCATGACGAAGCCAATCAAAAAAACGTCTAATTTCTGTAAGATACTGGTACGATGTCGCTAAAGAATGACTGGTACCAAAATTGTACTCTTTGACAAAATCCGGCATCTTATTTAATTCTTCTTGAATGAGATCCAAATACTTTTTTGTTTCCACGTAGTTCTCCTAGCTTTTTTACTAACTATTATATAGCAAAATCTGAATGTATGTTTGTCTTTTTTATAGTGAAAGAGTGGGAAGTGGGGAAGAAGAGGCTTAATAAGGCTAATTTAACTGCAATAATAAGTGGAAGTTGACCACGTTAAAAAGAATACTTGGTCAGCGCCATTTTAGGTAACTAAGCAGGATAAATTGCGTTCTTTAGCCTTGTGCGTATTAAGAAACACGCAGGAGGGTAAAAAGGCCGGTAAAAAACAGATATTTTGAATAAATCCGACCAAAAACCGCGAACTTAAAATCTTAAACAGCCCAAATCCCAAGTTACAAGTTGATAGTTAAAACTTTAATTACTAGAATATTTTGCAAATGGTTTTAACAAAAGTTATATAATCATTTTTATAATATTTTTGAGTTAGATTTAAGCAAATTCAGCAAAAGCCTGTCAGATAGCTGCTTTTACTTATCATTAAAATTATAGTTTTAATGATACCAAAAATAAAATTTTGCTTATTTTTTGCTTATTTTTTGCTTATTTAGCGCGGATAGCTAAAGCATTTTAAGCAGCAAACCATACCCAGTAAAATTAGTACTCTACTAGCAAATGTATCCTGGCAGAGAATAGTTTTTGCGTTCAGTTCATACTTGCTAGTGATGATCTTCATTTACTTGTTCAAATTCCTCACCAAGATATCTTATAGTTAAACAGCAACAGAACGCTTTTGCTTGCTCAAACTAACCGTGAAAGCATCAAGTTATCAAGTGTGTCCTTAATTAACTTCCACTAGTTTTCTTGACGACAATAGTTTTATTTCAGCAATAAAACTACCTTTATTGAAAATTATTAAGACTCTCTAAAGTCAGTAGTGTAAGATTTGTCGAATAAGCTAAGAGGAATTAAACTAACTACTGCTTAAAACTTAAATAGTAATATTAGGTCGATTGTCGTTGATTATTAACAGATTTTGGCAAAACGCACTTCTACTAAAACAACTGGCAGTCATTGATAAAATTGAGATAACTTTACATAATATATATTATACGAAGTTGTCCTACGGATTGAATCATTTTCACTTGCTATACCCTTTATTTACTTTCTTAGGACCTGCATTTATTTAAGTTTGTAGCAACCGTCAAATTATCTTTTTTAATTTGATGTATTTAGTGTAATAATTGGTTTAATTTGCTTATTCAATTTTGAAGCGATTATAAATTTTTCTTAGAATTGTGAGCAATTTTTGTTTGTGCGAATTTTATTATTTTTGGAACTGTTTCTTTTGCTTTTTAGCAATTTTGCTAATTATTGCCAGTTTTTCAAAATAAATTAATAAGCGCTTTCTATCTTGATGTTATATATTATTACCCTTTTTGGTAAAACTATTCTTAACCATATTTTGGACTTCATTGCTAATCAAGCCTTCCAATAGGCAAAATAGTATTTGCCACTTTTTCAATTTCCATTTTAAGTTGATTTTTTTAGTAGTTTTTATTTGATTTTTTTCTATTTTGTCCTACAATACTATCTGGGGTATAGTTTAAAGTGTTTTTATTTGACTGTTTTTGTTTAAGTTTTAGTTGAATTTAAGCGTTTTATTCATTATTTTTATTGTTTTAGTTTTTAATTCCATAATTAATCTGTTATTATGTAATATGGAATTATATTTTTGAAAGGGTTGAATTTATTCCATGAGTATAAATTTAGGAAAAGAGATATGCCGTCGTAGACGTGAGCAGAAGCTGACACAGGAGGACCTCGCTGAATTAAGCGATTTGTCAGTTAACTTTATTTCACGTCTTGAAAGAACTAAGAACCAAAACATTAGTATTCAAAAATTGGATTCTATTGCTAGAGCTTTGAATACTACTACGCCGGATATTATTATGAATGCTTACCGCTTCAAAGAAGTTAAGGTTGAAAATCATCATGATAATACACCGGTATTCATCAAGAAGGTTCTTAATGAATTAAGAAAGATGGATCCAGAAAAAGCTGAAAGAGTATGCAAGTCTTTCATTATTCTGGCCAAAGAAATTAATAAAGATTAAGAATTAATCCTAAAACTAAAAAGCACAAGTTAGGCTTCTCACCTACCTTGTGCTTTTTCTATTGCTTTGTTTATTTTGTTTTTAGTTAAATGCTTCAGTCAATGGCGGAACCACTTGCTTTTTACGTGATACTACCCCTGGCAAACTAATTTCTGAATCAGCAACCTTGCCAAAAGCCTTCTCAAATGCTGCTATAGCATCATCTGAGCCGGTTACTAATGCCTTTGAATCAGAGTCAAGTACATTAGTAATTAGCAACATGAACAAATCATAATTTTCACTTGCTGAAGCGGCGTTCATTGCCTTCAAGAAGGCATTTTTACGTTCCATCGCCTCTGGTAAGTCAACCACATTAATTTGCGCTACACGGACAGTTTTGCCGTTTAAATCGAAGCTCTTAGCATCTAAGTCAATTAAGTCTTCTTCAGACTTGCTGGCGATATTAGTTCCAGCCTTTAATTCTTCAAGACCATATTTTTCGTAGTCCACGTCAGCAATTTCTGCTAATGCTTTAACTGCTTTCTTATCTTCATCCGTAGTTGTCGGTGATTTTAAAAGCAAAGTATCGGAAATAATTGCGGAAAGCATAATTCCAGCGATATTTTGGGGAATTTCAACATTGTAGTGCTGATATAATTGCCACATAATCGTACTTGTACAGCCAACAGGAGCAGCTAGGTAGAATAATGGTGAGCTAGTATTAAAATTCATAATTCGATGGTGATCAACCACATGAGTAACAGTTACCTGATCAATATCTGAAACACTTTGCTGCGGTTCATTGTGATCAACAAGCATTACCTTGTCTACTTCATTTGCGGCAGTTTTAATAACTCTAGGAGCTTCAAAGCCAAATTTTTTCAGCGCAAATGCAGTCTCATCATTAGCCTCACCCAATGCGACTGGCTCAGTATTATAACCCAGCTTGTTTTGCAAGTATGAGTATGCAATAGCAGTCCCAATCGCATCTGTATCAGGATTTTGATGGCCAAAAATTAACTCTTTTTCCATTAATCTTCCTCTTTTTCTTTCAAAAATATTGTTCTTCATTATTAAGTTTACCTAATAATGCTTATTCATCCAAGAATTTTTTGAATTCGGCTAAAAAGCGTTCAATTCGGGGAACGTCTTTTTTACCCTTGCGATAAATTACTGAAGTTGAGAATTTTGTATCATCTTTCAAATAAATCGGGGTTAAATTGATATCATTTTTATGTAATTGATAGTATGAGTTATTAATAAAAGTATCGTACTCAGTTTCTTCAGCCGTATCAAGCAATTGCTTTGTTGAAGAAAAGCTTAGTGGCACCTTCATGCCATTTTTAGCATTCATCTTACTACCAAATTTTTCCCTCATTATTTGGGTCAGATAAAAATTATCTGGATATGCTACCCACTGTCTGTCAATAAATTCAGAAACCGGGTAAGATTTTCCAGCCTTCGCTTTTTTATCATGCGTCAAGATCGTAAGCCGATCTTCACAAACTTTCATGTAATCGTACTGATTCTGGAGATTAACCTGACTCTTCTTCATATTATCCGGCACATAAATAAGTGCCAAATCAATTAAATTATTGTCCAGATTATACCAAAGATCCTTCCGATTAAAATAGCATACGTTTACGGTTATATCAGGACTTTTTTGGTTAAATTTGACCAAAAACTTTCGTAATACTTCAGAGTCTACACTATCTAAGACTCCGATTGAGATATTACCCTTATCTGCTTGAGTAAACTCCTGAATATCGTTGACAACTGAATTGATTGTCCCCAAAAGCTTGATTGCACCCGTTTGCAGCTGCTTGCCCGCTTCAGTCAGATAAAGCTTCTTACCCATCTGTCCAAACAAAGGAGTACCAATCGCGTGCTCGATTTTTTTAATTTGTTGAGTCAAAGCTGGTTGTGTAATTCCTAAGATTTGGGCCGCTTGAGTATAGTTCATAGTATCAATCAGCTGTAAAAAATAATGTAAAGACTTAGTTGAGAGTATTGTATCTGTTTTAGGCATAAAATTTATCCTTCTATCTTAACAATAATATAACCCTATTTATATGCTATTATCTGTCAAAAAATATTACATGTCAAAGTATAATTCAAAGTCAATTAAGCCTTTTTTAGC
This sequence comes from Lactobacillus sp. B4026, assembly GCF_026535825.1. Classification (NCBI taxonomy): domain Bacteria; kingdom Bacillati; phylum Bacillota; class Bacilli; order Lactobacillales; family Lactobacillaceae; genus Lactobacillus; species Lactobacillus sp. B4026. The sequence continues at coordinate 280,484 of NZ_JAFNPD010000002.1, forward strand.
CTATTTACAGTGTATAAGTAAATAAAATTTATCTCGAACTAAGTGGTTTCCCAATTTGTAAATTAACAGGTATGCCGTCACTTGTCGTATCCACTACGAATGAACCATTTGAATAGCGATCACCAAGTGGATAATCATTTGTTTCCAGTTTAATCCGCCTTTTGCTGCTAGTAGTAATTGTTAATTCGTGATCTTGGCCATATGATGCCACTGCTACTATGCGATGAGGATTATTTTTGAGTTCTCGCAATACGAGAACGCCGCGCTTAGCACGCGAAACTTTATTAATTAGTTTTACTTTAAATTGTTTAAATGCACCTCGCTGCGTTACCAAGCCAACTCGTACCAAATTGAGATATTGCGGATCAACTAAAATATAAGAAACAACAAAATCATCATCTTTTAAGTTAACTGATTTTACCCCGGCTGCTTTAGCACCAGATTCAGGAACTTCACTGACATCATAGCGTACAGCGTATGCCTTATGGGTAAATAAAATTATTTCTGCTTTAGTATCCGGCTTAATTAAATCAACTCGTACAACCTGGCTATCATCTTTCTTCATTTTAATTGCAGTAATTGCCCGGGAACGGTAGGTTCTAGTCGGTTGCAGGTTTTGCAATTGCAATTGCTTAATATAACCATCATCAGTTGCAAGCAGGAAGTTGACATCTTGATCAAGCTGATCAAATTCAAAGACCCGGATGATTTGCTCTTCACTGTTTAAGCCAATTTCCTGTGAAAGGTGCTGACCAGTATCCTTCCACTTAGTTTCAACTAATTCATTAACTGGCCTGTAAATCAAATTCCCGCGATTAGTAAAGAGATAAAGATTAGTCAGAGTTGATAGTGTTTTTTCAAAAACAACTTCATCCCCATCCGGCAAACCATTATCTTCATCATCACTAGATTGCCAAGAACGCAAAGAGGAACGCTTTAAATAGCCATCCCTACTTATTAGGACTCTAACTTGCTCATCAGCAACCAACGCTTTTTCATCAATCTGAATCTTGGCCGTTTCAGCCGAAATTTCTGTTCGCCTTGGATTACCAAATTCACGCTTAACAATCGACAGCTCTTTAATGACTTCTTTATCTAAAACCTTTGAATCAGATAACAAAGTTTGATACCGAGCAATCTTTTGGTTTAAATCAGTCTGCTCATCAACTAATGCATCAACATCAGTATTAGTTAACCGGTAAAGCTGCAAAGAAACGATTGCCTCTGCTTGCCGTTCAGTAAAACCGAACTTTTTAGCCAAATTAACCTTCGCTTCAGTTTTATTCTTTGAAGCTCGAATCACCTTAATTACTTCATCAAGGATATCCATCGCGTGAATTAAGCCTTGTATAATTTCTAGGCGATTCTCTGCTTTATTAAGATCGTACTTAGTTCTCTTAGTAACTACATCTTTCTCATGCTCCAAATAAGACGCTAGGATATGCTTTAAGCCAACTTGCATTGGCGTCATATGATCAATTGCGACCATGTTGAAGTTGTAGGAAACTTGTAATTCCGTGTTCTTAAAAAGATAATTTAAAATATTTTGTGCATCTGCACCCTTTTTAAGTTCGACAACAATTGACAAACCATGACGATCAGTTTCATCACGTACTTCCGCAATGCCGTCAATTTCTTTATTCAAACGGATTTCATCCATCTTTTTGACTAAAAGAGCCTTATTGACTGCATATGGTATTTCCGTAATGACAATTTCTTCACGGTGACCACGAATTTCCTGAATAGATGACTTGGCCCGCACTTGCACACGACCACGGCCAGTTTCATATGCTTCTTTTAGCCCTTTTTGTCCCATCACGATTGCACCGGTAGGAAAATCGGGACCTTTAACAAACTTCATTAAGTCATCTAAGGTTGCATCCGGGTGCTTTAATAAATAGATGGTCGCATCAATTACTTCCGTTAAGTTGTGCGGTGGAATTTCTGTTGCATAACCAGCTGAAATTCCCGTTGAACCATTAACTAGCAGATTAGGAAAACGGACTGGTAAAACGGTTGGTTCATATTCCGTGTCATCGAAATTAAGCACCATATTAACCGTATCTTTATCAATATCCTGTAAAAGCATATTTGATATTTTGCTTAAGCGAGATTCCGTGTAACGCATCGCCGCAGGACCGTCACCATCCATTGAACCGTTGTTACCGTGCATTTCAATTAAGGTCTCACGCATCTTCCAATCTTGTGACAAGTGAACTAAAGCACCATAGATTGAACTGTCACCATGGGGATGGAAGTTACCCATGATATTACCAACCGCCTTGGCAGCCTTTTTAAAGGGTTTGTCATAGGTATTCCCGTCCCGGTACATAGCATACAAGATTCTTCTTTGAACGGGTTTCAAACCATCACGAATATCCGGCAAAGCCCGTTCTTGAATAATGTACTTGGAGTATCTTCCAAAACGTTCACCCATGACCTGCTCAAGCGGCATTTCACGAATTCGTTCTTTTGTTGCCATTAATTAAAAACCTCTTTACTCATTTTCTTCTTCCAAGATTGAAGCATTTTCGCCCATTCTGAACTTAACATTTTCTTCAATCCATCTTCTTCTGGCATCGACCTTGTCGCCCATTAGCGTGGTAACTCGGCGTTCAGCTAAAGCTGCATCATCGATTTTAACTCTAATTAGCATTCTAGATTCTGGGTTCATTGTTGTCTGCCACAACTGCTCGGCATTCATTTCCCCCAAACCTTTAAATCGCTGCAAAGCGTAACCGCGGCCCATCTTATCTTCGTCAGCCCGCAATTCCTCATCAGTCCAGGAATATTTAACTTGAGTATTCTTGCCACGCCCCTTTTGCAACCGGTATAAAGGCGGTAAAGCAATATATACTTTGCCGTTTTCAATCATTGGTCGCATGTAGCGGTAAAAGAAAGTCAACAGCAAGATCTGAATGTGCGCACCATCGTCATCGGCATCCGTCATAATGATAACTTTGTCGTAATTAGAATCAGCAACATTAAATTCAGCGCCAACTCCCGCACCGATGGTATAGATCATCGTATTGATTTCTTCATTTTTAAAAATATCCTGCAATTTAGCTTTTTGCGTATTTAACACCTTACCACGCAATGGCAGAATAGCTTGGAAACGACGATCACGTCCTTGCTTTGCAGAACCACCAGCTGAATCCCCCTCAACTAGGAACAATTCGTTCTTTTTAGGATTACGTGATTGTGCTGGTGTCAGTTTACCCGAGAGTACTTCTTTTTTCCGACGTTTTTTACCATTTCGACTCTCGTTTCGAGCCTTTTTAGCTGCCTCACGTGCATCCCTTGCACGTTGAGCTTTTTTCACTAATTCCTGGGCCAATTCGCCGTTTTCCATTAAGTAATAAGACATCTTTTCGTAAACAATTGCGTCTACAACTGATCTTGCTTGCGGCGTGCCTAATTTGCCCTTCGTCTGTCCTTCAAATTCCAGTTGTTCTTCTGGTATCTTGACGGATAACACAGCACTTAGACCTTCACGGTAGTCGGAACCATCAATATTTTTATCTTTTTTACCTAATAAGCCTTGCTTTTTAGCATAATCGTTAAATGCCCGCGTAAAACCGCTTCGTGCACCAACTTCGTGTGTACCACCATCAGCAGTTCGTACATTATTAACAAACGATACTAGACTTTCAGAGTAACTGTCACTGTATTGACCACTGAATTCGACTTCGATTTCGTCTTGTTTACCTGAAAAGTAAAAAACATCATTTAACGTATCTTTGCCTTCATTTAAATAGGACACAAAGGACTCAATCCCATTGTCATACTTAAAATCATCATGATGCTCAGGCTCACGTTCATCAGTCAAAACAAAGCGAACGCCTTTTAATAAGAAGGCAGATTCTCTAATTCTTTCCTGAATCGTCTCATACTTATATTTAGTTGTTGAAAAAATCTTCTCATCCGGTTTAAAGGTGATTGTCGTTCCTGTTTTTTCCTTTGTCTTACCTAAACGCTTCAAAGTACCAACAGGATGACCACCATCCTTAAACTCTTCTTCATAGGCAACGCCATCGCGAACAACCTTAACATCCATATAACTGGAAAGAGCGTTAACTACCGAAGAACCAACACCATGTAATCCACCTGAAGTTTTATAGTTTTGCTCCGTGAACTTACCACCGGCATGCAAAACGGTCAGAATGACTTCAATTGTCGGTCTGCCTGATTTATGCATCCCTGTGGGCATTCCACGACCAAAATCGCGGACGGTCACGCTATTGTCTTGATGGATGGTTACATCAATTTCTTGACCAAACCCGGCCATTGCCTCATCAACTGAATTATCAACTATTTCGTAAACGAGCTGATTTAATCCATGGATATCTGTCGATCCAATGTACATTCCTGGGCGCTTACGAACAGCTTCTAAACCATGAAGAATCTGGATTGATGAGTCATCATAAGAATTCGTTTTTTTATTTGCTTTAACCAAATAAACTCCTCCAGTTTAAATCATTTATTTATTTTAATCCTCATACTAAGCAATTTTTGATAAAATAGCTTTAGTTATTAAGGAAGTAGGATATAAATGATAAATCTTAAATTAATACTGGTATTTATTCTAGCATACTTGCTCGGATCCTTCCCAACAGGTGTAATCGTCGGTAAAATATTTTTTGCAGAAGATATCCGTGATTATGGCTCTGGTAATATCGGTACAACAAATTCCTTTCGCGTCTTTGGACCGGTTGCTGGAAGTTTCGTTTTGATAGTTGATGTTCTCAAGGGAACACTTGCAACAAGCTTGCCACGACTGTTTCACCTTCCAGGGCCAAAATATTTATTGCTAATTTCTGGTGGATTAGCTATTTTGGGTCATACTTGTTCAATTTTTCTTAAATTTAAGGGTGGAAAAGCAGTTGCAACAAGTGCAGGCCTGTTTTTGGGTTATAACCTAAAATTCTTTGCCGTCTGTGCAGTGATTTTCTTGCCACTGGTATTCATTACCTCGTATGTTAGTTTATCCAGTCTAATCGCAGTCGTATTAATTTTTATTGCTACCTTTTTCTTTCATGACATTTTCCTTGAGGTAATTGTTGGCTGCATCATGATCATTTTATTTGTTCGTCACCGCAGTAATATCAAGCGGCTCATTCACCACCAAGAAAATATCATCCCTTTCGGGTTGTGGTACTGGTATAAAAAAAGCCACCACAAGTTATAAAGCTAAAATAAATACAGCCAGTAATAAAGTTACTGGCTTTTATATTATAACTTTTGGGAACAATAGTTCGCAAGCGAAAAAATAAACAAATTGGATTATTTATGTAAAGAGCCGGATCTTACTTACTACCAACTTTTGACCGCGGCGTAATAAGGCCACGGCAAGTTTTACTCTTAGTCGCTTTAAAAATGTTCTTCAAAACTAAAACTAAATAATTTTTGGGCTAGCAATCTATTCTTAGCGGCAATTAAAAGGCGTCGAGTTTTAACTTGACGCCTTTAGTTAATTATTAAACTTTAGTCTAAATTTGCTAGCTAGTCTTGATCATGAAAAGCCATACTAAAACCAGCAGTAAAGGTTGCATTAGCATCTAAATGATTCATGCCATACTTTTCTTCTAACTTTTGGTTCGTATCTGCCCGATCGGCAATCCCCCACCACGGCTCAATACAAACATAATCAGCCGTTTTAGGATATTGCGACCAAATACCAACAAATGGAGCATCACGCAACCAAACATTTATATGGAAATTACTAGTATCTGTTTTTAGCGAAACGCGATTATCATGACCACGCAATTGAAAAATTAAAGCATCATTTTTAAATAAATGATCACTTAAAGTTATCAAGCTGTTAGTTGATGCTAGTGAGCGGTTATCCCAGTCCAAATATGCTCCCTTTAGCGGAATTTGAACCCGAGCCCGCGAAGGTTTGGTACTAAAGTAAAAATCTTCTTTTGCTACCTTTTCATCTGTTGGAATATTAAATCCTGGATGACCACCAATACCAAAAATCATTTCGCCATCAGACCGGTTGGTCACACTGAAATTTTCTTCCAACAAGTTATTAAGCAAATTGTAATTTACCCGTAGTTCAAATTTGAACGGGTAAATCGCTAATGTCTCTGGCGTATCAGTTAACAAAAAAGTGATACTTTCAGCGGTCTGATGTTCAACAGTAAACTCCATATCCCGGGCAAAACCATGCTGGGTCATATGATAGGTTTTACCTTGATAGGTATACTCATCATCTTGCAATTTGCCAACGATGGGAAATAAAACCGGTGCATGGCGCTGCCAAACATTAGGGTCAGCTTGCCATATATACTCATATCCGCTGTGTTGGCTCTTCACGCTTTGAATTTCAGCGCCAGTACTTGATATGACGACTTGTAAAATACTGTTCTTGATAGTGTAATCCATGATAATACATCGCCTTTTTACAGAATAAACTTAGTTAAATCCTTATTAGTTATTATATCACTAAGTTTTTCATCAACATATGCTTGGGTTACAGTTATTTCACCCATGGTCATATCAGGCCCTTCATAAAGAACATCTTCAAGCAGCTTTTCGAGAATAGTTGACAGTCTTCTAGCCCCAATATTATCTGTTCCCTGGTTAACGTCATAAGCAATTTGTGCAATACGGTCAACTGCTTCTTTAGTAAAGATTAGCTTGATGCCATCTGCTTTCATCAAAGCAACATATTGCTCAAGTAGGGAATCAGCTGGATCCTTCAGAATTTTTACAAAATCATCTTTTGAAAGAGCATTAAGTTCAACCCGAATTGGGAAACGTCCTTGCAGTTCAGGAATCAAATCGCTTGGCTTTGACTCAGAAAAAGCCCCTGCAGCAATGAACAAAATATGGTCAGTTGAAACCGGACCGTACTTTGTCTGAACAGTCGATCCTTCAACGATTGGCAAAATATCCCGCTGTACACCTTCACGAGATACCTCACCCGAAGTCTTTTTGTTGCCAGCAGTAATTTTATCAATTTCATCAATAAAAATAATTCCGTTGTTGGCTGTCCGTTCAATTGCTTTTTGGTAAATTGTATCGTAGTCAACCATTTTTCTAGATTCTTCTTGAATCAAGACTTCACGGGCATCTTTAACCGGTAGCGTCCGTTTAACCCGCTTTTTAGGGACTAAGCCATTAAGTACGGAACTCATGTCCATTCCCATTTGACTCATCATATCATTCATTGGATTAACTTTAGGAGCTTGTTCTACTTCAATCGTGACGTCCCGATCTTCTAACAATCCCTTATTTAGCTGTTCAGCAACTGACAAACGTTCATTTCTAATTTCGTCAGTTACTTCATCTTGGTCATTATCGGCTGCTTGATCAGTATTTTGACCATTGGTCATCAGCATTGACATCATGTCCTGGAATTCTTGCATTTGATTTTGCCGTTTTTCGTGCTTAATGCCAGGAACTAACAACCGAACCAATGTCTTATTGGCTTCTTTAGCCGCCTGCACACGTACACGATCAAACTGCTCTTTTTCTTCCATTCGAACTGCTTCAGTTACTAGGTCGCGTACCATCGATTCAACGTCCCGTCCAACATAACCGACTTCCGTAAATTTGGTTGCTTCCACCTTAACAAACGGAGCATTGACAATCAGAGCAAGTCTTCTAGCTATTTCGGTTTTACCTACCCCGGTTGGACCTGCCATAAGCAAGTTTTTCGGAGTGATATCTTCCTGCATCTTTTTAGGTAGCTGCATTCTTCGATAACGGTTGTACAAAGCAACAGCCACTGCCTTCTTGGCCTCGTCTTGACCGATAATATATTCGTCTAATAAACTAACGATTTGTTTTGGCGTTTTTGTTTCCATAACTAATTTCACCTACTTTTAAAGTTCATCTGTATGAATCTGATCATCAGTAAAAATATCGATACCGGAAGCAATCTCAACTGCTTCATGAGCAATTTCACTGGCAGACATCCCCGAAGAATGGCGCGTCATCGCAATCGCAGCAGCCTGGGCAAAATTACCACCCGAACCGATTGCCACAACATTTTCATCAGGCTCAAGCACTTCACCATTACCTGAAATAAGCAATAAATCCTTTTCGTTAAAGGCAATCAGCATTGCATCTAATTTTTGTAAGGTAGCATCCTTACGCCAAGCTTGGGCCATTTCAACCGCAGCACGCCGTAAATCACCACCAAATGCTTCTAACTTTCCTTCAAGCATTTCCTGCAAGCTGACCGCATCGGCCACACCACCAGCAAAGCCGATGACGACGCGATCATGGTATATGCGTCTTATTTTTTTAGCCGTTGTCTTAGCAATGACTTTTTCGCCTAAGGTTACTTGGCCGTCACCAGCAATTGCTGTTTTTCCGTTATATTTAACTGAACAAATTGTTGTCATTATTTTGCCTCATCTTTCTTATCATTACGGGTAAAAAATTGCTCATAATTTTCCTGTAAATGACTCATTGTTACATGCGTATATATTTGGGTAGTTGATAAATTAATGTGCCCCAATAACTCCTGTACGCTACGCAAATCCGCACCATTATTCAGCATTGCTGTCGCAAAGCTATGTCGCAATTCATGGGGATGAACTTTACCGTTAATCCCCGCACCATTAAATACTTTTTGCATAACATATTCTATGCCCCGGGTTGTCAATTGTTTACCTTGATGATTGACAAAAACAAAAGGACAATCGTGATCTTTGATGAGCTCGGGCCGGGCATCAGTCAAATAATTTGCCAAGGCCTCTTTAGTTTGCTCATCAAAAGCAACATAACGATCTTTGTTTCCCTTTCCGTGCACGAGAATAATTTTTAAATCTAAATCAACTTGCTCAAGCGTTAAATTGCTAACTTCGCTAACACGCATGCCGGTTGTATAAAACAACTCAAACATGGCTAAGTTCCGCCTAGTTAACGGTTCACTGCCATTGAGCGATGCAAAAACCTGTTTCATCTCAGGTGCATAAAAAAACTGCGGCAGTTTGTGCTCTTTTGCCCGCAGAACAATTGCCTGCGTCGGGTCTATTTTAACAATTTTACGCTTAGTTAAAAAGCGATAAAAAGATCTTAAACTAGACATTTTACGGGATTGAGTTGAACGAGCTAGCTTACGTTCTGCCAGATTTTGTAAAAAAATCTCAACATCACGGCGTTCAATCTTTTTCCAGCCAGCAAATCCGCCATTACTTTTCCAAAAAGACTTTGCCTCGAGCAAATCCGTTTGGTAAGACTTAATGGTCTTCTGACTATAATGTCGTTCGTTTTTTAGATAAGACAGAAACAGATCTAGTTCATCACTATTTTCTAAAGCAGCCATTGTTAATCCAACTCTTTTTGCTTAAATTCTTGAAGTTTTTCTAAACTACGCTCACTAATTTTTTCATGCCGTTCCCGTTTGTTCCGAATCTTTTTCCCTTCAAGACCAGGGATCAAAGCAAAACTGGCATTCATTGGTTGAAAGTGTTTAACGCTGGTTGTAGTCACATAATTTGCCATCGAGCCAAGAGCGGTCATTTTAGGAAAAATTACAGTAGGCTCATCAAGAGCTTCCTTGGCCGCATTAATACCGGCAACTAAGCCGCTACCAGCACTTTCAACGTAACCTTCAACGCCCGTCATTTGACCTGCGAAAAATAACCCAGGTTGTTTTTTCGCTTCATAACTGGCAGTCAAAACTTCGGGCGAAGCCATATAAGTATTACGGTGCATTTTCCCGTAGCGGATGAAACGCGCATTGGCTAAACCAGGAATCATTGAAAAGACTCGTTTTTGTTCACCATATTTCAAGTGCGTTTGAAAGCCAACAATGTTGTACATTGAAGCGGCGGCGTTATCTTGGCGTAATTGAACTACCGCATACGGCGTCTTGCCAGTATGAGGATCTTCTAAACCAACGGGCTTAAGAGGGCCAAACAACATCGTCTTTTCTCCCCGCGAAGCCATTACTTCAATTGGCATGCATCCCTCAAAAACATCATCTTTTTCAAAATCATGCATTTGTGCTGTTTCCGCATTAACCAATTCCTGAGTGAATTTCTCGTATTCTTCTTGCGTCATCGGGCAGTTAAGGTACGCCGCATCCCCGCGATCATAGCGTGATTTTTTATAAACAATATCTAAATCAATCGAATCGGCGGCAACAATTGGCGCTGCTGCATCAAAAAAGTGCAGACTTTCAGTTCCCGAAAACTCCTGAATTTTAGCAGCCAACTTATCACTGGTTAAGGGACCAGTTGCAATAATGGTAATGCCATCTTGGGGCAATTCGGTAATTTCTTCATCATGAAACGTAATATTGGGTAGTGCATGGAGTGTCTTGGTGATATAAGCACTAAATTCATCCCGGTCAACAGCAAGAGCTCCGCCAGCTGGAACCTGAGTTTTATCAGCCGCTTTTAAAACAAGCGAATCCAATTGACGCATCTCTTCTTTCAGTAACCCAACAGCATTGGACAGCTGATTAGACCGCATTGAATTGGTACAAACAAGCTCTGCTAATTCGCCGGTTTTATGAGCTGGCGTCATTTTAGTTGGTCTCATTTCATATAGATCAACCGAAATCCCTCGTTTGGCTAATTGCCAAGCGGCTTCACTACCCGCCAAGCCTCCACCGACAACAGTTACAGTTTTTGGCATATTTATATTCCTTTACTAATTTTTATTTACTTATATAAAAAGAATATCATCAAATCTAAGTGATTTGATGATATTTAATTAAATTTAATGTTATTTTGCGGTCTGTTCTTCCTTAGGCTCTTCTTTATAGTCGCCATTTGGACATAAAATAACCAGACCTTTTTTGTTTTTCTTTTCCACTAAGAAATGACCGTCATTAGGGCAGACACGGTTAATCGGCTTGTCCCAGGAAACAAAATCACAGTCAGGGTAGCGAGAGCAGCCATAGAATTTGCGGTTGCGCTTAGACTTCTTCTCAACTACATCACCTTTACCGCATTTCGGACAGATTACACCGACCTTTTTCACAATTGCCTTAGTGTTGCGGCAATCAGGGAAACGTGAGCAGGCGTAGAACTTACCATAGCGTCCCATCTTGATCACCATCGGGGCACCACAGATATCGCAGTTAAAACCAGCAGGTTCATCCTTAATCTGAACTTTTTGAATGCCTGACTCGGCTTTATCTAATTCCTTTTTAAACGGGTGATAATATTCGTCAATTACCTTGACCCAATTTTTCTTCCCTGCCTCAATGCTATCGAGGTCGCTTTCTAATTGGGCGGTAAAATCAATGTTAACAATATCCGGGAAGAATTTTTCGATTAAGTTATCGACAATTTCTCCTAATTCAGTAGGTACGATTGCTTTACCCTCAAGCTTGACATAATAGCGACGCTGAATCGTATCGATCGTTGGCGCGTAGGTTGACGGACGCCCGACACCATTTTCTTCTAGTGTATGAACTAAGCTGGCTTCCGTGTAGCGTGCAGGTGGCAACGTAAAATGCTGCTTGTTATCGGATTTTGCTAACTTAACTTGATCACCATCATCTAGTTCAGGTAATTCTACATTTTTTTCCTGCAAATTATCATAAACCTTGGTGAAACCAGCAAACTTCATTTTCGAACCAGTTGTCCGGAAAATCACCCCATTTTGTTCAATGTCAGCTCTTACGGTATCGTAAACAGCAGGCGTCATTTCACTGGCTAAAAAGCGGGACCAAATCAGCTTGTAAAGACGATATTGTTCGGTAGTTAAAACATCCTTTAGAGATTCGGGTGTCCGGTAAACACTTGTAGGCCGAATTGCTTCATGGGCATCCTGCGCATCTTCCTGATTTTTAAAGTGTCTTGCACCTTTGGCAGCATATTCTTTGCCGTATTTTTCATTTAGGAACTTAGATGCTTCAGCTTGAGCAATTGGGGATGTCCTTTTAGAGTCCGTTCTCATATAGGTAATTAGACCGACTGTGCCCTGTTTGCCCAGACTAATACCTTCATATAATTGCTGTGCAATACTCATGGTTCTGCGCGTCCGATAATTTAGACGCTTATTAGCTTCTTGCTGCATAGTTGAAGTCGTAAACGGTGCAGCAGGTTGCCGCCGACGTTCACGCTTAACGACATTATTAACTTGAAAAGTCTGCTTTTTATCAATTTTTGCTAGAACCTTTTGCACAGCTTCATTATTCGGCAAGTCCTGCTTTTTGCCATCGACGCCCCAGAATTGTGCCTTAAACGCCTTAGTTTTCTTTTTGAATTCGGCATCAATTGTCCAGTATTCTTCGGGCTTAAAGTTTTTAATTTCCTTTTCACGGTCAATTACCAACTTAAGAGCAACAGACTGAACACGTCCTGCACTAAGTCCTTTTTTCACCTTATCCCAAAGGATTGGCGATAAAGAATAACCTACAATTCGATCTAGGATTCTTCTGGCCTGCTGAGCATTTACCGTATCCATATCAATGGCACGGGGATTTTTAAAACTATTTTTAACAGCATCCTTGGTAACTTCGTTAAAAGTAACCCGGTTCTTAGCTGTATCATCCAGATTTAAGGCATGAGCCACATGCCACGCAATTGCTTCTCCTTCACGATCGGGGTCAGATGCTAGGTAAACATCTTTAGCTTTCTTAGCCTCAGATTTTAATTCTTTAATCGTGTCGCCTTTACCCCGAATCGAAATATATTTCGGCTTGTAATCATGATCAAAATCAATTCCCATTTGTGACTTAGGTAAATCACGAATATGGCCTTTCGATGCAATGACGCGATAATTACGTCCGAGATATTTTTCAATAGTCTTCGCCTTAGCTGGCGACTCAACAATCACTAATGTTTTTTTACGTTTTTTTGGCTTTGATTTTGTTGGCATCAAAAGCCTCCTCATTAAATTCTTTTTTTAAAATACTAGTCTGACAATAGTATATTTACCCGCAAATTGTCAAATCTTTCAAGTTATAACTGATAATCAGTTATTGGAATCGCCCCCGCGGCAATCAGCTTGTTTGGCCCAGCAGAAAGCTCATTGTCAATTGGTCCCGGAACCGCATAAATATCGCGATTTTCCTGTAATGCCAGGTTCGCTGTAATCAGTGAACCGGATTTTTCCTGCGCCTCGGTAACAACTACTTTTTGGGCAATACCAGCTAATATCCGGTTTCTTTGCGGAAAACGAAAGGGTCTTGGCGGCGTGTCAGGCAAATACTCGCTAAGAATTAGGCCACGGCGGATGATTTGTTCTTGAACGTGATAATTACTAAGCGGATAAAAATGATTTAAGCCATTACCAACTACCGCGATTGTTTTACCTTCACTAGTTAGTGCTGCCTTGTGCGCCATCACGTCAACGCCCTTAGCCAAGCCACTAGCAATCACCCAGCCTTTTTTAACAAGATGGGGAACCAAATTGGTCAAAACTGAACGACTATATGACGTTGCCATGCGTGAACCCACTATCGTCACAATTTTTTGCTGTAAGAGATTAACATCTCCCTGAGCAAACAAAACTAACGGCGGCCGGTAAATTTGACGCAATTGCTCCGGATACACATCGTCAAAAAAGCTAATAACCTGACACTGCTTCTTGATTCGTTTTACGTAAATTTCCGCCTGATCATCATTATAAGCAGCTAAACTCGCTCTTTTTAAATTGCTAGGCAAGTCCATTTTCATCAGCGCTTTAAGATTGACATCAGCTGTATCTAGTTGACTAGCAATTTTTAACATCTTAACATAACCAATTCCTTTTTGTAATTTTAAACGCAAAAGAAAATTTGTTGTTTTCATAAAAAACCTCCCTATCTACATATACGTAAAAAAGGAGGGAAATTTTTTATTGATAAAACTCACTGACAGGTGCAAATGTTTTACGGTGAATTGGTGATGGGCCATACTGCCTGATAGCGGCCAAATGCTCTTTAGTACCATAGCCGGCATTGACTTCAAAGTGATATTCGGGATAGATTTTAGCATAATCTGCCATTAGCTTATCACGAAAAACCTTGGCAACAATTGAAGCGGCAGCAATCGAATTAGACTTTGCATCCCCTTTAATTAACTTCACTTGCGGAAGAGCTACCGGCACATCCATCGCATCAACAAGCAAAGCATCAACGGAACAATCTAAATTATTGACGGCCTGTGCCATAGCCAATCGGTCTGCTTCATAAATATTTACTTTGTCTATTACCTCAGCGTCTTTGAGGCCGACAGCGACACTGACTGCTTCTTCAAAAATTTTAGGATAAAGTTCGCATCTTTTTTTAGCACTCAGTTTTTTCGAATCATTCACATCGATCAGATCAAAATCCTGGTCAATAACGACGGCAGCTGTCACCACCGGACCAGCCAAAGGTCCACGACCAACTTCATCGACACCGGCCACTACTTGCTTTTTAGCCCAAAATTGGCGCTCATAATCAAACCGCTTTTCAAATGCTGCTTTTTTACTTGCTAATTTAGCCTGACGCTTTTGATAGCTAACCAGTAATTTCTGAACGCCTGCTCTTGGATCCTGCGCCAACTGGGTGATTGTTTCTGCGGGAAGTTTTTCTTGAATTAATAAAGTTTTTATTTCATTGATTGTCATGGTCGATCTAATGTGATCCTTCCTACTTTGCCTTTACGCAGGCGTTGGAGAAGATACAAAGAAAAGCGATCATAGTCGTCACGCATCCCGTATTCTTCGGTAAGGGCCAAAAGCAAATCTGTATCATTGATTCGGCCTACTTGTTCCTTAGTTGTCCGCGCAAACTTCGCCACATCGCCCAAATAATGTTCACGCAACCTGGCAAGTAAAAATAGCGCAACATCATCAGCACTAAAAATACTATCTTTAATTGCGCCAAAAGCGGCAAGCTTATAGCCAACGTCCTGATCTTCGAATTTAGGCCATAAAATTCCGGGAGTATCTAAAATCTGAATGTTAGATTGCGTCTTCAACCAAGTTTGGCCCTTGGTTACACCAGGCTTATTACCCACGGCCGCTACATTGCGGCCAACCAAACGATTAATAATGGTCGACTTACCACAGTTAGGGATACCTGCCAGAGCAATGCGAATAACCGGATTGGCTGCACCTTTTGCTTCCAATTTAGCAATTTTAGCGCTTGCTGCTTTTTTCACCATCCGAACTAAAACCTGCATATTAGTATTATGCAAAGAGTCCAGTGCCATTACCACCTTGCCTTTGCCACTCAATTTTTTCTGCCAGATTTTAGTCATTACCGGGTCGGCCAAGTCAGCTTTATTTAAAATAATTAAGTGCGGTTTATCGCCAACTAAGTCTTCAATCATCGGATTTCTAGATGACTCAGGAATTCTCGCATCAAGTACTTCAACCAGAACATCAATTAATCCCATTTTGTCCTCAAGTTGATTGCGAGCCTTGTTCATGTGACCAGGATACCATTGAATTTTAGCCATTGTTTTTGCCTTCTTTACACTAAAAAGGCCCCAAGAAGGAGCCTTTGTTAATACATCATTTTATCGTGATACATCTGATAAGCTTGATCAAAAATGCTCATGCTCGGTAAATAGCCCGCATTTAGCTCAAGATACTCCGATAGCTTTTCATAATTTTGCTCTTGCTTAGGAAAAGTTTGATCATTTTGTGCATTATTTGCAAATTGCACGACAGGATCGGTGGAATCTGCATCCCGTAACGTCATTAAGTAACGGTAAAAACTTTCTCGATATGCCAATTAATTACTCCGTATAATATAAAATTGCGTATGCATCCATGCCCGCGTGTGTAGCAATTATTGGGCTAGTTTCGCGTACCAACACATCAATTTTAGAATTAATGTCCTTAATTTTTTGGGCAAAATCAAGCAAACGCTGTGGTACACCATTAAGTGATACGTAGGAAATACCAACTTCTTTAATTTTTTCTTTATTAGCCTCAATATCATCTAGGACACGCTGGTCAAATGCCATCGTGAATTTCTTGCCGCGCCCTTTTTTGGCTACTTTTAATTCACCGTGCGGCATTTGTAACTCGATTCTAATATTCAGCAAATTAGCAATCTTGCCTGAGATTGGCCCTAACCGTCCACCTTTGATCACATTTTCCAGGTTGACAATCATCATTCGCAAACGCTGAGTTTTCTTGATATTTTCAAGGTGAGTTAAAATTTCTGGAACTTGTTTCCCAGCTGCAACATCGCGAGCGGCAGCCAAAACTTGCAAGCCTTCAGCCCGATCAGTCAGTTCAGAGTCAACAACATGAACTAGATCCGACTTGCCACTTAATTCGACTGCTTGTCTGGCAGCATCAACCGTTCCGCTAAGTGCTTTAGCCAAAAAGATGCCAACGACTTCACTCCCATCAGCCGTTAAGTCCTTAATTGTATCTACTAATCTGCCGATTGGTGGTTGACTTGTTTTAGGCAGATCTTCTGCCTGACTCATTTTTTCAACAAATTCTTGCCTGGTGATTTCAACGCCATCAAGATATGTCTTTCCACCAACTGTTACGGATAATGGTACAACTGTTATATGATATTTTTCAATTTCTTCTGGCGTTAACTGTGCAGAAGAATCGGTCAAAATTTTTATTTCTGACAACCTACTCGACCTCAATTCTGAATTGCTGTTCACATTGTATGATAGAATGTGAATTGTATCAATTATAAATTATTATAACAAAAAAAAGAAAGTGAATATCTTTTTTCATAATGAAATTAAAAGAACTTTGGCAGGAGCCAACTAAAAAAAGCAAAAACTATTACGTATTAGATAACACGCTTAGTGCGGTTACCCACGGAATCGGTTTTTGCTTAGCAATTATTGGCTTAATTTTATTAATTTTAAAGGCAGTATCAATGCATAGCACCATAAGGCTTTTTACCTTTGCCATTTATGGCAGCTGCTTATTGATTTTATATTTATTTTCGACGTTATTTCATAGCTTAATTTTTACCAAAGCACGAAATGTTTTCCAAATTTTTGACCATTCCTCTATCTACCTTTTAATCGGTGGCTCGTATACGCCCTTTGCACTAGTAGCTATCGGGGGCAAATGGGGCTGGCTACTGTTTAGCCTCATTTGGCTAATCGCAATCTTTGGAATCATCTACTATATTTTTAACCGGGGCAAGCATGTCATTTTGGATACGGTTTTATATGTTGGTATGGGGTGGCTGGTTATTTTAGCTGGCAAATACCTATATGTCCGCTTGAGTCCTAACGGCTTTTGGCTCCTCGTTGGCGGCGGAATTGCTTATACCGTTGGGGCACTGCTTTATACCATGAAAAACGTTCCCTTTATTCATGTTGTCTGGCATCTGTTTGTTCTTCTCGGTTCAGCTTTGATGTATTTTGCTGTTTTATTTTATGTTTAAAATTCATTACCTAAAAATGCGGTGATTGCCTCACGTGAATTTTCCAATTCACCGGCAATCACTTTTTTCTTAATGTCTGTAAGTAGTTCACCTAGTTTAGGGCCCGGATTAACACCGGCAGCGATTAAAAAGCGACCATCAATTACTAGTTCAGAAGAAGACTTAATTGGTAACGCCATATAGCGGTCAACTAAAGCCTCAGAATTAATTGGCTGCCCCAAAATTTGCGCAACATCAATTGTATTCAATAATGTTTCTTTGCCTGCTTCAAAAAGTTCATAATCCGTTGGGGCACGTTCTGAAAGCAGGTCAAACAAATCAACAATTTTTTCTACTTTGCTGGTCATTGCATTGGAATTTTTCCAATCGCGCATAAATTGGCCAATTTCATTGTTAGCTATTTTCAGTAAAATGATAATCACGGCCCAAAGACTTGATTCTAAAATAGGATCAAACTTCAAACTGGGGTAAATTGCTAGTAAATCTTTCTTACCGGCAAAATCGGGCGCTCCTTCGCTTAATTCTGTATCCAAGAAGACCGCAAATGCCTTTCTTGAATTTGGTCCAGTCCCCATTTTGACAAACTCGTCACGAATTCGTTCAACCGAAATTTTAGGTAACAAATAATGGAGTTGTCGAATAGCCTCTTCAGTTTGCTCCTCCAGGTCGAATTGTAATTGACTCATAAAGCGGACTGCCCGCATCATGCGCAATGCGTCCTCGTGAAAGCGCTCTAAAGGATCACCAACGGCTTTAATTAGATGGTGGTGTAAATCATCTAAGCCATTGAATAGATCAACAATTTCGCCTTTAGTATTCATTGCTAACGCATTGATAGTAAAATCACGCCGCTTTAAGTCCTCTTTGAGACTTCTAACAAAGGTAACATGATCAGGGCGGCGAAAATCCTGGTAACCTGATTCGGTTCGAAACGTTGTTATTTCATAACTACTACCATTGTATAAGACAGTTACAGTGCCATGCTTAATGCCAGTATCGATTGTTTTAGGAAATAATCGTTTAACTTCTTCAGGATATGCACTGCTGGCAATATCAATATCATGAATATGTCGTTTTAAAAGCAAATCACGAATTGAACCACCAACAAAGTATGCTTCAAAACCTGCTTCTTCAAGCTTTTCAAGTACGGGAATTGCAGCAACAAAAATTTGGGGTAAATCATTTATTTTTTTCATCAGATAATCAACTCATTTGTATAGTGTTTTTCATTAGAAAATGTGGTAAGTTTATAGCGTCAAAGATTGAATAGAAAGATAATAATCATCATGCAAAAAATTACTAGAAGAAACATTCTAGAACTATTTATGATCATGCTAGGTTGCGCCATTTATGGCTTAAGTTTAGACATGATTTCCGCACCTAATCAGTTAACAGATGGCGGTATCAGCGGTATTACTTTGCTTCTTAGACACTTTTGGAGAATCAATATGGGGCTTTCCTCGCTTATTTTAAATATCCCACTAATATTTTTGGGATATCGCTTTATGGGTAAGCGACTCTTGACTTACACAATTTGGGGAACTCTTTGGCTCTCTTTTTTCCTATGGTTTTGGCGCTTGATACCTATTATATATCAATTAAACTTGGAACACGACCTCTTCTTGTCAGCGATTTTAGCGGGAACCCTATCTGGAATAGGTCTAGGATTAGTATTTAGGTATAATGGCACTTCAGGCGGGACTGATATCATTGCCCGAATTTGTCAATTAAAATACGGCATGTCCTCTGGCAAGGTGCTTTTATTCTGCGATGCGCTGGTCTTGTTTGCGTCACTAACTTATTTAGACTTAAAGCACATTATGTATACGCTGGTGGCATCATTTATCCTTTCACGCGTAATGGATGCTGTCCAACAAGGAGCCTACTCTGCTCGTGGTTTACTAATAATATCAGATAAGTACCAGCAAATCGCGCAGATGATTGATTTAAAGCTTGATCGCGGTTTTACCTATTTCGAAGCTCGGGGTGGCTATAGTAAAGTTAATCGTCCAGTAATCTATTTAGTCGTTTCGCCACGTGAAATTCCTGCCGTGAAAGAATTAATTAGCGCCGAAGACCCCAAAGCATTTGTGAGCGTAATTGAAGTTCACGAAGCACTGGGAGAAGGCTTTACTTACAAACAAAAGCAACGTCACTTTATTATCCGCAAATAAAAAGATCGCATTCTGATATGTGATATGAACCCCAAAATTAGGACAGTTTAATAAATTTTAACTAAGGACTAATGCCCGATATTCAA